>JBMOIG010000085.1:0-20267 GCA_049317445.1 Myxococcota bacterium | reverse complement strand
GCCTGGCGCGTCCCCTCGCCCGCCTGCATTGCCAGCGAGAACCGCTCTGCCGCGTCGGCCGGCTTGCGCAGGCGCAGCAGCGCCAGCCCCGCGTTGTACAGCAGGGCGAATCGATTGGTCGTTTGGGGGAACTCGCGCAGGATCACGTCGAACAACCGCACGGCGTCGGCCCAGTCGGCGGCTTCGTACTTGGCCATCGCCTCTTGGGTCAGCGCCGCCTCATCGCGGACGTAGACGTGAGGCTCGCCACCCGTGCGGTCGACCTTGAACTCGATGGGATCCAGCGTAACGACCTGACCTTGCGGGGCACCGCAGCCAGCCAGCACGGCCGCGGCAACGGCCAGCGCGGCGAAGCGCCAAGCAACGGTCGAACGTGGAGTGGGGAGTCGGAGAAGCGCCATGTCGGTAGTAAGCCCGGCCCGTCGCAGCGGGTCAATCCACAGCGTCTGACGCGGCTGCGGGCGATTGGGTTCAGTGGCCGAGTGCTACAGGCGCTGCCGAGCCTTTCGCGGTTGCGGCTCGCACCGTTCAGTCGGCCAACGCGCGGGCCACTGCCTGGGCAAGCTCGGCGATCTTGACCTTGAGCTGCTCACCCTTGCGCAGGTCCTTCAGCACCGCCTCGCCTGCCGCGACCTCGTCTGGCCCCAGCACCACCGCCAGCACGTTGCCGCGCTTGGCCGCCCGCTCCAGCTGCTTGCCCAGCTTGCCGCCTTGGGTGTCGACCTCGACGCGCAACCCGGCGTCGCGCAACAACTGCGCGACCTGCAGCGACGTGCCGGCCTGGTCGGCGCTGAACACTGTGACGCATACCGGAGTGGTGCCCTGGCCGCCGGGAATCAGGCCCAGTTCGACCAGCGCCGCCAGCAGCCGGTCCAAGCCCAAGCTGATGCCCACCGCCGGGACCTCATCGCGCGAGAACATGCCGATCAGGTGGTCGTAGCGGCCGCCGCTCATCACTGCGCCGATGCCCGCCACGCGCGGGTCGGTCAGGCGGGTCTCGTAGATGACGCCGGTGTAGTAGTCCAAGCCGCGGGCGATCGAGCGGTCGAACCGAATCATGGCGCCAAAGCCAGCAGCGGTGACGAGACCCAGCACGGTCTCCAGACGCCCAACAGCCGACAGCGCCGATTCCAGAGCGGCCGCGACCAGTTCCCGCTGGAAGAAGGCGCGGATCCGCGCGAACTCAGACTCCGCTCCCCCTGTCGCTTCCGCAGCCAGGAACGGGGCGATGGCCTTGGTGGCCCGCTCGTCGGTCAGCCCGCACTCCCGCACGATCTCTGCCGTTACGCCGGCTTGGCCGATCTTGTCGAGCTTGTCGACCGCCCGGATGCACTTTAGCTGCTGGTCGGGATCGTCCACGCCCGCGGCCTGCAAGAACGAGAACAGCAAGTCGCGGTGGTTCAGGTGCAGCATCGCCCCTTCGATTCCCAGTGACCGAAGCACGGCAAGGCCCGTGCAGAGCACTTCGGCGTCGGCCAGCGCGGTGTTGGGCCCGACGATGTCCGCGTCGCACTGCATGAATTCGCGAAACCGCCCGCGCTGGGGCTTGTCGGCGCGCCACACCGACGCCACCTGATACCGCCGCAACGGCAGCTGCAGGTCGTTGCGGTGCTGGGCGACCACCCGCGCCAGCGGCACGGTCAGGTCATAGCGCAGCGCGACCTCGCGATCGCCATGATCTTGGAATTTGTACAGAAGCTTGTCGCCCTCGTCGCCGTACTTGCCCGTCAGCGTCTCGGCGTACTCCAAGGCAGGCGTCGACAGCGGCACGAACCCCTGACGCTCGAACGTCGCCTCGATCACCCGCAGCATCGCCTGTCTGGGCGCCATCGCGTCGGGCAGGAAGTCGCGAAATCCCTTCAGGGTCTTGGCTTCGAACGTGGCCATGGCTTCCTCTCGTTGCGCGGTCGGGGGCGGGGACCGATGCCGGCGCGCCCGTGTGCCGGAAAACCCGCGCGGACGCAAGCGGCGGTCAGTTGGTCGGAGTCTGGGCCTGCTGCAGCGCACGCCGCACAAGGCCGGCGTACAGCCCGTCGGCAGCCAGCAGCTCGTCGTGGCGCCCCTGCTCGACGATGCGGCCGCGCTCCAGCACGACGATGCAATCGGCCTTGCGGATGGTCGACAGCCGATGCGCCACAACCACGACCGTGCGGGACGCGAACACGACGTCCAGCGCCCGCTGCAGCGCCTGCTCAGTTTCCGTGTCAATGTGGGCAGTTGCCTCGTCCAGCACGACCACCGGCGGGTCGCCCGCGAGGATCCGCGCAATCGATAGCAGCTGCCGCTCACCTGAGCTCAGGTTCGCCCCGCTTTCGCTCAGCAGCGCCTGAGTGCCGCCCAGCCGGTCGACCAGCGGCCCCAGCTGCGCAGCGTCCAGCGCTTTCCGCACCTGCTCGGGACCGATGTCGTCCCGCCCCAGCGCCACGTTGTCGTGCAGTGTGCCTGCGAACAGGAACACGTCCTGCGACACCACGCCCACGCCTCGCCGCAGCGCCTGCAGATCCCAGTCTTCGATGGCGACACCGTCCAGCAGAATCGCGTCCTTGGGTGCCGCATACAGCCGTGTCAGCAGCCGCGCCAGCGTCGTCTTGCCGGAGCCTGTGGGCCCCACCAGCGCCACCACTTGTCCCGGCTGCACTTCCAGCGAAACCCCATGCAACACAGGCGTTTCGCCGTAGCCGAAGTGCAGGTCGCGCACCTCGATCCGCCCCTCGACCTTGTGCGGCGCGTGGGTGCCCGACTTCAGCGACGCGTCGGCGTCCAGCAGCTCGAAGATGCGCTCCAGCGCCGCCATTGCGCGTTCCAGCGTCGCCACCTTGCCGCTCAGCTCGCGGACAGGCACGAAGATGCGCTGGATGTACTGCACAAAGGCGACCAGAAGCCCAAGCGTCACGGCACCTTGCAGATTGCGACCGCCGCCGTACCAAAGCAGCACCGCAATCGCCAGCCCCGCCACGCCGTCCATGACCGCGTACAGCGATGCGTCGTACCAATTCGAGCTGCGATAGGCCCGTAGATACGAGAAGTTGAGCTTGCGGTACTCCTCGACCGTCGTCTGCTCGCGACCGTGCAGCTGCACGATCGGTGCCCCCGCCAGCGCCTCCTGGAAGTGACCGCTTGCCTGACTCATCGATTTGCGGATGTCGACGCTGTAAAACCGCAGGCGCCGCCTGAAGAATTCGACCAGCAGCACGATCCCGGGCGCGGCCAGCAGGGTCATGCCGGTCAGGGGCACGTCCAGCAGGAACATCGCCAGCAGGATCGTGCCGATGTCGAACACGTCGCCCAGAATGCCCACGATGCCATAGGTCAGGATCTCGGCGATCGCCTCAACGTCACTCGTTGTGCGCGTCAGCAGCGCGCCCGTCGCGCGCTGGTCGAAGAAAGCCGCCCCTTGCCGCAGCACGTGCTGAAACACCGCCCGCCGCAGCCGCAGCAGCGACAGGAACCCCGCGCGCTGCAAGGCATATAGCTGCAGGCTGCGAAAGCCGTAGTCACCCAGCACCGCCACCAGAAACAGCGCTGACAGGGTGGGCAGCGCCAGAAAGCCCGGTGCCGGTTGGTGATGCAACGCGTGGGCGATGGGGCCGTCGATGGCCTCTTTGAGAATCCAGGGTTGCGCCAGATTGCCCAGACTCATCAACGGCACGGAGACCAGACCGACCAGCAGCCAGCCGCGGTCGGCGCGCAGGTACGGCCAGAACCGCTGCAGCAAGCGCAGGTCGTGCGATCGGCGGCGTCGCAGTGGGGCGGAAGGGGGGGCTGCGGAGGTCATGACGATGCGGGGAGGTTGCGGCTCAGAACGGCCACCAGCCACCCTTCTCCTCCTTCTTCTTCTCCTCTTCCTTGGGCTTCTCTTCTTCCTTGGGCTTGTCCTGCTCGACCCAGCGGATCACGTCAGGAGTGAAGCGGATCGCGTGGAACTCATCGACTTCGCGGGAGAAGTTGCCCGTATCCAGCTTGTGTTTGATCACCGCCACCATCGTCTTGCGGTCGGTCGTCCAAAACACGGACTTCAGCGTGGCAGTCCCCAGGGTGCCGGTCTCTTCGTCCTTCTGCACCGGCACGTCCTTGATCTTGCCCAGCCTCTTCTTGTCGGTGGCGGCAAGCACAAACCGCTCTTTCGAGGCCATCAGGCCGAAGAACGACAGCGTCTTGGTCTCGTCCGCAGGGTCCAATGGGTAGATCGTATCCTCGACCCCGGGGTCGGTGATCTTGTACTTCTTCCGCGCCTCCTTGATGGTCTTGACGCCATCGACGCGGATGTACGGCACCAGCACGGACTTCTTGGCGGGCTGCCCCGACTCGACGTCGTACAGGCGCAAAGCGAGCCCCGTGTCGACGTCCTCGATGCCCACAAGCATCGTCTTGGCGTCGGCGTTGAAGCCCAGAACCTTGAACTCGATCTTGCTCTCTTGCGCCCACGCGCTGCCTGCAGCTGCCAGAAACGCAGCGGTGCAGGCCAGGATCAGCAGGGCGCGTTGGAGCACGGCGACCTCACTCCACCGAGCAGGTGTGGTCGGTCTCGGTTTCCTGCTGACCGAAGTTGGACGAGAAGTTCGCGCGCACGCACGCCGCCAGATCGGCATCCGGCTTGCCATCGACCATTGCGCGGACGCCAGAGACACCGCCCAACAGGTTGATCGTGAAGGCGAGCTTGTACGGCGCTCCGTCGTACAGGACCTTGTTGCCGCAGGTGCGCAGGACACCGTACCGCTGTGAGCAGAGACGCTCGAGCTGCGAGTCCGTCACGTTCTGCACCGTCCCGATGCCGCCCGTGGCGACCTTCTCCCGCTTGGGGCCGTTGCCTGAGTTCAGGGCGCGCTCGAGAGCCTCCTTCCCCAATCGCTCTTGCTCAGTGCGGGCTGCGATCTGCTCGGCAGTCGAGCCCTGAAGCTCCACCTTGCCCCCCGTCG
The DNA here is from genome assembly GCA_049317445.1 of Myxococcota bacterium. Classification (GTDB taxonomy): domain Bacteria; phylum Myxococcota_A; class UBA9042; order UBA9042; family UBA9042; genus CAJBNH01. Next base: position 15,351 of record JBMOIG010000085.1, on the reverse strand, counting down.
CTGCCTGCCGCTTCTTCTGCGCACGAATGGTCCGTTGGAGCTTCGCGGCGAGGAAAGACGTGCTCTTCTCGGTGACGGCCATCTTGTTCTCTGCGCCCGCGGCGCCGTTTGCGCCTGCCGGGTCGCCTGCATCCGCACTATCCTCCTGCTCGATCTGCACCTTCTCGCTCGTCTGGTACGGCAGGTTGAACACGGAAAGGATGGTTTTCGAGTCGCGGATCAGCTCGCGCTTGGCGTCGCCGTCGACCTTCAGCGCGATACCGAATGCAATGACGCCCAGCACCAGTGCGCCCAGCACCACGCCGATGGCGATCTTCTGGCGCTTGCTCCGCTTGTCCAGACGGAACATGACGCTGAATTCTTGCAGGAGGTTCTGGTACTCCTCTTTGGTCGGCTTGTGCTTGTTCGGGTCGGGCATCTGCAGGTCGATGTCGCCGATGTCCGAGCCACCGCCGAAGAACGCGGCGCCGTGCGCATCCGCGGCCACCTTCGAGTGGTCTGGACCCGCCTTGCGGCCGTGGTTCGTCGCGGTGCGGTTGCCGAAGAACGGAACCTGCGCCTCCATCGTCGGGCCAGCCTCGTCCAGCGCTGGCTCGCTCCGCTGGGCAGGCATGGGCCGGTCGACCTTGGGGCGTGCAGGCGGCACAGGTTGTGACGTGCGAGCAGCGGTCGGCTTGGGAACGGGCGCGGGTCTGGGAGCTGAACCGGTGGTGCGGACTGCAGGTTGCGCGGTCGAGACGGGACGCGGTGCTGCGGGCGCGGGCGCCGGTTGCGAAGCCTGCGCGACCAGACGCAGCGCGTCGATGTCCTGGATCTTCATCCAGGCGGCAAGCCCCTTCTGCCACGCGAGCGACTGCCGGGTCAGCTGGCCGGAGGCAAGCATCTGCGCGACCCGATCGACGGTCATCGGCCCTTGCTTCTCGCGGCCGATCACCACGAACCAGGTCGCTTGGCCTGGCTTGGGGGCGTGATCGTGCGCAGGCTCTTGGGCGGCATGGGCGTGCGCGGCGTCGTGACCGTGCGCCGCGTCCGTGACCAAATGGCACTCGAGAAGGTCACCCTGTCCCGCTCGCACGTGCACGTGAACGTGGCAGTTCGGACAGTGGATCTGCGCGCGTCCGGAGGCCCCAAGACGCTCCGGCGGCAAACGATAGGACTTGTTGCAACTGGGACACGTGAACCGCACGCCGCCTCCTGACCCAAACCTTGCGCAATCAGACGCACGTCTATCGGGGTCGGCCTCTACTCGTCCGCCCCCGCTTGCGCCCGACCGTCGGCCGAACCAAGGCGCAAGACCCTATGGTCTACAGCCTCTGGAGATCCTGTGCAACCCGCCTGCTCACCGCCGCCTTCGTGACAAGCTGTTCACGCTGAGGGGCAAACGCCTCGTACCCTGCAAGGCTTCATCTTGAATCCGAGCTTGCCCAATGTTACGTTCCGCCGTTCCGTCGTGCCCTCGGCGACTGGGGTCGGGGTGCAAATCGCACCCGAACAGGCCAGAACCGACGGAAATCATAGTCCTCTGTCCGGAACCGATTCCCGCGCCTGTTCGTCAGACCGCGTGCGCAGGCGATCGCCCCGCGCAAGGAGAAGCGGATGCCGTTTGCCCTTCATCGCTTGGCTCGCGCGGCCGCGCTTGCTGCTGCGCTCGCCGCCTCACTGGTCTCCGTCGCCGCTTTGGCGCAGGTGCGCGACGAGCTCGTCGAGCAACAGCAAGCCTCTGAAGCCAAGATCCCGATTTCCGGCAGTGTCGGGCTCGAGTCCGGCATCTCCGGCGGCACGTTGGTCGCCAACGAGGAGCAGCGCCGCGCAAGCTTGGACATGACGCTGTCCCTGCGCGTCGCGTGGGCGATCCTCCCTGGTCTGTCGCTTGCAGTGTCCGACGGCGTCAACAAGAACCTGGTCACCAACGTCGATTCCGGCGCGGTGCGACCCTACGACACCAACTTTGGTGATGTCGGGTTCTCGCTGTCCTGGATGCCGCAGACGATCGAAGACGGCAAGAGCAAGCCCTGGATATTGCCTGGTGGCATCATCTCGAGCGTGGGCCTGTCGTCCAGCCTGCCGACGTCGCGTTCGAGCCAATTCCAAACCAAGATCACGAATTTGGGCACCAGCCTTTCGCTGTCCCGGCAGGGTCTGTTCGACGGCTTGATGACGCTGTCCTATTCGTTCTCCTTCAACAAGAACTTTCACCGTTACGCAAGCGCCACGCGGGAGATCGACCCGACCGCGAACCCGCTGTTCCGCGCCGGCGGAGCGGAGGATCTGGGGGGAGGCGAAATCGCCACCACCGCGCAGAACAGCTCGTTTTCGCTGCGCAATGGTCTGACGGCTGCGTTCAGCATCGGCGACCGCTGGTACGCCGCGATCGCCTACTCGCTGTCGCACAGCTGGAAGTACTACGACGCTCCTCTCGACGAGTTCTCCAGCGATTACGCCAAGGCCGGCCGTGGCCGCAGCGACAATCAGTGGGGCAGCATCGGCGTTTCCTATGCACTGACGGCGTCGGGTCAGACCGCGATCAGCGCGCAGGTCTACACAGGGTCGCCCGTGTTCACCGCCGACAACAAGACGCTCCGGTTCCCGTTCTTCGACTTCCGTTCGCTGCCGGACAACTACTCCAGCTTCAGCCTTGGGCTGTCGCACGATTTCTAGGCTTCGGGACCGGGCCGTAGCGCCCGTGCCACCCCCTGAACCGCCGGTGCCAGCACCCTGTTCAGGAGTTTCCTCGCGTGTTCTCAGGAGTTGCACCATGAAGTTGCTTCGCCCCGTGTCGTTCTTGCTCGCGATCGCCTTCGCCCTCATGGCCACGGCGTGCGTAGAGGACGTCGGCCTCATCGACCGCACCCAAGCGAATTACGTCGCGAAGAGTTCGCTCGCCGGCGTCTGGTACAAGCTTGAGGTCGTCACGGACATTCCCATGGGGGCGGGCTTCGGCTTCGCAGGCCAAGCCAACTTCGGTGACGACGGCGGCAAGGTCGTCTTTGACATTCAGGAAAACTACTTGGTCGTCTATCCCTTCTCCGAGAAGGTGATGGGCGGCGACGCGAAGTGGAACAAGAAGAAGATCAGGACGTACTGGCTCGAGGGTAAGGAGGACCAGTTCATCGATCTGGTCGTCGGCAACCCCACCGCCATCTACCCGATCAAGAGTCACTTCGACATCCAGCGGGACTACAGCTCGACCACCGGGTCGCAGTCGAACGTGCTGGTCGAGAACACCACGGACAAGCCTTGGTACAAGCGCAAGTACGTCCGCGTCGACTGGATGGGAAACGCGCTGGTCAACGGCATGTTCCCTCAGGGCTCGATGAAGTACAGCCCGGTCGATTACTACGTGCCGCAGGACGAGAAGGACAACCCCAACCGCTTCTACATGGACCCGGACGGCGGCTATTTCCACTTCACCCGTCGGGTGTTCGGCCAGCCGATGTCCACCGGCGCGTGCTCGACCTACGCGCTCGCCCCCGGTGACTGCGCCGGTGCCGCTTTCGACACCCGCGTGTCCTTCAAGCGCGCGAACCCCAAGCGCATCAACGACTTCGAGATCCTGCCGTACCACAACGCCGGCCCGCAGGAGAAGTTCGGCTACTTCCTGGCCGAGCGGTACACCTTCGATGAAGAGTATGGTCTGACCTACGCCGGTCACGACTACAAGGCCGCCCGCTGGAACATCTGGAAGAAGTCCAAGGCGTTGACGCCGGTCAAGGACGCGACCGGCAAGACGACGACTTGCGTGACCAACCGCGACTGCGCGGCCCCCGCCGTCTGCGACCAGAAGGACTGGTTCGTGCCGGGCGTCTGCGCCTCCACGGCCCGCATCGAGTACCGCGACCGCGGCATCCGTCCGATCGTCTACCACGTCAGCGAAGGCCATCCGGTCGACCACCTCCGCGCCGCCTACGCCGCCGCCGACTCGTGGAGCGACACCTTCAAGGAGACAGTGTCCTGGCTGTACTTCTGGCAGGACAAGTGGGCCAAGGACAACATCAAGGGCTTCTCCGACGCGAAGTCGCGCTTCGGCCAGCGGTTTTGCTCGACGAACAGTGACTGCGCCGGTCACGCGCCGTTTGAAGTCGCGGTCGACACCAAGAACGTCAAGGCCAATCGCGTCGTCGTGGCCGTCCCCAAGGGCGACACCGACAGCGAGGCCGTCATCGTCACCGACTGCACCGTGACCTTCGACTCGGTGACCAAGAAGCAGATCTGCTCGGACCGCCCCGCGTTGGGCGGCGACGGCCTGATCGTGTTCGTCAACGCCACCCCGGGCAGCGCAGCCGCCAAGCTCGAGGTCAAGAAGGTCGCAGACGGTCCGGTCGCTGCGACCGTGTCGAACATCGCTTTCGCCGCGGGCGAGCTTGCGGCCAAGGACCGTTCCGCACTGCTGCCGAAGTCGAGCTTCAGTGGCTCGTCCGGCACGTTCGATCTCGTCGTCACCGCCGACGGCCAGACGGCAAAGACCCAGAACGTCAAGATCAAGGCCAACGAGGTGACCTTTGTCGTGTTCGTGGGCGGCGACTCGCTGGCCGTGCTCAAGGGCGGCGAGCTGAAGTCCGGCCTGCGCGTGGTCAACGGACTGGGCAAGAAGGAAGGCACGGCGCTGTCGCAGGGCGCCACGCTGGAAGTCGGCGTCAACGGCACCCGCTTCAGCGAAGGTCTGGAGTTCGGCAAGGCCACGGACTTGCTGTACTTCACCGGCAGCGTCGCGCACGTCGTGATGCTCAATCCCGGTCAGCGCGCCGACGTCAGCTGCCTCAGCGAGAACGGCGTGGGAACGTGCGTCGGCTGGCGCCAGAAGCTGACCCCGCAGGACTATGCGGACCGCCTCACGGTCAAGGACAAGCTGCAGGACATCTTCGTCATCTGCGAGAACGCCTACACCGGCGACAAGTGCACGGCTGCCCAGCGCGGCGACAAGACCCTGCTGAACGACTGCCGTTACTGGGTCACCGATCCGCAGACCAACAAGCCGTTCAACCCGTGCGCAGATCTCAAGAACGGCGGCTTTGTCGAGGACGCCGCGGCCATGAAGCTCATCGGCGACATGCGCTACAACTTCTTCTATTGGGTCACGAACATCCACGCGTCGTCGCCTCTGGGCTACGGCCCCTCAGCCGCTGACCCGGACACCGGCGAGATTGTGTGGTCGACCGCCAACATCTACGGCGCCTCGCTGATTACCTATGCTCAGTACGCCAAGGATCTCGTTGACTTGCTGAACGGCGACTTGGACGCCAGCACCATCGCCAGCGGCCGGTACATCAAGGAGTACCTGCTGGCCCAGTCGCAGACCGGCAAGGACAAGTCCTTGTTTGATGGCGCGATCGGCGCTGCCGAAGTCTCGACCACCCCCGAGGAGCAGCTGGAGGCCGCCCGCCGTCAGGCCACCGTGCGCATGTCCGACCGCGCGGCTGAGGTGATGTCCTCCAAGCCCGGCGCCGACGACGACAAGCTGCTGCACGAGCTGGAAGACCACCAGAAGCTGGGCGAGTTGATGCAGAAGTTCGCCCCCACGTTCGACATGGGGCAGGTGTTCGCGCGTCTCGACAAGATCAAGGGCACCTCGCTTGAGCGCGCGATGGTCAACGACGAGATGGCGCTGGTGATGTCGGAGGGCGAAGTGCAGCCCGGCGACGTCATCAACCCGGAGATGCTGGGCAAGATCGGACCGACCGGCTGGGCCACGCCGAAGCGGCAGCTGGACGAGAAGCGGCGCATGCAGCTGCTCGGCTACAACAACATCTACCTCTCGGAGTTCCAGGACCCGTCGCTGCTCGGCCTGGCCAAGCGCATGAAGTGCCAGCCGGGTCAGCAGCCGACCGACGTTCTGGCCAAGGCGGACCCGATTGGCGCCAACGCCTGCTACAAGGGCGATGCGCTGCGCACCGCGTTGTCGATCGCGATCTTCCGCGGCGTGCTCGAGCACGAAGTCGGCCACACGTTGGGCCTGCGCCACAACTTTGAGGCCTCGTCGGACCTGATCAACTACTTCGACGGCTACTTCGACCCGAACACCGGCCGCGAGAAGGAGCCGGTGCTCTGCGCCGACCTCAAGCTGCCCGGCTCGACCGCCGTCATCGGCAAGGACGTGTTCTGCGAGCAGGACACCTTCGGAGAGACCTGCGCGTTGCTCAGCTGCAGCACGACTTCAGACTGCCCGAGCGGTCTGTCGTGCCTGAAGTCCAAGAAGCAGTGCATCGACGCCGACGCCATCCCGGTGGGCACCTGCCAGACCAAGGTCAAGAGCACGTTCGACTGCTCGGAAGACAGCCAGTGCGCGGGTGGCCAGTGCATCGGCGCGAAGTGCTATGCCCGCTTTGCCTGCACCACTGCCACGGCAGCCTCGGTGTGCCTCGACGGCGAAAGCTGCGAGGGTGGCTACTGCGCCGATGCCCGCGGCAAGACGCGCACCGCGCAGATGACCGAGGAGAGCGTGGTGCAGGCGCTGAAGTACGTACCGCGCGCCAAGCTGACGCCCAAGGAGATCGACAACCGCCGGGTCGAGTACCAGTACTCGTCGATCATGGACTACGGTCAGAAGGTCCACAGCGACATTCACAGCTTGGGCAAGTACGACTACGCCGCCATCAAGTACGGGTATGGAGAGTTGGTGGAGATCTACTCAGACCCCAGCTACCTCATCGAAGCCACCAAGACCTATGCCAAGAATCAGGGTCGTTCGTTCGAGGACGTGTCCTGGCGCCTGACGACCGAGACGTGGAGCGGCTATGGCACCACCACGCCCACGCTGGATCTGGTGAACCACTGGATGCCGCCGGAGTACAACGTCAAGCGTGAGGCGGTGCCGACCCACTTGGTGGAGGCAGAGCGCCTCAACGTGCGCAACTATGTTCGCCAGGAAGCGGACTCGACCTACTTCGAAGTGCCGTACAAGTACTGCTCCGACGAGTTCCGCGGCAACATGGGCTGCTACTACTTCGACACCGGCTCGTCGCCGGAGGAGATCGTCTACCACGCTGGCGAGGCCATCGAAGAGTACTACCTGTTCGACGCCTTCAAGCGGGAGCGCCTGTGGTTCGGCCGCGGCGGCAGCCCCCTGTCGTATCTCGCCCGCATCGAGGACCGCTGGTTGACGCCGATCGGGCAGGCCGGCCGTTACTACGCGCTGTTCAACAACATCTACAGCGTGTTCTCGGACTTCAAGCAGTGGGAGAACTCGCCGTTTGGCCTGCTGCAGCTCAAGCGGGCTTCGGAAGACTCGTTCCGCCGGTTGTCGAACATGATCACGGCGCCGGCACCTGGTTCCTACATCAAGGACCCGGTCGCCAACCGCTACAACAACGTGTCGTATGAAGCCGGCAAGGGCAACCTCGAGATTCCCATGGGGGTTGGCAAGATGCCCTGGACGTCGTTCGCGACCGCGAAGGGCTACTACTACTTCGACCACCCGCTGTGGATTGGCGGTTACTGGGACAAGGTCGCGGCCATCCTGACCATGACCAACTCCAGCGCGAACTTCTTGTCCGACTACGTCGGCGAGCAGCTGCCGTTGTTCCGCGGTACCGCGATTGGCTACAACACGGTCTATCCGAAGCAATTGGCCTCGTTGCTGGGCGGTCTTGCGGCGGGCGATGTGGAGGAGATCGGCGGTCACGTCGACACCAACAACGTGTTCTACCGCTACGACCCCTTCAAGCCGTACAGGGGCAACGACCCGCGCGTCGAGCCGTCGATTCTCAACCACAGCTTGCGGTTGTTCGCCGCGTGGCAGGCGATCGCCAACCTGCCGGCAGGCTTCGATCCGACGTTCACCGACTCGATGGCCATCTGGCTCAAGGGCAACGGCCAGCAGTACGACTTGGGCAAGACGATCGTCAACGGCGTCGAGGTCAAGGTCGATGTCGTCGAGTTCGTCGACCCGTTTGGCAAGAAGACCTACGTCGCGCCGAAGCCCAACTACGACGCGGAGCGCTACTCGCCGACCCATCGGATGCTCGAGAAGCTCAACCTGCTGAAGACTGGCTGTGCGGATGGCAGCGTGTGCGCTGCTGCCCCCGACACCGGCAGTCCGATTTGCGCCAACGGCTCGTCCTGCGCGACGGGCACGTGGTGGACCAAAGCGACAGGGGCTGAGAAGGAGAAGATCGCGAACGAGATGAAGACGGAAATCGAGGTCATCGACTACTTCCGCGAACTCTTCGCTGTCTACGGCTCTATCGGCATCTAGCCAGAGGCCTCAGGCCCAGGCGTTTGGAACCTGCTCCCGTGCTACGGAGACCAACATGAAGTCCGCGTACTTGCACTCGCTCCTCCTGGCCGCCGTTCTGGCGATGTTTGCCGGATGTGCTCAGGATCTGGCCGAGATCGACACGGTCCAGCCCAACTATGTGAAGAAGGCGGACCTGCTGGGCCGTGAGTGGTACCTGCGCACGACCGTCGTGGCGACCACCTACACCAGCGCGTACACGTTTCCCGGCGAAATGGGCACGCTGACCCGCGGCGTGTTCGAGATCCAGGAAGACGCCCTGTACTTCTACCGCACGTACGAGTTCATGCTCGGGTCGGACGCGTACGCCATGAAGGGCGACACGGACGTGCCGTTGCTGGACAAGAACGGCAAGCCAGTGACCCATGCCGTGCCTCAGGATTACCAGAAGGTCGCCTGCGCAACGGACGCGGACTGCGGCGTCAAGGCGTGGTGCGGCAACGCGGCGGCTCCCAAGGCCAAGGACGAGGCCGACTGGAACGGCTTCTGCGTGCGCGAGGGCCGACAGTATGTGTTCCGCGGCGCGCCCGTGCTCGCGTTCCCGATCTCCAGCCACTTCGACATCACCTACGCCTACAGCAGCGCGTCGGGCGAGAAGACCAACAGGCGCTACGAAAACACCAGTGATCGCAAGTGGTTCGATCGCGAATTCATGCGCGTGCAGTGGGGTTCCCAGCAGTTGGTCGACTTCGACGGCGACGTGACGGGCGGCATTTTGGCGTCGGCTTCGGTCGCTCCTGTCGTCTACGAAGGCGACACGGCCCCCGAGGGCGAGGAATTCGAGCTCTGCGCCGACGGCAAGAAGTGCAAGCAGGCGTACATGACCTACGTGCACCGCCTGATCGCTTCGGCGCCGACGGTCTACTATGACGCAGAGCTGGGCAACATCCCGATCTGCTACTTCTATCCTTGGTATACGGGCGGCGTGTACGACTGCGCGTCGGAGGAAGTGAAGGTCCGCACGTTCTTCCTGGAAGTGCCCGATTACACCGACGATCCGACCAAGGCCTACGTCTCGCGCGAGCAGGACGACGTCGAGTTCGAGAAGTTCGGCTACTTCCGTACAGAGCGCCCGGTCTACGACATCGAGTTCGGCGTCACCTACAACAATGCCGTTCGACGCGCCCAGCGCCATCGCATCTGGGACCGCTACGTCAAGTGCTACGTCGATCCGACCGCCGCGCCTGGCGAAAACTGCAAGGGTCCGGGCGAAGGCCGCGTGTGGAAGGGCGACTTCGACTACACCAAGATGACGCCTGAGCCGATCGTGTACTACCTGAACACCGACCACCCGCGCGAGCTGGTCGTTGCAGCGCGCAATATCGCCCGAGGCTGGTCTGAGCCCCTTGAGGCGGTCGTGGCGTTCCACAAGGCCGGCGTCAAGCCCGACCACCCGATGTTCATCCTGTGCGAGAACAGCGATGCCGCCGCCCGCGCCGCCCTGAAGGCCGGCCAGCAGACCGCGGAGTACAGCGACACCGCGATTGGCAAGCGCTTCTGCAAGGACATGGACAAGCCGCACCGCTTCGGCGACCTGCGCTACAACTACATGCACGCGGTGCCGGCCAACATCCAGATCGGCCTGTACGGCTACGGCCCGTCGGCTGCCGACCCCATCACGGGCGAAATCATCGCGGCCAGCGCTCACGCTTACGTCTCGCAGATGAAGCTGGGCTCTGAGGGTGCGCTGCAGGCCATCGAGCTGCAGGCGGGCGTGAAGGACTTCAACGACGTCAAGTACGCGACGGAGAAGCTGTTCAACATCACCGCACGGCGCTTCAAGACCTACGACCAGAAGTCTCCCAAGTCGACAGAGGAATTGCGTACCCATCTGGCCAACATGATGGATCCCGACGTCCGGCAGCGTCTGGAAACCGCGGGCCTCAACGTGGCCGACAACGGCGGATCCTATGCGCAGAGCCGCATGGCCCGCATCCAGCAGAACCCGTCGCTGGACGAGATGTTGGTGGGCAACGACCCGTCCTACTCCGTCCACGCGCTGTTCAAGGACCTGCACGTCAAGCCGGGCACGACGCAGCAGATGACGGCCGACCAGCTCCAGAAGCTGAGCGTCGCCAACTGGGCGCACATCGCCGGTCTGCGGGAGCGTCGCAAGGTGTTCGACAAGCTGGCGACCAAGACCCTGCACTTCGACTCGTTCACCGACAACGCCATCATCGGGGTCGCTCAAGAGTACGGCCGTCGCTATGACGAGGCCCTGTGCAAGGCCTACGCCGCTGCCACGGTTCAGACCCTCTACAACGGCCTGACCGCCTCCGCGACCGGCGAGACGTGCACCACGCCGCTTGCGTTCGAGTCGCAGGGGCTGTCGAAGGGGCGCATCTGCGTCACGACGGGAACCGAGAACCGTTGGGCCGATTGCTCCAGCCCGGTGCTGATGGAGCAGCTGCGCGTTGCGTTGAACACGGCGAATGGCAACAACCCGATCCTCGACGTCGTGCACATGCTGCCGAGCCCCCTCTACACCGACACGATGGACCCGTTGCTTCGCAACACGCAGGAAGTCGGCCGCGCCGTCGTCACTCCGCTGCGCGCGCAAATCAAGGGCGAGCTGTGGGCCAAGATCTACAAGGCCACGCAGGACCACGAGATTGGTCACACGCTGGGTCTGCGCCACAACTTCGAGGCCTCGACCGACGCCTTGAACTACCAGAAGAAGTACTGGGACTTGAAGGTCAATGCAGCTGGCGACGTCATCCACCCGTGGTCGGACGAGACCGCCACGCAAGCTGAAGGCGACATGCGCACCCAGCAGATGGCCTCGATCATGGACTACGGCGCCAAGTTCAACTCCGACTTCGCCGGGCTGGGCATGTACGACCGCGCCGCCATCAAGTTCGGCTACGGCGACATCGTGGAGTCCTTCACGAATCCGCCCGACTTGACCACGTCTCCCGGCGGCGAGCTGGCTCCCCTGAACGACTACCTGGCCACACCCACGCAGGACAACCCCAGCACGAACATGCTGCTGCATCAGGGCAACCAGGCGATGAACAAGATCCTGCGACGCATCCACTACTCGACGTTGCCCAAGTACTTCGGGTCGGTCGCCAATCTGCACGCCCGCAAGGACGTGGCTTGGTCCAGCCTCAAAGGCGACCGTTGTGTCAGCGACGACCAGTGCGGCCAGAACAAGGTCTGCCGCCTGTTTGGTGAGGACAAGTACTGCGCCGATTCGACCATCGTCGAGGTGCCGTACCGCTTCTGCTCCGACGAGTTGAACGGCGAGACGCCGACTTGCGCGACGTTCGACGAGGGCGCCGACCCGTACGAGATCGCCCGCAACGCGCTGAACGACTACGAGCAGTACTGGTACTTCTGGGGCTATGCCCGTGATTCCGAGATGTTCCACCCGGATAACTACTCGGCCCGCGTCGAGAACGCCTTCTACACAGCGGTGCGGCAGTTCCAGTTCTGGGCCATCGACTTCGCGACTTACCAGAAGGACGGGTGGTGGAAGAAGCGCTACGGCCGCGAGTTCGATCAGGACGTCAACGGCGGCCTCTCTGGCGCCTATGCCACGGTCAACACGTTCAACAAGCTCGCCCAGGTCATCGCTCGCCCGGCGCCCGGCTACTACTGCTGGAACGCAAAGCGCAATCGCTTCGAGCCCTACAACCAGTTCGACTCCAGCGGCTGCCCCGACGACCACTGGTTCGACGAGACCAACGGCGGCCGCCAGCTCTATGCCGGCTGGGGTGGCGGCTACATGTACCGGCCGATCACCGCCGGTCAGATCTACGACCGCATCGCCGCCTTCTCGCTGATGTCGGATCCGACGACGCCTGCGTTCGTGGCGGTCAACGAGCAGGAGGACCTGCGCCGCTACATGGTCAGCTTCTACAACGTCTTCCCGCGCGAGATGATCCAGCTCTTCGGGGGCATCTCGATCGAGGACGCCGAGTACTACGGCTGGCACGTACTGCAGGGACCGCCCGACCCGGCGACCGGCAACGAGACCAAGGAATTCGACTACCTGCTGCCGCGCGTTTGGGTGGGGGCCGATGCCGACAAGCAGTACAAGAAGTGCTCGGACCTGCCCGTTACGGCCTCGCCTGAGCAGAAGACCGGCTGCCTGAAGTACACGATCTTCCCGGACGAGCGGCCGATCTTCCCGTCCAGCCGCTTCCGCATGCCGCTGTTCGGTGCCTACTTCGGCATGGCGCTGCTGACCCAGGGCTTCGACCGCACGTTCATGGACCTGAGCCGCGTGTTCTTGAAGGGCAACGAGGCGGCCATCGACCTGCCTGAGGGCCTCGAGGTCGCGCAGTTCACCGATCCGCTGTCTGGAAAGGTCTACGTGGCGGCGAAGACGTCGGACGACACCCTGAATCCCGGCTACATGGCGGTCAAGCTAGCGGCCGCCGAGCTGGCCAAGTTCCCCAACATCGAAACGCTGCAGCAGAGCTATCTGTTCTCGGAGTATCAGTTCCGCGTCAGCCTGCTCGACCTGATCCGCTCGATGCACGAGACGTACGAGTACTAGGTCTCGGCGGGACTTTCCTCCCCGAGCCTCATCTGCGGTCCGGCGATTCCGCGACCCTTTCCCGACGCACCGACGGTTCGTGCGCGCCGGGCCTGTCGGTTCGCAGCCGGGGCGCCGCCCCTTCGTTCACGTTGACACTTTCAGGAGCCAGAATCCCCATGCGCGCCAGCCGTTTGCACCTGCCCACCCTTCGCGAAGCCCCCAAGGATGCTGAGGTCGTTTCCCACCAGCACCTCGTTCGCGCCGGCTACATCCGCCGCGTGGCTGCCGGCATCTACTCGTTCCTGCCGCTGGGCGTGAAGGTCGTAGAGAAGGTCAAGAACATCATCCGTCAGGAGATGAACCGAGCTGGCGCGCAAGAGATTTTCATGCCGGCGATCGTGCCCGCGGAGCTGTGGCAGGAGTCCGGCCGCTGGGCCAAGTACGGGCCTGAGCTGCTGCGTCTCAAGGACCGCAAGGGCGCCGAGTTCTGCGTGGGACCGACGCACGAAGAGGTGGTGGTCGACTTGGTTCGCAAGGACGTGCAGAGCTACAAGCAGCTTCCGGTGAACCTGTACCAGATCCAGACCAAATTCCGCGACGAGATCCGCCCGCGCGCGGGCCTGATGCGCGGGCGCGAATTCATCATGAAGGACGCGTACTCCTTCGACGCGACGGTGGCCGGAGCCCACGCGTCCTACAAGGCGATGTTCGACGCCTACCACCGGATCTTCACGCGCATGGGTCTGGACTTCCGAGCGGTCGAGGCCGACACGGGCAACATCGGCGGCTCGATGTCGCACGAGTTTCAGGTGTTGGCCGAGTCTGGCGAGGACGCGATCGTGTCCTGTGACTCATGCTCGTTTGCCGCCAACGTGGAGAAGGCCCCCCTTGCGCTGCCTGAGTTCGTCGCCACGCCCGCCGGCCTGGGCGAGGCCCGAGTGGTCGAGACCCCGGGAGCCAAGACCATCGAGAGCGTCACGCAGATGCTCGGCTGCCGCGCCGACCAGATGATCAAGGCGATCCTGTACGAAGCCGATGGCGAACCGGCGGTCGTGTTCGTGCGCGGGGATCGTGAGGCCAATGAGGTCAAGGTCAAGCAGGCGTTGGGCGTCAACGCGCTGTATCTCGCCGACGCTGCGTGGTTTGTGCAGAAGACCGGTCTGCCCCCCGGCTACCTGGGCCCGATCGGCATGGGCGGTCTGAAGGCGGTCGCCGATGGTGAGCTGCGGGCCATGCTCACGGCAGTCTGCGGCGCCAACCAGAAGCAGGCGCACCAGGTCGATGTCTCCCCCGCCCGCGACCTGCAGGGCCTGACCTACGCCGACGTGCGCATGGCCGTGGCTGGCGACGTGTGCCCTCGCTGCTCCGGATTGCTCCGCAGCTTCAAGGGCATCGAAGTCGGCCACGTCTTCTTCTTGGGCCAGAAGTACTCCAAGGCGATGACGGCCACCTTCCTGGACGAGGACGGCACGCAAAAGCCTTTCGAGATGGGCTGTTACGGCATCGGCGTCACCCGCATCCTGTCGGCCGCCATCGAGCAGCACCACGACGCGCGCGGCATTTCCTGGCCGGTGGCCCTTGCGCCGTACGAAGTCGCCGTGCTCGCGCTGAATCCCGACGGACCAAGCTTTGAGCACGCGCAGAAGCTGCACGACGAACTGGTCGACATGGACATCGAGACCGTGTTCGACGACCGCGACGAGCGCCCCGGCATCAAGTTCAACGATGCGGATCTGCTGGGCTATCCGGTGCAGATCGTCGTTGGGCGCAAGGCTGACCAGGGCATCGTCGAAGTCAAGATCCGCTCGACAGGTGTCCGGTTCGAGGCTTCGGTCGAGGGCCTGTCCGCCAAGGTCGCACAGGCGGTTCGGGCCGCCCGCAGCGGCTCAGCACTTCACTTGGCCGCGGAATAGGTGGACCAGCGCCGCCCACCCTCTGGCCGTTTTTGGTGGCGCGCCGTTGCTTGTCGTTGGCTGTCCGGTTCTTGATGGTCCCCCTTCCCCCCCCCGCGCTCGCACGAGCACTTGCTCGCCGAGATCGCGCACGGGTCCAGTGCCCCTACTTGAAATGCAACCCTAGGAAACCATGAGCGACCCCCGCGACGACCAAGATCAATCCCCGGCCCAGAGCTCTGACCCTGCGCCCGCCACGAAGGCTGTGCGCAAGGCTCCTGCGGCCCCGCGCAAGGCTCCGGCCGCTCCACGCAAGACGAAGAGCGAGGGTACGAAGGCCCCCGTGCGTCGCGCCAGCCGTGCCGCGGTGCCGGGAAGCGAGACCGACGCGCCGTCGGCCGCCGCCGCTCCTCCAACACCTTCAGTACCTGCAAGTTCCCACGATGGTTCACGATTTGATCGGCCGCCGCAACGCCCGGACCGCCCATCGCCCCAGGGCGACCGACCTCGGTTCGACCGCGATGCGCCGCGCCCGGACCGGGACGGACCTCGACCCGACCGCCCCCGCTCCGACGCACCCCGTCCGCCGCGTCAGGACGATCGCCCGCGCTTCGACGGCCCGCGTCCGCCGCGTCAGGACGATCGCCCGCGCTTCGACGGCCCGCGTCCGCCGCGTCAGGACGATCGCCCCCGCTCCGACGCACCCCGTCCGCCGCGTCAGGACGATCGCCCGCGCTTCG
>JBMOIG010000084.1:0-20292 GCA_049317445.1 Myxococcota bacterium | reverse complement strand
CACGTGAAAATTCCCGAAGCAGCACTCGGTGCCTCCAAGGTGTTTCTAGGTAGGCACTCCGTTGCCGCCCATCACCACGCAGGCTAGGCTGGCGGGAGCGGAAGGAGGGTGCCGTGGCGCGCGTGCTGGTCATCGGAGCCGGAGTGGTGGGACTGGCGGTCGCCGACGCGCTGGCGGCGCGCGGGCACGACGTCGTGCTGTGCGAGCGGCACACGGCGGTGGGGCAAGAAACGTCCAGCCGCAACAGTGAGGTTCTCCACGCCGGCCTGTACTACCCGCCCGGCAGCCTGAAGGCCCTGCTGTGCGTCGAGGGGCGCGAGCGGCTGGTCTCGTTCTGCCGCACCGAAGGGGTCGCCCACCGGTGGATCGGCAAGGCCATCGTCGCCACTGACACTGCGGAACTGCCTGAGTTGGAAGCGATTCAAACGCGCGCCCTTGCTTGTGGAGCCGTGCCGCTGCAGCCCATGACCCGCGCCGAGCTGGCGCGCCGCCTGCCCCAGGTCCGCGCGGTGGCCGGCCTGTGGTCACCGGGAACCGGCATCGTCGACAGCCACGGCCTGATGCAGCGGCTGCTGGCCCGCTTGCTGCGCTGCGACGGTGTGTTGTTGCTGGGGCGCGAGGTGGTCGAGACCGAGCTGCTGCCAAGCGGCGGCTTCCGCGTGACGCTGCAGGGCGCCGCCGGGCGCGAGGTCGACCGCTTTGACGCCGTGGTCAACTCTGCAGGACTGCAAGCGGATCGCGTGGCCCGGCTGGTGGCTCCCTACCCGACGGCGGTGCCCGACGTGATCCCGGTCAAGGGCAGCTGGTTCGCGCTCGCGGGTTCGGCACCGGCCGACGCGCTGGTCTATCCCGTGCCCTCGCCGCACCTGCTGGGGCTGGGGGTGCACCTGACGATCGATCTGACGGGCCGGGCGCGGCTGGGGCCCGACACGCAACCCGCTACGTCGTTGGAGGATTTGCGCATGGATCCCAGCCGGGCGGCGACCTTCCTCGCGTCGGCCCAGCGCTACCTGCCCGGTCTGCGGCTGCAGGACCTGCGCCCCGACACAGCCGGCCTGCGCCCCAAGCTCGCGGTAGACCGCTTTGCCGATTTCGTCGTCGCCGAGCGCACTTCCTGGGGACGGCCGGGGTGGATTGACCTGCTGGGGATCGAGTCGCCGGGGCTGACCGCGAGTCTGGCGATCGGCGCGCGCGTGTCGGCAATGGTGTAGGGCGCCGTCCGTTGCGCGAAACGGCAACAACTCGGGCGGCGGCGTGAGAATTCCGGCCGCCGCACGCGATCGCTACGGCTTGATGAAGAGCTCGACCCGACGATTCTTGGCCCGCCCCGACTCCTTGTCGTTCTTGGCCACGGGCCGCGAGCTGCCGAACCCGGCCGCCTGGAACTTCACGTCCGCGCCCACGCCTGCCTTGCCGAGCGCCGTGACCACCGAGTCCGCCCGCTGCTTCGACAATTGGTTGTTGGCTTCGTCCGCGCCCACGTTGTCCGTGTGGCCTTCGACGCGCACCGTGCAGCCGGGATAGGCCTTGATGACCTCGGCCAGCGCGGTCATCGCCCCCTTGCCGGCGGGCTTCAGGTCCCACTTGGCGCTGTCGAACAGGATGGCCGCGTCCAGCTCGACCTTGATGCCGTCGGGCGTCGCCACCGCCTTGACCTTGTTCAGCGCGGCAGACAGGCCCGATGCGAAGTCGCCCATCGCGAAGATGCGCTCGTCCTTGCCCGCTGGCGTGACCCACAACTGGATGCCGAGCTGCTGCGCGGGTCCTTGGAAAAACCACACTTTCATCGTGTGGGGGCCGGCCTTCAGCTCGGTGTCGCCCTGAGCGCTTTGGGTCGCGTGCACGCCGTCGTTGGCGATGACTTCCTTGCCGTCGATCCACAGCATCGAGCCGTCGTCCGACTCCATGCGCCACGTGAAAGCGCCGTCCTTGGGCACCTGAAACGTGCCGGTGTACACCAGACCGAACCACTCGAAGCGGTCCGAAACCCCGGGAAAGCCCTCCGTGAAGTCGCGAATGGGCACATCGAAGCGGTCGGTGTACAGCGTCCCTTGGACCTTGCGCTGGGCCAGGTCCGCCGGCATCCCTTCGTCCTCCTCGGTCAGGTAGTACAGCGACCCCTTGAGGTTGAAGAGGCCGGGTTCCTTGCTGCCAAGGCCCGCCTGGGGCGGTGCGGCGAACACGGAAACGGCAAACAGCAGCATCGAGAACGTCAGCATCAGGACTCGCATCACGGCCTCCCCCCTTGTCGAAGAATGCCATCGCCAAACGTCGCGCCGACCGGGCAATGGTCTGAGCCGGTGACGCTTGCGGCGATGAAAGCGCCCTGGAGATGCCGCATCGCGCCTTGCGAGGCAAGGACATAATCCAAACGCCAACCGATATTCTTGGCCCTGACGCCAAAACGCTGGCTCCACCACGAGTAATGCCCCGGCTCATCGGGGTGCTGGTGGCGGAAGGTGTCGGTCCAGCCGCTGCCCAGCCAGCGATCGAGTTCGGCGCGCTCCTGGGGCAGAAAGCCGCTGGTGCCGACGTTGGCCTTGGGGCGCGCCAGATCGAGCTCGCGGTGGGCGGTGTTGAAGTCGCCGACCACCAGCACGGGCTCGCCGGCCGCCCGCAGCGGTTCGAGCCGGTCGAACAACCGCTGGTAGAACGCGAGCTTGTACGGCACCCGGTCGTTGCTGCGCTTGCCGTCGGGCAGCGTGCTGCCGTTGCCGTTGGGAAAGTAGCCGTTGGCGATGGTCAGGCGCCCCAAGCGAACCGTCAGCAGCCGCCCCTCGTCATCGAATTCCGCTGCGTCCATGCCGATGTGCACGTGATCCGGGGCCTGACGCGCGAAGATGCCGACGCCGCTGTAGCCGGGGCGCTGTGCGGGCGCGAAGTGGGCGTGCCAGCCGGGGGGCTCGCGAAGGGTCGGCTCCAGCTGGTGGGGGAAGGCGCGGACCTCTTGCACCGCCACGAGGTCGCCGCCGCAGTCCTGCAGCCAACGCTCGAACCCCTTGGTGCCGCACGCGCGCAGGCCGTTGACGTTCCAGGACCAGATCGTGAATTCGCTCATGTTACAGTGACTTCCGTTCAGGTGCGCGGCGTGGGCGGGCGGGGGCGATGCCGGGTGGCTGCTCCAGCCGCCTCGATCAAAGCACGCTTCTGCGCGACCTGCGCTTGGGCATCGGCTTGGGCCTTGGCCTCTTCCTGCGTCGATGGCCGCCAGACCGAGGCCACCTGTGCAAGCGCCAGGAAGTTGGCCGCCCCCATCAGGATGTACGCCCAGGACGGGAATTGGACCGCCAGCATCGCGGCCGTGAAGTAAATCAGCGCGCCCCAGAGCATCCTCGCGTTGATGGTCGCGGCCAACGCGGCAAGGATCAGAAACAGGATCAACAGGTCATCGGCCAACGCCTGCGGCAACGGCACTTGCTGCCACCACGCCATCGACCGATGCGCCGCCAGCACGAACACGCCAGTTGCCAGCAGCTGCACGAAGCTGCGGTTGGCGCGGTTCTGCAGCAGCACCCGCCGCCCAATCCACACGCCTGCGCCCACAAACGCGGCCAGAAATACGATCGACAGCAAATAGCCCGTGTAGTTCGGTTGGTACAGGCCCATCAGGTCCAGCACGCCAAAGCCCGCAGGCAGCAACGCCCACACCACGCCAATCGCCACCACGAACTCGGACCGCAGCTTGCCGCCGACCTTGAAGTCCATCTCGTGCTGCAGCTTCTTGAGCTGGACGAATTGCGCCTCATGCTGCTTGAGTCGCTGGGCCAGGTTCTCGAGCTCGCGCAACAGGTCCGCCGGAGGGTGACGCATGTCGCCCACCAGCAGCGACGCCGCCCGCAGCTCGCCGTGGTGAATCTCGTAGCGGGCCATGCGCCCCAGCACCGACTCGAGACCCGCCTCAGCCAGCGCGTTCTGCGGCCATGTGCGCAGCGCCTGCTGGTAGCCAAACCGACACTCGCCAAACAGGTTGTAGACCAGCCCCGCGACCTCGGCAGCCAGACTGACATTGGTCTTTTCGTCCAGCAGCGGGTCGCCCATCGGCCCCAGACCGTCGATCACCTGCGCCAAGGTCTCCTCACGCGAGGCAGCCTCGTGGGCCAGCTGGATCGAGCTGCGGTGGCGCAGAAAGTCGGCCAGCGCCTCACGAAATGCCCGTGCCGTCTGCGGACGCTGGCGCGGGTCGCGGTGGCAGGTGCGGTTGCACAGCTCGGCCAGCTCAGTCGGCACCGACAGGTCGTAGGTCGCCGGCTGCGACTGGAAGGCCAGGTACATCACGGCGAACACGTCTTCGCCCCGGTGACGCGGCAGACCCGTCAGGATCGTGTGCAGCAGCCCTCCCAGCAGGTAGACGTCGGTGCGCTCGTCCAAACCGTCCAAGGTGCCGGAAATCATCTCTGGGGCCATGTAGGCAGGCGTGCCGGCGACGCCACGGAACTCGACGCCCGCAAGGCGCTGGGCCTCGTTCAGATGCAGCGCCACGCCCCAGTCGACGACGTAAACCTCGCCAAAATGGCCGACCATCACGTTGTCCGGCTTCAGGTCGCGGTGCACGACGCCCTGACTGTGGGCAAACGACATGGCGTTGCACACCTGCATCAGCACGTCCAGCTGTCGCTCCAGGTCATCGCCGTCCAAACAGGTCGCGCCAGGGGTGCGGTGACCATAGAGCTGCCCGCTCCAGACCGTGCCCTCAATGCGCTTCATCACCAACACCGGAGAGCCGTCGCAGTCCACGCCCAGGTCGTACACCGGCACGATATTGGGGTGTTGCAGAACGCCGGTCAGCCTGGCCTCTCGCAGCAGCTCGCGCTGGGTCTCGACGCTGAGCTGGTCGGCCCGCACCGTCTTGACCGCCACCGGACGCGCCAACGCCACCTGGGTCGCCGCGCGCACCACGCCCATGCCGCCGCGGCCGATCACCTCACCCAGTTCGAGCTCGGTGTGCGCCGACGACGAGCCTACCGCGATGATCGGCAGCGTCTTCAGGGCGTTCCACTCAGGCGCACTGGCCGGGAGGCCCTTGGGTACGCGCGTAGAGAGCGCCGGCAACCGGACGGTCTCGTCGCTGGCGATGGTCTCCCAGACCTTGGCAAAGGCGGGGTCGGGCGCGGCAGGGCGGGGGGAGGAGGTCAAGACGCGGCTCCAGTCAGGACCGACAAGGATCCCGGGCAATTGCCAACAGGGTAAACCAGCGTCGGCGCGCGGGGAAGCCGGTCCGGGCATGGCGGGTTCGCGTCGGGTGCTCTAGGCTCCGCCCGCTGCTCCCCCCCGCAGGCCAAGGAAGGTCCCCATGTCCGTCTGTCCCCTGAAGTTCGCCTACGTGGTCGCGCCGCTGCTTGCCATCGCCCTCCAGGCCCCGGCCGCCGCGCTGCCACCGGCTGCGGCCAAGCAGCAGGTCACATTCGCCTTTACGGGCAACGGCTTGGGCGAGGTTGACCCCTGCGGCTGCGCCAACAAGCCGATGGGCGGTCTGGCCCGCCGCGCACAGACCTGGCAGGACCGCCAGCGCAACCGGTATGCCGCGCTGCTGCTGGACACCGGCGCGACGCTGGCCCCCGGCGCCGACGGCCTGCCCGAACGGCCGGGCGAAGGTCCTGCGCGCGCCGCGCTGCTGATGGAGACGATGGGCTACATGGGCTACACGGCGCTGCACGTCGCCGCCGTGGATGTCTCGATCGGCATGGATCGCTTGAGGAAATTGGGCAAGCAGCAGAGGGTTCCCCTGTTGTCGACCAACCTGTTGCAGGGCGGCAAGCCGGCGTTCCTGCCGACGCTTGTCAAGCAGGCGGGGCCGTTGAAGGTGGGGGTTCTGGGCCTGTCGCCGCAAAACCCGCCCGGAGCCAAGTACTTGAAGGCCGCCGGTCTGACGGTGCAGGACCCGACGACCGCCGCGCGCAAGGCGGTGGCCGACCTGCGGGGCCAAGGCTGCACGTTCGTGGTGCTGCTGAGCCAGCTGAGCCGTGCCGAAGCCGACAAGCTGGCGCGGCAGGTGCCGGGCATCGACCTGGTGCTGGGCTCGAGCGCCATGGAGATGTCCAGCGATCTCGCAGAGCTGGGACCGACCCTGTTCGCCGACGCCTATCAGAAGGGCCGCACGCTGAACGAGGCGGTGGTCCATGTGCGCGGCAAGGCCCCGCGCTTCGTGGCGGGCGACCGACGCGGCGGTCTGCAGAAGGAGCAGAAAGATGTCTCGGCCCAGATGGCCACCCTGCAGCGCCAGCTCGACGCCCTGCGCACCCAGCCCGCGGCAAAAGCTCAGGCAGCCCGCTCGGCCCTGGAGCAGCAGCTGGCCGCCAAGCGGGCGAAACTGCAAAGGCTGACGCTGGATCTCGACAGCGCACCGCCGCTGGCGGCCGACGCGAACACGGTGTCGCTGGAAGTGGTGGGGCTGGAGGTCGGGCTGCCGGACGACCCCGAAGTGGCCAGTCTGGTGACGGCGTACCACAAGAAGTTTCCGAAGCTGGACGGGGGCGAATAGTCGGCTTCGAGCCGGACTCGCCTGTGGCCACCTCTGCGTCACGACGTCCCGTGAAGTGTGCTAGTTCATGCCGTAGTTCTGTCCGTCGTCCCACATCATCCCGAGCTTGGGCGTCAGGTACAGCTCTGCAACTCCGTCCAACCACCGAACCCCGGCCGCCAGCGAAAACACCGGCATGACGTCCTTGCCCGTCGCCGCGGCCATAGCTACGGCGGGTACGGCGCCGCCCTCCCATAGTCCAAAGGCACCGCTCGCGTACTTGTGGCCCTCGACCATCGCAACGCCCAGCGTCGCCCCCACCCAGAACCAGGGCTCGATTGCAAAGTAGGTCACGCCCTCGTCATCGAAAGCCCGGGCCATCGCTTCAGTCACGACGGTTGCGTCCGCTGCCAAGTCCTGTTGGTCTTTGTTGGCTTGCGGTCGACGGGTGTGCCCCACCACCCCGTGGGCCAGCCAGTGGCCGGCGCTCGCCTCCCACCCCAAAGTTCCGCCGCGGTCAAGCGCGTAGCCGAACACCGGCCCGGCCGACGCAAAGCAGCTGGTGCAAAACGGAATCATCAGCAGCAGGACGACCTGCTGCGCCTTCGATGTCATGGTGTCCTCCCCCCCTCTCAATCTGCGCTGAGTCTCGCCGGCGTCACGGGTCGTTCGACGCCTCCGAACTCGGCCGCCACGATTTGCCATCGGCCCCAAGGCAGTCTCCTTGGGACTTCTCGAACGGTCACCACCGGACTTTGGTCCGTGCAATCGATCCATTGCGATGCACTTTTCGCGCCCGACCCCAAGCCCCCCACCGGACCGCCCCCGGGTCCGCGGCTGTGGACGCATCGGCTACTCTGGGGAAGCGAGGGTCAGGTATTCTCCGTTTACCGTTGCCTGTGACGCGGGAAATGGGAAGGGTTCGTCCCTGACCCTCACCACAAGTCGCCCTCAGGACGCTCGCACGACGCTAGTCGACCTTCGGACCCGCGCCGACCACCACGTGCCCTTGCTCGTCCAGCGGCAACGTGTCGTCGAACCGCGCGTAATCCAGGATGCGCCCGCCGTCCTCGGTCACCGTGATGACGTCGGCGAAGCGCGCGTTCCACACGAGGTCACGCCAGCCATAGCCCCAGCGGGCGTGCACCGTTTGCGAGAACGAGTCGTCGATGCCGGTCAGCGACACGAAGAACTCGGCGTTGCAGGCCTCGAGATCCTCGGGCGTCTTGCCCAGCATCGGGCTTCTGGCGTCGATCGGGTGGATGCACGTGAGCGAAAGCGCGAAGATCGGCGTGTGGTTGCGCACGAGCCCTAGGTCGATGAGCCGCCGCACCCGCTCGCCCTCGTGCGTGGTGTCCCAGACCAGCATCACGACGTGGATGCGCGCCTCGACGATCTGGTTGCCGCGGGCGTTGGCGACCCGGAAGATCAGGGAATTCACGCCGTCACGCGGGCCGATGACCGCCACCTTGGAAAAGACCACGCGCGACGTCGGCTTGGAGAACTTGGCGAACATCAGGCCGGTCGCCATCGAAAAGCCGAGCAAACCGATGAAGGCCTCGACCGTCACGAGCGTGTTCGCCCACGGGCCCACGGGCACGAGCTGGCCGTAGCCAATGGTCGCCATGGTCTGCACGCTGAAGAAGAAGGCGTCGACGAACGACCCGGGGCGCGCGTTTTGAAGCTCGGCCCCGCCCACCACATACAGCGTGGCGAACAACAGGTTCGCGCCGATGTAGGCAGTGCCGAGGGCGCCCACCAGCCTGAGCCACGTCGTCGACAGCAACAGGTGGTAGAAGTCGGCAAACGGACCCGCGGCCAGGCCCACCCGGCGCACGGTCATGGTGCCGCGGCTGGCCAATCCGGGGCCGCGCGGCGGCTCAATCTGTCGCTTGGGGGTGGTGGAAGCCATGGCTGCGAGGTCTCGCAAGGCGCGAAGGGGCGCCGAAGCGGCAAGTCTGTGCGGTGGGGGCTGGTGGGGTCAACCGGGAAGACGCAACGGCCGCGGGTAGGCAACGCAGCCCCCCAACCATCAAGCCACGCGCCAACCAGCCGCGCGCCCGCCCCTGACTGCGTCTACACGCAGGCCGACGACGGCACCCCGTGCGGCAACCCAGGCACGGGCAAGTGCTTGAAGGAACAGTCCAACCAGGAGCATGTCGGACGTAGGACGAAACGTCGGGGCGTCGATGGCTCGGGTAGCTTCGCGCAAGCCGGCGTCCGCCCTCGACAGTTCACGCACGATTCACACCGCGTCCACACCGCGCCGCACCGCTCGTCGCGTGGTCGGGCGACCTTGCCGAGTGTCGGCCACCGCTGGCTGACGGGGGAGGCAAGGATGCGCACGTCGCCCGTGGTACTTGGAATTCAAGGGTTGTGTTGCTTGATGCTGGTGTGCGCCCTGGCAGCGCCGGGGCATGCCCAGACGGCCGCTGCGGCACGCGTCGTTCGCGGCGTGGTCGTGCGCATCGACGGTCCCGAGTTCGTCGTTGACCTGGGTGCTGCCGCCGGGTTGTCGCCGGGGACGCCGCTCGTGCTGTACCGGACCATCCGCGCGCGCCATCCGGTAACGGGCAAAGAGGTGCTGGATCGCTTTCCCATCGGGCAGGCGGTCGCGGCAGAGGTGGCGGAACGGCTGGCGATCCTGCGGCCCGACGCAGCCCTTGCGCGCCTGCTGCAGGTGGGAGATCGCGTCGAGTTCACGGTCCAGCCCGTAGTTGCGCCTCAGGTTGTGTCTGGCGACGAGCCGGACGCCGCAGCCCCATCCTCGGGGTCCGATGCCGCCTGTCCGGCCTGCCCGGCTGCCTCGGCGAGCTGCACCCCGGGCGAGGTCCGGCAACCCGATCTGGTCGACGCCGAAGCCACCTATCTGCGCACGCTGGGCAAGCCGCCGGAAGAGCGTGTCCAGCTGTGGCAGCAGTATTTGAAGCGCAACCCTTCGACCTCGCTGCGCAAGGCGGTCGAGACCGAGATTGACGCCATGTCCGTGCTGGTCGCCGACGTCGAGATCTCGCGCGGCGTGTCGGCTGAGTCGGGCGAAGCGAGGCGGCTGGCCCAGACCGTCCACCACGCCGAGCTGCCGCGGCTGAGGGCCGGCGAGCCCGCGTGGCTGGTGTTTGCCGCGGCAGACTGGTCCCAAGTCCAAGACCTGCGGGTGCACTTGCGACGCCGGGGCGAGGGTCCCTACCGCATGAGCCGACCCGAGCCGAGCGGTCGCCTGACGCGGCGGTTGCGGGTGCCTGCCGACGTCGCGATCGAGCCGGGGTTCGAGTACTTCGTCGAGTTGACGAACCCTCAGGGCAAGGAAGTCCGGCTGTACGGGAGCGCTGCCCTGCCGACCGCCGTGGCCATCCAGCCCCCCTTGGGCCGCCGACCGACACCGACCAACCAGCTCACGACCCTGCGCATCACGGCCGAGCACGTCGACTTCAACCGCTACCGAGGCGACGACGCGCTGTTTGCCGCGGCCATGGACGTGACGTTCCGGCTGGGGACCGACAGCGTGCTGTACGCGTTCTCGATGGGATACGGCCTGTTGTCGGGCAGGGGTGGCCGCGTGGCTGAGGTCGACCTGCCCGACACCTTGCACACCAACGGTCCCGACAAGGGCAAGCCGATCCGCAAGGGCGACACCATCGACCCGCGGCCGGCGACCTTCAAGCACGCGTTTCTGGGCGGCGAGTGGGCGTTGTCTGAGAACCTGCACGCGCTGACCCGGGTGGTCGTGGGCCTGGACGAGCAGGGGCTGGACACCGGGGTCGAGGTCGCCGCGCGCATTGGACCCGAGACGGCGACGAACCTGCAAGTGGGCGCTTCGACCCTGGGCGACATGGGCCGCGCCGCCTTCGTGGCCCTGACGACCAACGTCGTCGACCGCGTGCCGATGACCGGCCTGTTCGAGGTCACCGACCGGCCCGTGGGCGAGGACCTGGGGATCCGCCTGATCTACGAGGCGAATTGGCGGGCCACCGACAACCTTGGCCTCACCGGCCGCGTCGGCTACGACCTGCGCACCATCGACCATGCCGGGCCCAGCTTGGGCGGCGGCATCGCGCTGTACTGGTGATCTGCGCCTGGAAACAACAGCCAGGAGCCCGACGGACGCGTGGTCCGGCAGGCTCCCCGGAGGAACCCATGAAACGAGCGCTTCTGCTGGGCATGTGCTTTCTGGTCGCAACGCCAGCCTGGGCTCAGGAGGTCGAGCTGACCTTGGGCCACCAACCCCCCGCGACGGCCAAGGCGGACGAACCTCTGCACCTTGACTTCCGGGTCGAGCCGGTCAGCGCGTTCGGGTCGGCTGCGGTCCTGTACCGGGCGCTCGGCGCGACCGAGTGGCAGCGCGCGCCGATCGAGATGAGCAGCACTGGCACCTGGAGCGCCACCGTGCCTGCCGCCGCGATGGACGACCCCGGCATCGAGTACCGCGTCGTGGCCACTAACACCCAAGGTATCGAATCGCTTCAGTTCGCCAGCCCCGACGCGCCCCACCCGGTGGTCGTCCGCGGTGATCTGGCCCGAGAGCGCGAGCGGTCGACGTTGGCCGAGCTCGACGGCTTGCGGTCCGAGCTGCAGGTCGGCGGTGCCTGGGTCGACTACCGTGTGTTCGGCGCGACCGCTGGCAAGGCCGACGACTTGGGCCCGCGCTACACGGACTATCAGGTTCGCTATCGGTACTGGCTGTTGCGCGGAGTCGAGTACATCGAGGCGGGCGTCGGTCGGCTCGACGGTACCGCTGCGTTCGTCCCCGTCGCGTCGTACCTGACCCCGAGCGAGCCCGCCAAGGCCACGCACATCGGCTTCCAGCGCGGTTGGACTGAAGTCGGCTTCCGACCCGGCGATTCGGTGGGGCTTGCGGCACGACTGCTGCTTGGCGCCGACGAGGAGGGGTTTCGCGCCGGTTTGGCGGGCATCCTGCGTCTGGGGCGGCCCCGGCAGACCCGGCTCGAGTTCGAGGCGGGCACCGTGGGCGGCGTGGGCTGGCACTTCGCGACGGCCTTCCACCTGATCACCATCCCGCGGCTACCCGCTTCGTTCGAGGTCGTGCTGAACAACGAGCCGAACGCCGGGTCCGAAGCGGGCGAGATGGCACGGCTGCGCGTGGGCTGGGAGGCGACGCGCAAGCTGACCTTGGGCGTGGTCGGCAGCTACCAGGGGCGCGACGGCAACGACCACGGTCTGGGCGCCGGGGCCGATGCGCTGCTGAGGTTCTGAGCGATGCTGCACCGTGACGTTCGGGGCGGCTCGGGCTATCCTGCCGTGCAGACGACAGTTCTGCCGCAGCTGGACGCCATGCCCACCGTTCTGCTCATCGACGACGACCCGACGCTGCTCGACGCGCTGACGCTCGCCTTCGAGGACGCCGGCTATCGGGTCGAGCTGGCCCACGACGGTCGCGAGGGGCTGCAGCGCGTCGTCGAACGGCTGCCCGACGCGGTCGTCAGCGACGTCAACATGCCGGGCCTCGACGGGTTTTCGCTGTGTCGCAAGCTGCGCGAGGCGGGCAACGCCGTCCCCGTGCTGCTGCTGACCGCCCGCAACCACGAGATCGACGAGGCGCTGGGGCTCGAGCTTGGCGCCGACGACTACTTGTCCAAGCCCTTCTCGACGCGCCTGCTGCTGGCCCGGGTGGCGGCCTTGCTGCGTCGCGACCAGATGCGCCGTCGCCAAGAGCCCGAGGCCAGCCCTCTGCTGCAGCAGTCGCTCGAGATCCGCAGCGAGCGCCTGGAGATCCGTTACCGTGGCGAGGCCGTGCCCATGACCGTGTCAGAGTTTCGGCTGGTCGAGGCCATGGCCCGCCGGCCCGGCATCGTCCTGACGCGCGACCGGCTGCTGGATCTGGTGCGGGGCGACGACTCGATCGTGGCCGAGCGGATCATCGACACCTACGTGCGGCGCGTGAGACGCAAATTCGAGCTGATCGACGCACAGTTCGACCGCATCGAGACGGTGATCGGCGCGGGCTATCGCTGGCGGCCCGATGCCTGACGCGACTCGCCCACTGCCCCGGCCGCGGCGCCGAACGCTCGGGATGCTGCGGTCGCTGCGGCTGCGGGCGGTGCTGGTGGTGCTGCTGACCGCGCTGTGGCCCGTGTTTGTGCTGCAGTTCTGGCAGGCGCACGCGCATCAGGTCGACGTGGGGCGGACGCTGCTGCTTGTGCTGCCCGTGGCACTCGCGTTGGCGTGGTGGCTGGGGTGGCGCATGGTCCGCCCGGTCGAAAAGCTGCGCGATCAGGTGCTTGCCAAGCTCGACCACGGTCTGGTGGCCGGCGACCTGGACCTGGGCCGTGGCGACGAGTTCGGCGAGCTGGCCGACGCCTTCAACGAGCTGCTGGCCCGCCTGGACGAACGCGGGCGCGCCAACGAGCGGTTCGCCGCCGAGATCGCCCACGAGATGAAGAATCCCCTGGCAGCCCTACGCGCGACCGGCGACTCGCTCAGCGCCGGACCGCAGGACGCCGCGCGTGCCGCTCGCCTGGCCCGGGTGATCCACGACAGCAGCCGACGCTTGGACCAGCTCGTCACCGAGGTGCTCGAGCTCGCCCACGCCGAAGCCACGATGGCCGACGAGCCAAGAGAACCCTTCGATCTCGCGCAGTTGGTCAAGGGGTTGCTTGACAGTCACGCTCAGGACGAACGCTGGGCCGGCTGCCGGTTCGACTACGCGGGCCCCGTTGCCGCACCCGTTGTCGCGGTGCCGCAGCGGATCGAGACGGCACTGCGCAACCTGCTGGCCAACGCGGCCTCGTTCGCGGGGCCTGCCGGCACGGTCCGGGTGTGCGTCGAGTGGGGCGAGCGCGTGGCGGTCGCGGTCGAGGACGACGGCCCCGGCATTGCGGACGAGCACCTGCCCAAGCTGTTCGACCGGTTCTTCACGACGCGAACGGGCAGGGGCACGGGCTTGGGGCTGACGATGGTGCGCGCAATCGCCGAGGCCCATGGCGGCCAAGTCGAGGCGCAGAACGTAGCGCCTCACGGTGCGCGGTTTTCGTTGACGCTCACCCCGATGCACGCGTAGCCCGCACGCCCATCGCGCGAAGCTGCGCCGTCACCTCGTCGGCCCACCCGCGATTCGCCAATGGACTCGCAGGGCTGGGGTGCAGTACCTGACCGATCGGCACGTCCAGACCTTGCAGGGCAACCCGCGCGCGCTCCTCTGCGAACCGGCCCACGCCCACCACGCGACTGGGCCGCAGCAGCTCGACGGACTGGCGCAGGGCGCGGTCACAGGCGGCGAACAGCGGCTCACGCTCTACCCGCGGCAGCTTGTCGGGTGTCAGGTTGGCGCCGCTGTCGACCATGAAGCACAGCGGGCAGTAATTCGCGACGAAGAACTGCGCGAAGAAGGCCTCGGGCGTGCCGAACCGCTGCTGGGCCCAGCCCCAGACCCGCGCGCCGCTGACCTCGCTGCGCGGGCAGGCCAGCCCCTGAATCGGTCGCTTCGGGTGCTCGACCGCGGGCTTGCCGATCGGCACGTCGCGAATTCCCAGCCAATCGCGCACCGCCGCCACCTCGCCGAACGGCACGCCGGTCTGCGCCATCCCCCACGGCCCCGGATTCATCCCGACCAGCAGCACCCTGCCCTCGCCGCTGCCGTACAGCTCGGCATAGCGCGCAAACGAGGCGAAGGCGTACTGCAGCGGGTCGTAGACGCAAGCGGTGGGAGGACCAAAATGCAGCGTATTCAGGTGCTTGCTGAGCTCGGCGGCCGCTGCGGCAATCGGGTGGACCGGGGACATGGCGGGTTCCTGCGTGCGAGAAAGGCAACCGTGCGGGGGGCGAGTCTGCCACGGCACCGTCGGGGGCTGAAGGGGTCAGCGCGGCGCACGGCAGGCGGCATGGGACTCGACGCAGCGACCCATGCAACTTACAGTCTCGCCTGCACAGTTGGGCCCGACTTGGGCAGCGGAGAACTCAGATGAAGCACTCGACGTGGCTAGCGCTCGCGGGGACCGTGGCCTTTGCGATGGGACTGTCGGCGGCCGGTGAGGCGGTTGCAGCGATCCCGAACACCGTGCTGGTGGAGGGCGTGCTGCACGCGACAGGCGGGGGAGCCGCGGCGGACGGCGACTACGCCATGACGTTCTCGCTGGTCAAGGGCGCGAACGACACGACGGTGTGGTCTGAGGGGCCGGTGCAAATCAAGGTGGCCAGTGCCGTCTTTGTGCACGCGTTGGGGTCCGCCAAGGCCCTGGACCCGACGCTGCTGGCCGGCACCGACGCCCTGTCGCTACAGATCCGCATCGGTGAGGACCCCGCCCTGCCCAAGCAACCCCTGAACAGCACCCTGTTCGCCCTGCGCGCCGGACTGTCCGAGGGGCTCGCTTGCTCCGGCTGCATCACGGCCGCCCAGCTGAACGCAACGGTCATCGACGACCTGATCAAGTCCGGGGCGTTGTCCAAGGCTGCGAAGTCCGGCGACTTTTCAGACCTGACCGGAGGCCCGGACCTGACCCCCTACGCCCTGACGGCCAAGCTGGCCAAGGTCGCGTCGTCGGGTGCCTACGCCGACCTGTTGGGCGTGCCGGACCTGACCCTCTACGCCAAGGCCACCGCGCTGGCCACCGTGGCCACCAGTGGCAGCTACGCCGACCTCGAAAACCTGCCCGTGCTGCCCAAGCTGGGCGCATCGTGCGGGACCGGTCTGGTGATCAAGGGGCTGAAGGCCGATGGCAGCTACGAGTGCGTGGTCGCCATGGACCCGGCGGCGCTGCCCAAGGACGGCCTGGACGAGATCTCGAACGGCTTGCTGTTCAACCAGTTCAACGAAGTGGCGGTCAGCACCAAGACCCCGACCGCCATCCCCGACAACAACCCGGTGGGCATCAGCAACCTGATCGACGTGCCCGACTTCGGCGTTGCCCAAGCCCTCTCCATCTCCGCCGACGTGGCCAACAGCGACACCGCCAATCTGGTGATCAACGTCATCGACCCAACCGGCACCAAATTTGTGCTGTGGAGCAAGACCGCCAAGGGCACCGCCGTGAAGACCACTTGGCCGACAGACACCAAGACCGTGTCGGGCGATTTGACGACCTGGATCGGCAAAAACCCCAAGGGCAAGTGGTACATCGAGGTCATCGACACGGCGTTTCTGACCAATACCACCGATGGCGAGCTGAAGTCCTGGAGCGTCAACGTCAAGGTGCTGTCGTCGGGCAAGGTCGGACTGGGCGGCGCTCTACAGCTGAAGAACGCCACCGAGCCGCCGTTTACCTGCACGGCCTCGACCACGGGGTCGATCTACTTCGACACCAAGACCAACGCCATTCGCTACTGCTCCGGGGGCTTGTGGCGCAGCGTGGCCGACAGCTGCGGCAACGGCATTCTGGAGTCGTCTGAGGAATGCGACGACGGCAACAACACCGAGGGCGACACCTGCAGTGCGACGTGCATCGCGGCGTTGGGCTACCTGAAGACCAAGCCGGGAGCCTCGTGCCTCGACATCCTGACCAAGGGCGCCGCGGCGGGTCTGACCCTGAAAGACGGCGTGGCGTGGATCGACCCCAACGGCGGCGCCGCTACCGATGCCTTCCAGGTGTACTGCGACATGACGACGGACGGCGGCGGCTGGACGCTGGTCGGCAAGGTTCCGGGCCAGGCCTTCAACGGCGACAACGGCGTGCTGGACGGCGCCGACACCGCGCGATGGAAGAACAAGCAGTACGTGGGCAGCATCGCCGACCTGTCCGTCGAGCCCGCACTGGGCCAGACCTACGAGCTGGTGCCGTTCAAGGACTTCCTGCTGCAGGGCCTCAACGACAAGTCCAAGAAGCTCGCGTGGCGCATGGGCGAGACCTTCACCAGCCTGTACACCGTGTTCAACAGCAACGTGCAGCGGCGGGCGACGTCTTTGCTGGTCGGGTCACACAAGACGCTGGACTGGCGCCCCGGATGCGGTACGGGCAACGGCCCGGACGCCACCGGACCGCAGTTCTACGGCTTCAACATCAACTCGGACCTCGACGTGCAGTCCACGCTGTTCAACGGCTATAGCAAGGGGTGGTGCATGGCACTGGCCGGCTGGGGCCGCGACAACAATGCCACCGACTACACGGGGGGCGGCTTGGGCGTCTCTTGCTACAACAACCACACCCACCAGATGGGCCGCCATTACTGGGGTTACGGCGACGGTTGTGACGCGAACGGGTGGAATGCCCAGAACAACTTCAACAGCTTCTACGGCCACGCGTTCTTCGTTCGCTGACCTTGACCGCGATGTCGGAGCCGGACACGCCTTGCCGAGAACCCGCGGAAATCCGCTCGACGGCCGGGCCGCAGGGATCGTACCCTTTGCCGAAGGAAGCAATCGCCCGTTCGGGCTTGGAGAATCGCGATGAAGCTCGACTTGGGTCGAATCTGTGTCGGACTGTCGGCTTTGACGCTGGCGCTGCTGCTGCCTTGCCTGTCGTTGGCGGCCATCCCCAATACTGTGCTGGTCGAGGGCGTGCTGCAGGCAACGGGCGGCGGTCCGGTGGCAGACGGCGATTACGCGATGACGTTTTCGCTGACCAAGGGCGAGAAGGGCGCGGCCGTGTGGACCGAGGGGCCGACAACGCTGACCGTGAAGAGCGGCGCGTTCGTGCACGCCTTGGGCGCAACCAAGCCGCTGGACCCCGCCGTCGTGGACCAGAGCAACACGCTGTGGCTCGCGATCACGATTGGCAGCGACCCGCCCATGGCGCGGCCGCTGAACAGCGTCTTTTTCGCGGTGCGCGCTGGGCTGGCCGAGGGCCTGGCCTGCTCTGGCTGCGTCACGGCGGCTAACCTGAACGCGCAGGTCGTCTCGGACCTGATTGCGTCCGGTGGTCTGGCCAAGGTGGCCAAGACGGGCGCGTTCGCGGACCTGTCGGGCGGCCCGGACCTCAGCGGCTATGCCCAACTGTCCAAGCTGGCGACCGTCGCAACTTCCGGAGATTACGCCGATCTGTTGGGTCTGCCCGACCTGACCGCGTATGCCAAGGTCGTCGCGCTGGCGACCGTCGCCACCAGCAACAGCTACAAGGACCTGGACGACCTGCCCGTGCTGGCCAAGCTGAACGACTCGTGCGGCACCGGTCTGGTCATCAAGGGTCTGAAGGCCGACGGCAGCTATGAATGCGTCGTGGCGATGGATCCCAGCGCGCTGCCGAGCGATGGCCTCGACGAGATCTCCGGCGGTTTGCTGTTCAACCAGTTCCAGGAAGCCGCGGCCAGCACCAAGACCCCGCTCGCCGTGCCGGACAACAACCCCGTAGGCATCAGCGACGTGATCGACGTGCCCGACTTCGGCCTGGCGCAGACGTTCAGCATCTCCGCAGAGGTGACCAACAGCGACACGGCCAACCTGAGGATCATCGCCATCGACCCTGCGGGCACCAAGTTCGTGCTGTGGGACAAGACGACCAAGGGCACCGTCGTCAAGACTACCTGGCCAGCACCGACCAAGACGGTGTCCGGCGACCTGTCGACCTGGATTGGCAAGAATCCCAAAGGAAAGTGGTACTTGCAGATCATCGACACGGCATTCCTGAACAACGGCTTCGACGGTCAACTCAAGTCCTGGAGCATTCAGGCGCAAGTGCAGGCGTCGAACAAAGTGGGCGTGGGCGGCAGTCTGGTGCTGAAGAACGCCGCCGAGGCGCCACAGGCCTGCACGGCCGCGAATTCGGGTGCGATCTACTTCGACACCAAGGCCCAGGCGATCCGCTATTGCGCGGGCGGCGTGTGGCGCAAGATTGCAGACTCGTGCGGCAACGGCATCCTTGAGCCGACTGAAGAATGCGATGACGGCAACATCCTGGACGGCGACGGCTGCAGCACCACCTGCGTCGCCGCAATCGGCTACGGCAAGACGGTGCCGGGCGCCAGCTGTGCCGACATCCTCACCAAGGCCAAGGCGGCGAGCATCACCCCCAAGGACGGCCTGTTCTGGGTCGACTTGACGGGCGGCGACGTGGTCGACGCGTTCCAGGTGCACTGCGACATGACCCGCGACGGCGGCGGCTGGATGCTGGCGTTGCAGATCGCGCCCAGCAGCAGCGTCGACGCAACACTCGGCTTCAACGCTGGCTACTGGACGAACGGCTCGCTGCTCAACCCCACGCTGCCGACGCTGTCGGACATCAACGCCGTCTACGCGACCTTCACCACCTACGCCTCCAGCGACGGCAAGGTCCTGATCGTCGACAAGAAGACCAGCAAGTTCACGACCTTGTCGGTTCCGACGCTGCAGGGCAAGTCGCTGCGCGATCGGTTCAATACCTTGGGCAAGACCAACCTGACCGTCACCGCGGGCGAGCCCTCGCCGCAAGCGCTGATGGGCTTCCCCGCCGTGTCGGGCCTGTGCGGCTCGAATGCGCCGTGGATGATGAACATGCTGGTCAGTCACTCCGGTGCGCGTCTGGGCAACGACGTCGCTTCGAACACGCAGACGACAAACAACGTCAGCACTTGGCCTTGCTACAACGGTGAGGCCAGCAACCTGTCGTACAGCGGCTTGGGCGGCACGCTCGAGTCCGGTCGGCAGTGGCAGGACGGCTACGGCTCTGAGGCGCTGAACCGCTACCGCGACATCGGCGGCAGCGGCCCGGGCTCGCACAACGGCGCGGCGCTGTTCGTACGCTAGCCGTCAGGCTCGACGAAATCCCTGCACGCGGAGGTCGCCATGAGGTCGCTGGTCGCCCGTCTGGTCGTGGTCCTGTCTGCTCTGGTCTGGACCGGCTGCTCGTCGTCGAATGGGCAGGCAGGGCTGGCTGCGCCGATCGTGCAGGACACCCAAGATCTGACGCCCAGCTTTGGCGACACCAAGGACACCGCGGACACCAAGGACGTCGTCGACACCGCTGAGGTCGCGGACACGGCCGATGGGTCCGACGCGCAAGCGCTGGACCTTGCCCCGGACGTGGCAGAGGTGGATGCCGAGCTCGACGTGCCCAGCGTCGACACGACTCCCACGATCACGGGCAATCCCATGACGGTGCAGGAGGTTCGCCAGCTTCCCGCGACGGCCGGCTGCACCCAGGACGGCACGCTGACGGTGCTGGAGGGCGTGCTGCTGACGGAGCTGGTCGTCACCGCGCCCGCAGAGACCAAGGCAAGTCTGGTCGCCGTGTTCGCGCAGGCCAAGGGCGCGGGACCGTGGAGCGGGCTGCAGCTGGTCAAGATGAAGAAAGACGGCGACGACCCGGCATTCGCGGCGCTGAAGCCCGGCGACGTGATTCACGCCAACGGCAAGGTGCAGACGTACTACTGCATGACCCAGCTGACGGTAGACAAGTGGCAGGCGACCGGGGCGACGCTGAAGCCGGTGGCGGACGTCGTGGCGCTGGACCAGATCGGCGACCAGGCCGCGGCAGCGACGGCCGAACAGTGGGAAGGCGGTCGCGTCAAAGTGCTGGACGTCGTCGCCAGCGAGACCAACGTGTTGGGCACCGACGGCAAGGGGCATGGCGAGATCTATGTCGGCAAGACGCCAGACGATCTCGCGCTGATGGTGGCGCCGGGCTTCTACAGCACGCCGTTCTCCAGCTACGACACGGTGACCTCGACGTGGACCGTCAACGTTGCCAAGGGCAAAGCGTGGACCTCGATCGAGGGCGTGGTCGCCTGGTCGTTCGACAAGTCGCGGCTGCGGCCGCTGGGCGCGCTGGGGATGATCGACGCGCCGTAGGTCCGCGGGGACTGACGGCGAGGGGTTGGGGGGCTGCGCCAGCCACAGACACACGACAACCCAAGTCTGCCGCTATCGGGCCACCGCCCGTTTCGCCGCTATCCGCAAGGGCATCCGCACGGCCGCGGCTCGGTCACGCCGGGATGTGCCGCCAGCCGCGAGGCCACGTATCGCCCCAGCAGGCGCA
>JBMOIG010000083.1:0-20766 GCA_049317445.1 Myxococcota bacterium | reverse complement strand
GTCGACGGCCACGACCGCCACGCCGGGACCTGCTGGCGTCTCACGGTAGAACCAGCGCCACAGCTCCGGGGACCGGGCGACGCCGAAGACCCGCTGGAACAACGCGCAAATCGCGTCGGCATCCGCGTCGGCGACGGGACGTATCTCCAGATGAGACGCAAGCTCGCTCAGCGCAGCCCCAGCTCTTCGGCGCGCAAGCGGGCGTACTCGCGGGACAGCAGCTCGACGTGCTCCCGCTCCTCTTCCTCGAGTTCTCGGTACAGCGTGCGCTCCGGCGATCCCTCAGCAAACTTCGCGCCCTGAACCGCGAAGTAGGTGACAGCCTTGCGCTCCAGGTCGACGGCCAGCTGCATCAGGCTCGCCCCTGACTCAAAACGACCAATGGCGACGCCGGCATACAGGGCCGCGCGCTCGGGCGACATCGTCATGTCATCGGGCAGCTGGACGTGATAGCGGCGGGCCAGCGCCTGGGTATGCGCGACCTCCATCGACACCAGCTGCTCGAACAGCGCCTTTGCGGCGGGCTCACGCGCTTGCTTTGCCGCTTGCTGGTAAAAGGCCATGCCTCCCAGCTCGATCTCCAGTGCTTCGCGAATCGCCGCTGCGGGTGTCGCTCCCACTTCCCCACGAATCTCCGACAGCGCGAGCTTGCCGCCGCAGCCGGGACACTGACCGTAGGGAAACGCGAAGCCTTCCGCCATCTTGTGACAGGCCATGCAGCGCCACTCCAGCGTCGCGCCCGCACAGCAGACAAATTCTTCCGCCTCATCGACCAAGCGGTGACAGCTCTGACACTGAAGCGCAGCGGTCATCCGAACCTCCAGAAAACTCAGCCACAGGGGCCCCGGTGTGGAATGACCGTTCCGGAGAGACGTCAGCGCGCACCAGAGAGTGCGTGGAACTCCCAAGAATCCTAAGGGGCAGACAGCTTGAACTCAAGCTTCATGAAGGCGTTCTGGTGCTCATTGCCGCTGCGTCCCAGCGCCAACTCCGCTCCCTTGACGTACTTCAGGTACATCGGGTCCGCCTCGGCAGCACCGGGGCTGTCGGGGGGTTGGTCGGCGTCCTGCACCTCAAACCGCAGCTCTGTGCCCGCGTTGAGCTGAACGGGACAGGCGAGCTTCCATTGCGGGTCCTCGGTGTCCATGACCACGTCGGTACGGCAAACCTCGACGCCATCGATCCGCAACGTGGCAAACGGGTCTGGAAGTTGCTGCTTGCCGTCGCCCTTCGGGTCCCATGGCAGGCCGTCGTCGCCGTAGCTGGTCCCGACCAACGCGGTCTCCAGCGTCAACACGAAGTCCTTGCGGCACGCGTTCTTGACGCACAGTCCCGCGTCGCCACAGTCGGCGTGCCCCGCGCACGGCTTAGCCGTGGTGCCGGGGTCACTGTCGCAACCGACGACGGCAAGCGCCAGACCAGCAACGGCCACCGCGACCCGTACAACAGCACGTCGACCGCGGGATATGGCAAAAAGTCTTGCAGTTGCGGGCATCTGGAGAGTTCTACTCCTAGTCCGCAGCGGGCGATGGGTCGACTGCGGGGTCGCCTTCGCGGGAGACGACCTTGGCCGCGGCCCGTCCCAGACGCCGTGCAACGCGCTTGCCCGCGGATTCCGACTTGGCAGGAGCGGTCTTGGTCTTTGTCTTCAATGACTTGCGCGCTTTGGGCTGGACCCGATCCGGATTGGCGTGCGGCCGGACGCTGCTCTGCACATCGGAACGCAACGTTCCGTCTTCGTTGGGGATAAATCGCACCTCGGTCTTGATCTCGAAGGTGACGCTGGTCAGGATCTTCGTCAGCTCCTGCCCCACGTTCAGGTTGCTGAGGAACTGCTGCATCTCGCGGCCGACCATGGCGACGGCTTCGCGCTTGCTGCTGTCGATCTGCTGCATGACGGTGTGGATCAGCTCGCGAGGCATCAGGGCGCCAACCAAATTGCGCCGTCCCTCTTCGCTGGAAAATACCGCCTGAACGCCACTTTGCACGGCACGCCGGATGACATCGATCAGGAAGCCGCTGTCGGCCGCACCGCCGCCTTCCTTGGTCTCACCGTCCCTGTCCCGCTTGTCGCCGCCGAACACCATGAGGCACCCCCGTCGGTCCCGCCGAGCGCGGTGACCGTAACACAGAGGTCCGCCGTCTTCACCTGGGCGCGTGAAGAGCGACGCATCCGGTCGAATGTCGAGAGGTTTCCGGCGCGCTTAGTGGTGACCGCCGCCCGCGTGGTCCGCCTTGAACTCGCCGCCCTGAACGGCGGTGGAGGGGCCGTCCTTGTCGAGCAGGCTGACGATGGCGGTCTTCTGCGCCACGCGGGTCTGGGTCGGGATCGCATGGCGGCCGGAGTCCATGCGGATCGCGTCGCAGGGGCACGCCTCTTCGCAGAAGCCGCAGTAGATGCACTTCAGCAGGTCGATGCCGAACGTGGTCGGGACCTTCTCTATGCCCGGGTCGGGGTGCTCAGCGGCGACGATCGTGATGCAGTTCGCCGGACACGCAGTCGCACACAGCATGCACGCCACGCAGCGCACCTGACCGTCGGGACGGCGCATCAGGCGGTGACGGCCGCGGTTGCGCGCGGGATACGGCGTCTTGACCTCGGGGTACTGGACCGTCGGCGTGTCCTTGCGGCCGAACAGGTTGCGCACGAACTGGCGCGAGGTCAGGGCGACGCCCTTGGCAACCTCGATCACGTAGCTCTGTGTCACCAGGTCGGGCTGCATGCGGTCGACGAGCTTGGCCATGGTAGAAACTCCTAACAGAACGTGCAGCTTACGCGCGGTCGAGGGCCGTCAGCACGATGCCGGTGACGAGCAGGTTCACAAGGGCCGCCGGCAGCAGGATCTTCCACCCCAGGCGCATGATCTGGTCGTAGCGGAAGCGGGGCAGCGTCCAGCGGATGGTCAACTGCAGCCACACCAGAAACAGGGCCTTGAGCAAGAACGCCGCGATCTGCAAAGCGATCATGCCGGGCGTCGTGCCCTCGACCAGACCGGGGATCTGCCAGCCGCCCAAGAACAGCGTGGCGCCCAGGCAGCCGATCATCACCACTTCCACGAACTCGTTCAGCATGAAGACCGAGAAGCCCATCGCGGAGTACTCGGTGAAGTAACCGGCGACCAGCTCGGACTCCGCCTCGCCCACGTCGAACGGCGCACGCTTGTTCTCGGCGATGGCGCAGGCCAGATACAGCACGAACGCAAGGGGCTGCATGAACAGACCCCATGCGGGCAGGAAACCGAACAGCACTTGGCCCTGCGCACGCACAATCGACTGCAGATCCAGCGAGCCGTAGACCATGAAGATGCCGCACAGCGACAGGCCCATCGCCACTTCGTACGAGATCATCTGCGCCGAGATACGCAGGCCGCCCAACAGCGACCACTTGCTGTTCGAGGCCCAAGCGCCCATCACGCCGCCGTACACGTTCAGCGACGAGATGGCGAAGATGAACAAGATGCCGACGCCAAGTGCGGAGATCTGCATCTGATCCGTCGGACCGAACGGAATCACCGCAAACACGACCAGCACCGGCACCAGCCCCACGTACGGCGCAAGCCGATGCATGATGGGGTTGGGCGTGGTGGGCGTAAAGTCTTCTTTGAACAGCATCTTGATCGGGTCGGCCATCATGTGGAACAGGCCGCCCAGACGGAAGCTGCCGATGTTGGCGCGGTTGGGGCCGATCCGATTCTGCAGCAGGGCCGAGTACTTGCGCTCGAGCCACGTCAGCACAAGTGCTGTGCCCAACACGAACACGAACAGAAAGCCCAAGACCTTGATCAGCGTCCACAGCACCGTGTCGAGCACCAGGTGTCCAGTCAGTTCCATGGTTTCCTCGTCTCAGGCGCCGCGGCGCAGGGCGAACGGGCGGGGATAGGTCGGCGCGACGGGATCGGGTTCCCACTCAGGCGTGCCTTCGGTGCGGGCGCGGCGCGGGGCCAGCTCGCCACCGTTGGTCAGCCCCCGGCCCAGGTCGCCCACCTCGATGTAGTCCAGGTGTTGGAAGGCAGGCACGGTGGCGGCGATGCGGTCGAACAGCTGCGCAGGTCGGGTGCGGTCGGCAAAGTCGAGCTCCAGCCCGTACACCGCCTGCGCCAACTGCGCGGCGGCGACGTGGGGGGCGACGGTGCCCACCGGGGCCTTCAGCGGCGAGGCCAGGCGCTGCACCCAGCCGTCGGCGTTCACGATCGTGCCTTCGCGGTTGTGCAGCGGCGTCGCGGGGATCACGACTTGGGCGGCGTCGGCAAGCG
This sequence comes from Myxococcota bacterium, assembly GCA_049317445.1. GTDB lineage: Bacteria > Myxococcota_A > UBA9042 > UBA9042 > UBA9042 > CAJBNH01. The sequence continues at coordinate 16,513 of JBMOIG010000083.1, read as the reverse complement.
GCCCCGAAAGGTCGGTGATCACGGCAAGATGCGCGACCTCGCCGAGTGCCTTGGCCAGCGCGTCCGTCACGGCGATGTCGTGATCGACGACCGTCAGGACCTCGAGACCCGCGGCGTCCTTGGCCAGATCAGCTGCGCCGCCCCAACCGGGAGCAACAGCGTCGAGAATCGCCGTTGTTCCCATGCGGTTGGCGTCACGGTCGGCCAGACGCAACAGCTTGTCGCCCTGAGCGGCGGTGCGGTCCAGCACGTAGACCTTGGCGCCTGACGCGGCGGCAAGGCGTCCCCACGCGTACACGTCCTCGTTGGTCAGCGACGCAGACAGGGCCACGCCGGTCGAACCGCCAGAGGTCTTTGCCTGCTGCAGCCACGCAGCCAGTGCGCGCACGCCGTCCAGCGCATGGACCTCGCGCGGTGCACCGTTGGCACCCGGAGCCTTGCCCGCCGAAAGCGCCCGCGTCTTAAGGACATCGAACACGCGGCGGCCGTCGTCGCACATCCACCACTTGTTCACGTCGGGGTTGTAGCGCGGCAGCACCCGCTCGACCTGATTGCCGTGGCTGTCGATCCGCACGGCGCAACCGCGCGCGCAGCCGGTGCAGACCGAGTCGCGCTGGTCCAGGAACCACACGCGGCGGCGGAACCGGAACTCGCGCGAGGTCAGGGCCCCCACGGGGCAGATGTCGACCACGTTGAGGCTGTACGGGTTGTCCAGCACCTTGTTCGGCGTGTTGGTCAGCTCGGCGTGTTCGCCGCGGTCCTGCACGGCCAGCTCGTAGGTGCCGGTGATTTCCTCGGTAAAGCGGACGCAGCGGGTGCAAAGGATGCAGCGCTCGGCGTCCAGCACGACCGTCGGCCCCAGAATCTTGCCCTTGGGCTTGGCGACCTTGTCGTGGAACAGGCGCGACGGCTTGGTCGACCAAGTCGCATAGTGCTCCTGCAGCACGCACTCGCCCGCCTGGTCGCAGATGGAGCAGTCGACCGGATGGTTCAACAAGATGAACTCAAGCACGGACTTCTGCGTCGCCGCGACCTTTTCGGTGCGGGTGCGCACGACCATGCCCTCGGTGACCTCTGTGTAGCAGGCCGGCAGGGGCTTGGGCGACTTCTCGATTTCCACCAAGCACATGCGGCAGTTGGCGGGAATCGAGAGGCCGGGGTGGTAGCAGAACACGGGGATGTCGACGCCCAGCTGCTTGGCGGCGCGCACCACCGTCGTGCCGGCAGGGACCTCGATCTCGAGCCCGTCGATCGTGACTTTCGGCATGGCAAAAACCTAGCGATCGACCTCGCCGCCGATCATGTTCAGGGTGTCGAACGTGGGGATGATGTCGGCGAGCATCTTGCCCACCGACAGCTTCTTCATGATGCCCATCGCGTAGAAACACGGCGCGCGCACGTGGACCCGGTACGGCCGACCGCGTCCCTGGGACACGATGTAGAAGCCGACCTCGCCGTTGCCGCCCTCGACCGCGCTGTACGCTTCACCCGCCGGCACCTGATGGCCGTCGGTGATCAGCTTGAAGTGGGCGATCATGCCCTCGATGCTGTTGTAGACCTCGTGCTTGGGCGGCAGCACCACGTTCCAGTCGCCCACGTTGATGGGGCCGCCGGGCATCTGCTTGAAGATCTGCTTGATGATGCGGATCGTCTGGTCGAGCTCTTCCAGTCGGCACAAGTACCGGTCGTAGTTGTCGCCCTTGGCGCCGATGATCACGTCGAAGTCGACCTCGTCGTACGCCAGATACGGCTGGTGCTTGCGCAGGTCCCAGTCGACGCCGGTCGAGCGCAACATGATGCCGGTGCAGCCCGACGAGATCGCGTCCTCCCGCGTCAACTCGCCGGTACCGATCATGCGGTCGTAGAATATCCGGTTCTTGGTCAACAGCTTGTCAAGCTTGGTCACCAGCGGGCGCATCGTCTCGATGGCCTTCATGACGGTGCGCTCGTAGTCGTCCGGCAAGTCCTTCGCGACGCCGCCGATGCGCGTGTACGAAGTGGTCAACCGCGCGCCCGTCAGCTCCTCGATCACCGGGTACAGGTATTCACGAGCCTCGACGGCGTAGAGGAACGGCGTAAAGCCGCCAAGTTCCATCGCACCGGCGGCCAACGACGTCAGGTGGTCGGTCAGGCGGCTGAGCTCGGAGATCAGCATCCGGATGTACTTGGCACGCGGCGTGATCTCGACGCCCCACAGCTTCTCGACCGCCATCACGTAGCCGACGTTGTTGATCATCGGGCTGACGTAGTTCAAGCGATCGGTGTAGGGCAGGACCTGCTGCCAGGTGCCCATCTCGGCCATCTTCTCGAACCCGCGGTGCAGGTAGCCGATGTGGATGTCCATGTCCTTGATCGTCTCGCCGTCGAGCGTCAGCACCATCTTCACGGTGCCGTGCATCGCGGGGTGCGACGGACCCATGTTGAGGATCATGTCCTCGCCGACGCGAACGGTGTCTGCGGCTGCGGGCGTCATCGTCATGGCAGATTCCTCAAGAGGCGCGCGGGCTTAGCGAAAGTTTTCCTGATCCGTGTAGTGGCCGAGCTCAGGCATGGGGATCAGCGGCTGATAACCACGCAGCGGGTAGTCCTTGCGAACCGGGTGACCCTTGAACTCGGGGTACGTCAGGATGCGACGCAGATCCGGGTGACCCTCGAAGCGCACGCCCAGCATGTCCCAGGCCTCGCGCTCACCCCAGTTCGCCGCGATCCACAGGTCGCACATCGACGGCACGACGGCGTCGTCCTCAGGGGCGAACGTCTTGACGCGCAACCGATGGTGCAGCGACAGCGACAGCAGGTGGTACACGACCTCGAAGCGGGGCAGCCGCGCCGAGGTGAAGCCGAACCGATTGTCGGCGTCGCAGGGGCTCACCTGGGCGCGCAGCTCGGGCGCGTACTCCAGATAGTCGGCGACGGTGACATCGATCAGCTGCTCCATCCGGCATCGCGGGTCGTCACGCAGAAACTGCATGACCTCCACGAGGTGCTCCCGCGCCACGAGGATCGTCGCGTCGCCGGCGGTGTTGTGGCTGCCGAACACGGCCTGAGGCTTCTCAGCCCGCAGCAGTGCGATCAACAGGTCAGACATGGGTCACCATCGCCGCCGTGCGGGGCCGCGGGCGGCATTCTGGGCAGGCGCAACGGCAGCCTGCGGCGTCGGTCGGCTGCGCTCCCTCCCCGCTGGTCCCGGCGAAGACGGCTGCGCAGAGCAGAAAAAGGGTGGGCTATTCCCAGTCGAGCGCACCGCGGCGCCACACGTACGCCAGACCGGCGCCGAGGATGCCAATAAACACGAACATTTCGCCAAACGTTGCCCACCCAACGCCCGGCTCAACGATCATGTCGCGGAACAAGGCCGCCCACGGGTACATGAACACGGACTCGATATCGAACACGATGAAAAAGATGGCGACGAGGTAGAACTTGACGCTGAACCGGTGCCGGGCGCTGCCGACGGGCTCCGAGCCGCACTCGAAGCTCGCGTCCTTGATGGCGTTCTTGCGCTTGGGCCCCAGCAGCCAGTTCAGCGCAATGATGGCGCCTGCGAGGCCGACGGCGACGACAACTACAGTCAGGATCGAGAGATAGCCCAGATGGCTGGTCAGCATGGCGGCTCCGCGAGGGTCGTCCGACCGGGTGCGCTCCCGACTCAACGGGAGGCGACCCCACACTTCCCGGGTCGGCGACAGGGCTGCGCTGAAAGAAGACTGGAAAGCCTGAGAAGCCGACCGCAGGGCAGACTCCGGGCCGCGAGCGAGATACCGCCATGCAGCGTTTGCGTCAAGGCATGCGGCCCGGAAAGCGGCGAATTCGCCCGCTGCGAACCCTCCCACAACCGCCACGCGGCCCTTTCGGCCGGGGCCGACGGATGGGGCAGTCAGACCCCACGGTTCCGGGCACCAGAGGGTCCGCGTTGCAGCGACTGGAGGTTCTCGCTAGGCTCGACGCCGACCTGCACCCTCAGGCCGCGCGCTCGCCCCAACCGGAGAGGCCCCCATGTTGATGGAACGTGTCAAGCGAGAACCCTTCAAGGTCCTGGGCGTCGTCGTGGGCATCGTGATCGACAACAAGGACCCCGACGCCCACTACCGCGTCAAGGTGAAGTACCCGTGGGTCGCAGAGAGCGGGGACTACGCCGACGTCAAGGATGCCGAGGACTTCCGCTCGAACTGGTGCCGCATCGCCACGTTTATGGCGGGCAAGGACCGCGGCGCGTTCTGGCTGCCAGAGGTCGACGACGAAGTCCTGATCGCGTTCGAGCATGGCGACGTGCGGCGTCCGTTCGTCATCGGCTCGCTGTGGAACGGGGTCGACACCACGATTCACGCCAACTCTGAACAGAACGGCAAGAACTCGTTCCGCAGCATCCGCTCGCGGTCGGGCCACATGCTCCAGTTCGTCGACAAGAAGGACGACAAGACGGAGCGCATCGTGTTGCAGAACCTCGTCAAGGCGAAAGACGAGGAGAAGGACCCCAAGCAGCGCGACGGGCATTGGATCGCCCTGGACCAGAGCGGCAGCGTCGACCAGATCGAGATCTACGACCACACCCAAGAGCACTACATCCTGATCGACACCAAGAACAAGAAGATCACCATCGAGTGCAAGACCGGCGACATGCTGATCAAGGCTGAGAAGACGATCACGATGGAGTGCACGGATCTGGTGGTGAAGGCGTCGGCGAGCATCAAGCAAGAGTCCGGCTCGACGACCGACATCAAGGCCGGGTCGAACATGACCGTCACCGCAAGCGGCAAGCTGACTGAGAAGGGCGCCGTCATCGAGCTGAACTGACCCCGGCCCGGAGTCCTCTTGCCCAATCGCATCCACGGCAACCTGGCCGGCCTTTCCCATGCCGAGCGCGCCGGTATTGAGCGTCTGGCCCACCACTTGACCGACCCCACGCAGCTGGCCAGCGAGGCTCTGGTGCTGCGGCTGACCGGCATGGCGGCGCGGCTGAAGCGCCAGATCGGCGTGCTGATCGACCGCGGCGGCCACGTCACGCACGTCATCGTCGGCGACGACCACCAGATCGAGCTGCCGGACCTTGGTCGCTGGGGTCAGGGATCGGGTCGACTGCGCGGACTGCGTCTGGTCCACGTGCACCTCAAAGGCGAGGGACTCAGCGACGACGACATGAATGATCTCGTGCGGTTGGGTCTTGACCTGATCGCCGCGATCACACTGGACGGCGACCAGCCCGACTGCGTCTTCCTCGGGCACCTTGCCGCCGACCGCCAGGACCAGCCGCACCGCAGCGTCGAGCCGTCCGTCGCGTGGCCCGGGCGGGCTTGGCACGGCTTTGATCTGGATTGCGCAGAGCTGGTGCGGGAGCTGGAGACGCAGCTGGGGCGCTCACGGGCTCCTGCCCGGATGGTCAACGCCCGCGAGACGGCGCTGCTGGTGCACGTGGGACCGGAACCGCTGCCGGACGCCGAAGATCGTCTCGATGAGATGGAAGAGCTCGCCCGCACCGCCCGCGTAGAGGTCGTCGGGCGCGTCATCCAGCGCCGTCGCGAGCTGGACCCGCGCACGCTGCTGGGCGCGGGCAAGCTGGCTGAGATCTCGCTGCGGGCGATGCAGAAGGACGCCACCCTGCTGGTGTTCGACCGCGAGCTGACGCCCAGCCAGATGCGCGGGGTCTCCAAGCAGACCGACATGAAGGTGCTGGACCGAACCCAGCTGATCCTCGACATCTTCGCCAGTCGCGCACGCAGTCAGGACGGAAAGCTGCAGGTCGAGCTGGCGCAGCTGCGGTACTCCCTGCCGCGCCTGGGAGAACGCGACGACGCGCTGTCGCGCCTGACGGGTGGCATCGGCGGCGTGGGACCGGGCGAGACCAAGCTCGAGATCGATCGACGCCGAGCGCGAGACCGCGTCCATCGGCTGGAGGACGATCTGGAGCGGTTGGCCAGGGGCCGGGCGGTGCGGCGTCAGGGGCGAACCGAGTCCGAGGTCGCACTGGCGGCGCTGGTCGGCTACACCAATGTCGGCAAGTCGTCGCTGCTCAACGCGCTGGCGAAGTCCACGATCTTTACGGAGAATTTGGCCTTTGCCACGCTGGACCCGACCGCCCGGCGCATCCGGCTGCCGGGAGGTACGCCCATCGTCGTGACCGACACCGTGGGCTTCATCCGCGACTTGCCCAAGGAGCTGCTGGGGGCGTTCGAGGCGACGCTCGAGGAAGCCCGCGCCGCCGATCTGCTGCTGCTGGTCCTCGACGCAAGCCACGCGCAAATCGAACAGCAGCTGGAGAGTGTGGAGCGCATCCTTGCGGACCACGATCTGGGCGACAAACCCAAGCTGGTGCTAATGAACAAGTGCGACGACGTGCACGACCCGGCCACCGTGCGCGAAATCGTTGGGCGCTATCGGGCGTTGCATACGTCGGCGGTGACGCGCGAGGGCTTGCCTGAACTGCTCGATCGGCTGGAGGACCGTGTGGCCACGGCACGAAGCGTGCGGCTGCTGGCCGACGCACCCGAGCCCGCCCAGACGTGGAGTCCGTTGGAATCCTGAGTGACTTCCAGAGTCTCGCGAGCAGAACCGGCGGCCGCCCCGCGAACTTCCGGGTCCGAGCGGCGTGCGTTTACCTCGCTTCGGCTTCGTACTACCATGGCCCTTCGGTTCGGTGCGCCGTGCGACTGCCGAACGACCACTCTGTGTGCACCTTCTACTTTTCTCTGCGTCACCCCATCAGGAGCTTGCCATGCGCTCGACCGCTTTTCGCCTGAGTGCCGTCGCCTTGGCCCTCGCAGCCACGATGGCCCTCGCTGCCACGCTTGGATGCGGCAAGGGAGATCCCGACGAGAACTTCCGCCTTTGGAGCAACAACGAGGCTGGCTGGGACGAGATGGCCACCTTTGTCGGCGACAGCGCAAACGAGCTGCGCCTGCGTGTCCGCGCCGTCGAGGTGCTGGTCGACGAGGGCGGGCAGCCTTCGCAAGCACTGCGCGTGACCAACAAGGCCAAGGATCAGGTCGAGGTGCTGCTGGGTCTGCAGCCGGCACTGAAGAAGATGCTGGAGAACCCCAACGTCAAGAAGCAGGGCCACGCCAAGCGGGTGCTGTTCGACATGCTCAGCGTCCTTCCCGATGCCAAGAAGCCCGCGATCCGCAAGGTGATCGCCGACTGGGCATTTGCTGACATGAGCATCGACGACCCCGCGGCCCGCATCACCGACAAGCTGGGCCAGAAGCTGCGTCCCGAGGAGCTCGAGCAGCTGGGCGAAGAGGGCATCCCGGGCGCCGAGATCATGCTCAGCAAGGCCATCGCCCGCGACGGCGTGGTGGGCATGCTGGTGGCGCTGAAGACTCCGGCGTCCAAGAAGGCGCTCATCGATGGCATGCGCCGCTACCACAAGCTGAAGAAGGACATCAAGGTCACCGAGGGCGATCTGGCCGCCATTCAGGGCACCGACAGCCTCGATGGCTTCCTTTACTTCCTCGAGCTCTACGAGACCCGCGGCGCCAGCGCCCACCCGGACGACCAGGCCGCCGCCAAGCTGGCGATTGCCGCCGCGATCCAGTGGACGGAAGGTGCCTCGGCCAAGACGCAGATCAAGGAAGCTTGGGGCGGCGACAAGCTCAAGCCCGCCATTACGAAGCTGCTGGTCGGAAAGAACTGCGACGACCGCTGGTGGGCCGCGCAGATGTTCCTTGCTTACAGTGGGTTGGATGGGCTGAAGGAAGTTCTCGCCAAGCTGCCGGATGACCGCAACTACGGTCTGGAGGAGCTGGCCAACAGCGACGTGAAGCTGATGATGACCGACCTGTGCGCCATGGACATCAAGCCTCTGGGTATCGAGAAGGTCCGCCCGCTGTTCGAGGCCTCGCTCGCCAGCCCCCGCGTCATCGAGCGCGTGTTGGCCCTGCGCTGCCTGACCACCTTGGGCGACGATGCCTCGCTCGCGCTGCTGAAGAATTACCGCAAGGACGACAAGGCGTTGGTCGATCCGATCATCGTTCCGCCGGTGGGCTCGAACATGGGCGTGTCGGACCTCGCCGCGGTCTTCGCGGAGGTGGTCGAGTACCTGCGCGCGCAGGACACCTTGCTGGCCGAGGGCAAGATCGATGCGGACACGGCGAAGTGGCGCAAGAACTACGCCTCCTACAGCTTCGACCGTCGCGGCAAAGTGTTGGCTGCGTATGCTGAAGAGCGCGCCGCCGAGAAGATCGCGCACGACAAGGAGAAAGCCGCCAAGGGTGCCGCCAAGTAGGCGGTCCATACCGGGAACACGCCATGTCCCAAATCGTCTGCAGCCATTGCGGTGCCAGTTGGCCTGAGGCCTACCAGTTTTGCGGTAGGTGTGGCAGCGCCTTGCGCACGGCTGTGCCGCCTCCCCCCAGCGGTCCCGCGCCCATCGTTGCCGCTGTCGGGACGGTCCGGCTTGTTGTGCTGCGCGGCGCGGTGGCTGAGGGTACCCGCCACGATCTGGCCCAAGGCCGCACGGTCATCGGCAAGTCGGGCGACTTGGCCTTTCCCAGTGACCCGATCCTCAGCACGCATCACGCCGTGTTCGAGCGACGCGGGGCCACCTTGCGGCTGGTCGAGGCTTCCGGCCGTAGCGGCTGCTTCCACAGAATCCGAGAGCCGGACCGCGTGCCTTCCGGCACCGTGTTGTTTGCCGGAGAGCAATACCTGCTGGTGCGACTCGGTGACCGGGCGCCGGGAGAGACCGTCTCGTCCGACGCCCCTGCCGAGGTCTTCGGCACGCCGTTGCCGCCGCCGCACCTGCACGTCACCCAGCTGCTGGCGGGTGGTCTGCCGGGACGAGTGGCGTCGACCGATGGTGAGGTTCTGACCGTCGGGCGTGAGAACTGCGACCTGTCGTTCCCGCTCGATCGCTACATGAGCGGCCGCCATCTCCGTCTGGAAGTGGTCGACGGCGAGATTCAGGTCACCGACGTGGGCAGCCTGAACGGCACCTTCCTGCGTGCCAAACACCTGCCGCTCGAGTTCGAGAACCGCGACGAGCTGATGATCGGCACGCTGCTGTTCCGCGTTGACCTTCTGCCCGACTGAACCCCGCAACAATGGAACTGAGGGAAGGATTCGCGGGCGGCCGCGTCCTCGCCTACACTCGCTGGCGATGACTGCACCCGCTGAACGCCCTGCACCGCCCAAGCCCGTCGAGCGCCCCCGTGTGCCCCACGCTGGTACGGTCGGACGCTCGAAAGTCGGGTGTTTCGTCAGGATCTTCGCGACCTTGCTTGTGCTCACCGCGTTGGCCCTTGGGGCGGGTGCGCTGGGCTGGCTGTGGATCGACGCAAGTCTGCCCGACGTCTTCTCGTTTCAAGCGTATCGGCAGATCGCCCGGGAGTCGTCGCGGGTGCACGCAGCCGGCGGAGAGGTGATCGCCCAGTTCGGCGAAGAGATCCGCACCGTCGTCCCGCAGGAACGCATTCCCGACACCATGCGCTATGCCCTTGTGTGTGCAGAGGACGCTGCCTTCTTCAGCCACCCGGGGTTGGACTTCGTCGGCATCGCCCGCGCCGTCTGGGTCGACCTGACCACCGGGAAGATGAAGCAGGGCGCGTCGACCATCACGCAGCAGTTCGCCAAGACCCGATTCCTCAGCAGCGAGAAGTCGGTCCTGCGCAAGCTGCGAGAGCTGGTGCTGGCCCGAAAGCTTGAAGAACGCTTGGAGAAGAACGAGATCCTGACGCTGTACGCCAACGAGATCTACTTTGGCCACGGGCGCTATGGGGTCGAGGAGGCGGCGCGCTTCTACTTCGGTCGCTCCGTCAGCGAGATCGATGTCGCCCAAGCGGCACTGTTGGCGGGCATCATCAACAGCCCCGCGCGTTTCTCGCCTCTGCGACACCCGGACAATGCTCGGTCGCGGCGCTCGTATGTGCTCAAGCAGATGCAGGAAAACGGCTACATCACCGCCGCGGACCTCGAGCGCGCGGAGGCCGAGCCGCTGCCGACGACCAGTCATGATCCGATCCAGCGCGTGGGGCCTTGGTTTGTCGAAGCCGTGCGGCGCGAGGTGCTGCGAAAGGTCGATCCGGAAGCCTTGCTGTACGGTGGGTTGCGGATCGAAGTCGCCTTGGACACCGAGCTGCAGCGGGCCGCCGAGCTTGCCGTGCGGACCGGGCTGACGAACCTGGACAAGCAGTACGAGAGCGCCAAGCCCCTGAAGTCCTATGTCAATGAGGTCGAGCTGGCCGACGGTCTGTCGCGTCTGCGGTCGCAGCAACCCACGCCCGCCGCCGGTCGAGTCCTGCTGGGCGTGGTGGTCGGGGCGGACGAGAAACGCAAGGCCTGGCAGCTCGACCTCGGGACCGCGCAAGGTTGGCTGCCGTATGAGGCGGCGGAGCGATACCGGGTGCCGGACCCGGCGAAGTTGCCCCAGCCGCAGCCCGGCGCAGTGCCGCCGCCGCAGGACGCGGGCGAGCTGCCCAAGTGGAAGCGCGGAGATCTGCTGCGGATCTCTGTCCGCGAGAAACGCGACGGCGAGATCCTGCTGTCGCCCGAAATGGGGCCGCAGGTCGCTCTCGTCGCTCTGGAGCCGGAGACGCGGTTGGTGCGGGCGTTGGTGGGCGGTGACGACTTCACGCTGCACCCGTTCGACCGGGCGTTGCTGGCCCGACGGCAACCGGGGTCGACGTTCAAGACCTTCGTCTATGGCGCCGCGCTGGAAGCCCGCATGGTGACTCCGGAAACGGAGCTTCGCGACGAGCAGCGCACCTACACGGGGACCGGCCGGGCCTGGACGCCGCGCAACTACAGCGGCCACTTCGACGGCCAAGCGCACTCGCTGCGCAACGCCTTGGCCCAGTCCATCAACTCGATCGCCGTTGCTGTGGCCGCCCAAGTCGGCCCGGAGCGCGTCGCCTCGTTCGCCAAGCGCGTCGGTGTGAACAGCCCGCTGACCGTCGGCTTGCCGCTTGCGTTGGGGGCATCGAGCGTGTCGCTACTGGAATTGACCAACGCCTATGCGACCTTGGCAGCTGAGGGACGGGTTGCCGCACCGATCCTCGTCACCCGCATCGTCGACCGCACCGGCCGTGACGTGTTCCTGGCCGCCCGCGAACCCGGCGTGCGCGTGGTCGAGCCCGAGGTCACCCGCGCCCTGACGGACATGCTGGGTGAGGTGGTGCGCTCGGGCAGCGGCCGCGGCGCCAGCAAGGTGGGGCGGCCCGTCGCGGGCAAGACCGGCACCTCGAACGGCAGCCGCGACGCGTGGTTCGTAGGCTTTTCCGCAGAGTTGTGCGCGGGCATCTGGGTGGGACACGACGACCGCAAGCCGCTGCCCAAGGGCTCGGGCGGCACCCTTGCGGTCCCGATCTGGACGGACTTCATGCGCGATGGGCTGGAGCGCGTTCCGGTCCACCCGCTGCCGCGCCTGCCGCACGTGCTCGCCGGTCCCGTCGCGGGTCTGCCGCCTGCGGTGGACCCTGAGGTGGGCGCCGAAGCCGTGCGAGACGATGCGCTGGAGCCCGCGGACGACCCGGTGCTACCGCCGGATGCGCTGCCGCCGGTGCAAAGGCCCGTGGAAGACCGGGACGACGAGTAAGGTCTAGGCCTTGTGGGGAGCCGGAGCACTGGCCGGCCGCGTCGTGAAGAAGCCCTTGCCCGCGTTTGCTTTCTCCGCCTTGGCAAACGCCAGCTGCGCCTGCTTGGTCGCCACCTGACCCGCCATCTCTCGGTACATCGCCGCCTGCTGCGAGTTCGGCTCAGCGACCACGATCGGACGCCCTGCGTCGGCGTTTGGCGATACCGCCATATCCAGCGGCAGCAACCCCAGCAGCTGCAGACCGTGCTTTTCGGCGTGACCTGCGGTGTGGCTTGGCCCAAAGATCGGGTAATCCTTGCCGTTGTCCGGACAGTGGAAGTACGACATGTTCTCGACGAGTCCAATGATCTCGACGTTGAGCATCCCGAACATCTTGACCGCGCGCAGCACGTCGGCGAAGGCCACGTCCTGCGGCGTAGTGACGACGACGGCGCCCGACAGCGGAATCGCCTGGCAGAGGCTGAGGATGATGTCGCCGGTGCCGGGCGGCAGGTCGACGATGAGGTAATCCAGCTCTCCCCACGCCACGTCTTCGATGAACTGCGTGACCGCACGCGCAACCATCGGACCGCGCCACGCGACGGCCGTGTCCTCGTCGATCATGAAGCCAATCGAGATGCACTTCAGGCCATAGCGCTCCGCCGGGACGATCTTGCGCGCGGCATTCACCGCGGGCTTTGCGTCCCGAAGTCCCAGCATGATCGGCACGCTGGGACCGTAGATGTCCGCGTCCAGCAGGCCGACTTTGGCGCCCGCCTGCGAGAGCGCAAGCGCCAGATTCACCGCGACGGTCGACTTGCCCACGCCTCCCTTGCCCGCACCGATGCCGATGACGTGACGCACCGGGCCGAGCTTGGGCTGCACCTCGGGGGAGTCGGCGGCCAGCGTCAGCTCGACGTCGCGAATGCCTGCAACCCCGCGCACGGCCTGGTCCACGGCCTGACGCAGCTGCGCCTGATGCGGATGGGCCGGCGTCGTCAGGGCCACGCGCACCTTGGCCGTACCGTCGGAAACCTCCACGCCGCGCACCAACCGGGCCGCCACGAGGTCCTTGCCCAGGTCGGGCTCTACCACCGTCGCGAGCGCCGCCCGCACCTGATCTGCCGTTGCCGTCATCCTGCTGTCTCCTGTTCGTGGGGGTCCTGCATCCGCCTTGCGTTGACAACCCGGCGGAGCGACCCTAAAGTACGACTAGTTTGGTCAGACTTCAAGAGCACCGACCGAACGTTCGCATACGAAGCACCGGGAGCGAGCCAAGCGAATGATGCGGCTGTCGAAGAAGGCGGATTACGGACTGGTCGCGCTCAAGGCGCTGGGCAGCCTGGCGCCCAACGATTCGATGTCTGCACGCGAGCTTGCGATGCGCAACCACCTGCCGCTCGACCTGACCCCGAAGGTGCTGGCCAAGTTGGCGCAAGCGGGTCTGGTCGAAGCCACGATGGGCAAGTCGGGCGGGTATCGGCTGCTGCGGGACCTGTCGCAGATCACTGTGGCGGAGGTTGTGCGCGTGCTGGACGGGGAGTCGCAGTTCGTGTCTTGCCAAGAGGGCGACGGGGCGTGCCACCGCTTTGCCCAGTGCGACATCCGCTCGCCGCTGGACACGCTGAACCGTGAAGTGATGAAGGTGCTGGACCGGATGACGATCGCGCAGCTCTAACCGCCTGATGACGAACCTGCCGAGCTGAAACCAAACGAGGAACGATGACCGTCAAGCTTCCGATCTACATGGACAATCATGCGACGACCGCCGTCGATCCGCGCGTGCTTGCGGCCATGCTGCCGTACTTCACCGAGATCTACGGCAACGCCGCATCGCGCACCCACGTGTTCGGACGCCAGGCTGAAGAGGCCGTGGACCTGGCCCGCCACCAGATCGCCCAGGCCATCGGCGCGACGACCGACAAGGAGATCGTGTTCACATCGGGGGCCACCGAGTCCGACAACCTGGCCATCAAAGGCGCGGCGCACATGTTGCGCGACAAGGGCGACCACCTGATCACGCTGGCCACCGAACACAAGGCGGTTCTGGACTCATTCAGCGCGCTTGAGCGCGAGGGCTTCCGCGTCACCTATCTGCCCGTCGATACCTTGGGAATCGTGTCCATGGAGGCACTTGCCGCCGCGATCACGCCGCAAACGATCCTGGTCGCCGTCATGGCCGTGAACAACGAGATTGGCGTCGTCCAGCCGCTCGCCGAGATTGGCCAGCTGTGCCACGAGCGCGGGGTGCTCTTCTTCTGCGACGCCGCCCAAGCCGTCGGCAAGATCCCGTTGGACGTCGAAGCGATGCACATCGACCTGCTGGCGATGAGCGCCCACAAGATGTACGGCCCCAAGGGGATCGGTGCCCTGTACGTGCGGCGCAAGAACCCTCGCGTGCGGCTGGAACCCATGCTGCACGGTGGAGGTCACGAGCGTGGGCTGCGGTCGGGAACGCTGGCAGTGCCGATGATCGTCGCGATGGGCAAGGCCGCTGAGCTGGCGCGGCTGGAGCTGCACGACGAGGCGCAACGCCTGCTGGCCTTGCGCAACCGCCTGTGGACCGGGCTGAAGGCGCGCTTGGACCACATTTACCTGAACGGGCACGAGGACTTCCGCACCCCCGGCAACATGAACGTGTCGTTTGCCTACGTCGAAGGCGAGTCGATGCTGATGGGCATCGCGGACATCGCAGTGTCGTCGGGGTCGGCTTGCACGTCGGCCTCGCTCGAGCCCAGTTACGTGCTGAAGGCGCTTGGCGTGGGTGACGAGCTGGCGCACACCTCGATCCGCTTTGGGATCGGCCGCTTCAACACGGAAGAAGAAATCGACTACACGATCGAGCGCGTCGTCGAGGTCGCCAACCGCCTGCGCGACATGTCGCCTCTTTGGGAAATGGTGCAGGAAGGCATCGACCTGAGCACCGTGTCGTGGAGTGGCCACTAGAGCGCCCGGAACCGCGGGAAACAGGAGACGAGACAATGGCTTACAGCGAAAAGGTCCTTGACCACTACAACCAGCCGCGCAACGTCGGCTCCCTGTCCAAGGACGACCCGAACGTCGGCACCGGCGTCGTGGGCGCGCCAGAGTGCGGCGATGTCATGAAGCTGCAGATCAAGGTCAACGCGCAGGGCGTGATCGAGGACGCGCGCTTCAAGACCTTCGGCTGCGGCTCAGCCATCGCTTCGTCGTCGCTCGCGACGGAGTGGGTCAAGGGCAAGACCGTCGCCGAGGCTGCGACCCTGCGCAACACCGACATCGTGCAGGAACTGAACCTGCCCCCCATCAAGATCCACTGCTCAGTGCTGGCGGAGGACGCCATCCGCGCGGCGCTTGCCGACTACAAGGCCAAGCAGGATGCTGCTACCAAGAGCGAGGTGTAATCATGGTTTCCATCTCTTCCGCTGCCGCTGAGCGACTGCGTTCCGTGGCGGCCGAGCAGAGCATCGAGCTCGTGGGCGTCCGCGTTGGCGTCACCGGCGGCGGCTGCTCCGGACTGTCGTATGTGCTCGACTTCGAAAAGGAACCTCGTCTGGGCGACCGCGTGTTCGGCGAGAATCCCAAGATCTTCGTCGACCGCAAGAGTCTGGTGTTCCTCGACGGCACGACCCTGGACTTCGAGGGCGGTCTGAACGGCAAGGGCTTCGTCTTCCAGAACCCCAACGCCAAGGGCAGCTGCGGTTGCGGCTCGTCGTTCACGGCCTAGCCACCAACGCCGACGTCACTCCCCGCCAACCCGTTCCCGCGCAGGCACATGGCCATCCTGAACGACAGCGCTATGGAAGCCGGCACGCCGCCGGCCGAGTCTCCGCCCCCCTTCGTGGTGGGTTCCGACGGCAAGGTGGACCTCGACCGCTGGCCCGGGCCGGGCGAGCCGCCGCCGGACGCCTTCACCGTGCTGGGGCTGCCCCGCCGCCTGCTGCTGGACCCCAAGCATCTGGACCTTCGCTTCCGCAGCCTGATCCGAGACTTGCACCCGGATCGCTTCCACGCGGCCGGCCCCGACGCCGTTCGCAAGGCTGAGCGGCACTCCTCGCTGGCCAACGACGCCTACCGCGCGCTGCGCGACTTTGAGCGGCGGGTCAGGTTGCTGCTTGAGCTGGAAGGGCACGCCGTCGAGGAGAAATACCGCCCGTCGCCCGCCCTGCTTGGCCAAGTGCTCGAGATCAACGAAGCGCTGGACTCCCTGCAAGAGGCTCTTGCCGACGGCGCCCCTGCCGCCGCCGCCGCTGCTCGTGGCGAAATCGCTGCGACGGGCCGCGAGCTGGGCGACGCCCGCCAGTCCCTTTCCGACCGACTGCACGACGCCGCCCGCCGCTGGGACGCCGCGCAAGCCCCTGATGCTGCGGCAGATCTAGCCTCGCTTGCCCGACGCGACCTGCGCGCTGCACTGGGCGAAGCCAGCTATCTGGACAACCTGCTCGCCCGAGTCCAAGCCGCTTTGCTGCCGACCCAAGTACCGACCAGTACGCAGAGCTGATCCCTCAGGAATTCGCCTATGTCCATCCCGATCTTTTCCTCCCGCCCCCCTGAGCAGCGCAAGACCCGCGCCGTCGGCATCGACTTGGGCACGACCAACAGTCTGGTTGCCGTCGTCGCGGAAGATGGCCAACCCAAGATCCTTCTGGGTGACGACGGTCAGGCGCTGGTCCCCTCCGTCATCGGCTTTGAAGTCGACGGTCAGTTGGACGTCGTGGGCGCTGAGGCGGACGAGCATCTGGCAGAGCGCCCGGACCGCACCATCTACAGCGTCAAGCGCATGATGGGCCGCAGCGCCGACGAGGTCGTCAGCGAACTCGGGATGCTGCCGTATCGCGTCCACCGCGACGACCAGTCCGCTGCCGTGCGCATTCAGGTCGGTGACCGCCGCTACACGCCGCCCGAGCTCAGCGCGTTCGTGCTCCGCGAGCTGAAACAGCGTGCCGAAAAGCAACTGGGGCAGGTCGTCGACCGCGCGGTCATCACCGTCCCCGCCTACTTCAACGACGCCCAGCGCCAGGCCACCAAGGA
>JBMOIG010000082.1:0-20804 GCA_049317445.1 Myxococcota bacterium | reverse complement strand
CCACGACCGACGCGACCGGCAGCTACCGGCTGGAAGGGGCGCGGTTGGGCAAGAACTCGCTGCGTTTCCATGCCCCGGGATACGCGGTCGAAACCGCGGAAGACATCATGGCATCCGAGGGTTTCCCGTCGACCCGCGACGTGCAGCTTCGCAAGGTGACGCCGGGTGGAAGTGGCCGACTTCCCGCTGGAACCTCGGGCCGCTGACCCATTCGTCGAGTGCCACGGGGCGAATCTGGCCGGCGATATGGGTGTTGGTGCTACAGCTGTCACGGGCAGAAGCTCTTGTCTTGGTAGTCTGGCGGGGGCAGCCCCCCCATCACCAACCACCTACATCAGCTTCAACGAGTCCAGAACCAACGCCAGCCCGGGCTTCTCTTGCTCCGCCTCCTCGTCCGGCACCTGCGAGAACAGCACAAACGATCGCGTGGGGGACGTCAGCGTGTAGAGCTCGATGGTGTGCGGCACGTCGGTCCCCAACACGCTGATCTGCCAGTGCATGCGCCGACCCAGCCGGGTGCCTCCGGCAATCTCGCGTTGGATCTCGGTGGTGGGGTCGTGTCTCGTCTTGGCCAGATGCACACTGCCCACCGACGTCTTGTCCTGAACCTGCGCCGTCAGCTCGGTCTGCATCCCGGCGGCGAACTCGTTCAGGTCCACCGGGATCGCGGGCTCGAAGGCGAACAGCATCATCAGGCTGTCGGCCTTGCCCTCGACGGTGACGGTGGTGGTCTGCTGTCCGTCGGCCGTCTCTTTCGTCTGCGCCGCGGTCCAGTTGCCGGGCACGTGGAACGAGAACCCGGGGCCCGACACGGCCTTGGGGTGGGCCACGTCCGGCGCGCTTGCGCACGCCGACGTGAGCAGCAGCGCCACGACGATAACGAACCGGTTACACAGTTGTTTGAACATGATGGCCTTTCCGACTGGCCGCAGATGCGGTATTTGCGGGCAGGTTAGCACGGGGGACGGCCCGCGCACAGGAACGCCTCTCCACCAACTTGGTCGGCTGCGGGCACCTTGCAACAGTCGCGCGGTCCGACAACGCCTCAGAGGGTGGGGAGTACAACGATGAAGTTCAACTGGATTCTGACCATGGTGGCTGCGGGTTCCGTGTTCGTTCTCGGGTGCGACAGCGGAACGGCAAGCTCAGGCGGCGGCTCGCCGACCGACACCGTCTCTGACACCAGCGACACGACCATCCCCTCCTCACTGACCATCGACGAGCTGGGCGCCAAGACCGTCGAAGCGACGTGCGCGTACCTGACGAAGTGCGGCACGGACACCGGCTTCGCGTTCGTCAGCCCCGACACCTGCGCGCTCATGTTGGCGGCAAACGGCATGGACACCAGCACCGACGATATGAAACAGGCCGTCGCCTCCGGCAAGGTGAAGTACGACGGCGCCAAGGCCGCCGAGTGCCTGCAGACCTTCCTGAATCGCCCGTGTGAAACGACGGACATGAAGGAGCCCGAAGCCTGTCGACTAGCATTTGTCGGCTCGCAGGTCGTCGGCACGCCTTGCAGCGACGACGTGTACTGCGTCAGCGGCAAGTGCGCGAAGCCCCAGAACAAGAGTGCGTGTGCCGGCACCTGCGCGGACCGCAAGAAGTCGGGCGACCCCTGCGAAGCATCGGACGACTGCGAGGGCACGCTGGTGTGCGCAGCCGGCTTCTGCGCGACCCAGGCGGCACCGCTGGCGGCCAAGGGCGAGTCGTGCGCCAAGGTGACGTGTGCGGCCGGTCTGTACTGCTCGGGCGGCTTTGACGGCAGCGTCTGCAAGGACCTGTCCACCGAGGGCCAGCCCTGCGACTTCGGCCCCCAGTGCGCGGGCGACCTGTCCTGCGTCGGCAACGACGGCCCCAACGTGTGCACCAAGAGTGGCAAGGAGGGCGAGGCCTGCACCTCCCCGTCGATGGCCGACACCGGCAAGGACGGCTGCGCGAAGGGCCTGATTTGCGGCACCGAAGTCACGATCAAGGGCCCCGCCATGAAGTGCCAGCCGGTCCGCAAGCTGGGCGAAGCCTGCGTGTCCGACTTCCAGTGCGGCGGCATCGACGCGGGCTGCGTCGCGGGCAAGTGCGCGATCCTGCCTGGCAAGGGCGGGGCCTGCACGCCCTCAGACCCGATGAAGGGCAAGTACTTCGTTTGCCTGCCGTCGCTGGTGTGTGACCCGACCTCCCTGAAGTGCGACACGCCCCCGGCCGCCGGCAAGCCGTGCGTCGAAGGCAAGTGCGCCGACGGTCTGACCTGCGTCGAAGACGTCTGCCAGCCGCTGCCAGCCAAGGGCGCCGCCTGCGAATTCGAGTGCGCTGAGCCCTTCGAGTGCGACAACGGCACCTGCGTCGACCCGATCTGCCTGCCCTAGCCTCTCCTTTGCACACCGGAGCCCCCCATGCGCCTGACCGTCCTGCTGGTGGGGCTCTGCCTGGCGACGCCGACCCTCGCCCAACAGCCCGCCCGTTTGCGTTTGGTGGCGGTGGGCGACGTCGCTCCTGGGGGACCGCAGGGTGCACTGCTGGAGAAGGACGCGGCTGACGTGTTGGGCGTGACGGCTCAGGCCATCCGCGACGCCGATCTGGCTTTCGTCAATCTGGAGGCTCCCTTGCCCCCGGCCACCGCCGAGTCGTGGCCGCGGGGCAGCCTGCCGCTGCTGGTCGGCAAGCCGTCGCTGGCGCAGGCGCTGGTGGCGGGGGGCTTCGACGTCGCGTCGCTGGCGAACAACCACGTGTTCGACTACCACCGCGAGGGCGTCGACGGCACGTTGGGGGCGCTGGCCAAGGCGGGGCTGCCGTCGACGGGCTTGGGCATCACGCGCGAGGCGGCCGAGGCACCGGTCATCGTCGAGAAGAACGGACTGCGCATCGGCTTTCTGGCCGCCACCGACCGCAACAACCGACCGTCGGACCCGGCACCACGGCAGGCATTCGTGTCGTGGCTGCGGCCGGACGAGCTGGCCCAGCGCATCCGCAAGCTGCGGCCGCAGGTTGACGTGGTGGTGGTGGCAGTGCATTGGGGCCAGTCGTACTCGCTGGACCCCCTGCCGTCGCAGCGCCGCATCGCCAAGCAGCTGGTTGCCGCGGGCGCCGACCTGGTCGTCGGCCACCACCCGCACGTGCTGCAGCCCATCGAGCGTGTGGACGGCGTGCCGGTCGCGTATTCGATGGGCAACTTTCTGTTCGGCCAGCAGGAAGGCGACCGCGGCCGGACCGTGGCCCTGCAGGTCGACTTCGCGCGGCAGCCGGGTCAGACGCGGGTGCAGGCGGTGGCGGTGCAGTGCACGCCGGCCGTGGTCAACGCGCAGCGCCGACTGGTGGCACCGACGTCGGTCGAGGACAAGGCGGCGTTCGCGCGGTGGCTGCAGCGGTCAACTGCGTGCGAGCGCTAAGCGTCGCCCAACTTGCTGCGCCTGAGCTCTGCCTACCTACGGGTGCCCCAAACAGCCTAGCCAGTCCACCCCCATCAGCAACCACGCATCGGGCCTGCGCTTTGGCGCCGGGTCGGCCGTCATCGCCGCTGGCGCCCTGCCCGACCGCTGCACGCAGGCGGCCGTCGGCAGCCAGACGGAACCCTCGGCCACCGCAGCAGACGTCGTGGCCTCAGCCGGCAGCGGCACATCCGGCGGCAACCCCACGCCGTCGATGTCGCGACCCGCAGGCGTCTGGTACTTGCCGATGGTCACCTTGACGTAGTAGCCCGCCATCAGGTTGGGGCGCTTCACTTCCTGCATCGAGGCCTTGCCGTACGTCTTCGCCCCCAGCAGAGGGCCGCGGCGGTGGTCCTGCAGCGCCCCCGCCAGCACCTCGCACGCTGAGCCGCAACGCCGGTCGACCAGCACCACCAGCGGCGCCCGCAGGTCCGTCGGCTGCACCGTGGCCCGCTGCTCCTCAGCCCGGCCGCGCCACTGCTCACGCACCACCACACCGTCCGACAGCAGCATGTCGGCCAGCGCAATCGACTCGGCCAGCAGGCCGCCAGTGTTGCCTCGCAGGTCAAGGATCAGGCCTTGCAGCACCTCAGGCCGCTTGGACTTCTTGACGATCAGGGCCCTCGCCACAGCCTGCTGGAACCGTTCCGCCGTGCCCTTGACGAAGTCGCGGACAGCTACAAGCACGACGCCCGGCGCCAGCCGCTCCGCCTCGACGTCCAGCGTCACCGCTGCCTCGCGCTGCAGCTTCAGCCGCCGGGTCTTGCCGTTGCGCACGCCCACTACAGACACGGCGACGGCCTTGCCGGGCGGCCCCCACAGCAGCAAGCCCAGCTCTTTCGAAGACTTGCCCTGCGTCGTTTGGCCCTCTGCCTGCGTCAGGGCGTCGTGAACCCGCACGTCGGCGCGCCACGCGGGACTGTCCTTGCGCACGTCGGCCACGCACCAGGTGTCCGGCGCGGCCAGACACGGTTCCGGCGTGACGCCGGGGTCGCCCTGCTCAGCGGTCTGCTCGCTGCGGCTGACCTGCTCCCAGAACCGCTGCGCCACCACGTCGCCGTGTCGGTCCGCGCCCTTCAGGTACCCCGAGGCCGCGTTGATCCACGCCATCCAGACCTGCTCGCGGCGACCTTCCCCCGGGGATAGGTCGGCCTCGATCCAGTCCATCGTGCAGCGAAACTGCTTGCGACCAAAGGCGTGCTGCGTCGCCCACTGCCGCCACGCCGCATCCAGCGCCTGCGGGTCGCGCTGCGAAACCTCTGCTCGCACCAGCCACAGGCCAGACCCCGCTGCCGCGACTGCGCCAAGGTCTGCCGCGACTTCGGTCGACCGTCGCACGTCACAGGCAAAGGCCGTGGCCGGCTGCGGCGGAATCCAAGGGTCGCGGGAAAGCGTCGCCAGGTGGCGGAGATAGGCGTCCGGCAGCAGCTCGACCGTCGGTGTCAGGCTCCACAGCGCCATTTCGGCGGCGTGCCGCCACGTCTTGCGCTCGCGGTCACTGTCGGGTGCCGGCGGCTCCAGCCACTTCTGCGCGGCCTGGGCCACGACCTGCTCAAACTGCGCGGGACCGAACTCGACGCCCTGCCAATCCCCAGCGCCACCCAGCACCGCGACGACAACGCCAATCAGGGCAGGATGCATCGACAGCTCGCTGGGTTACGGGGTCACGACGATGGGAGTCGTCTTGGGCTTGTACTTGTTGTCGATCTCGCCGTCGACCACCCGCAGCGCGTCGCCGCCCCACTCGTAGTCGTCTGGGCTGGCCTCTGCCGCCGTCAGCAAGTCTTTGTAGCTGGTCTGCTTGCCGTTCAGCAGCGCTACGATGAAGTTGCCCATCCCCACGCCGCTGCCCGCCACCCAGGTTTCCAGACCGTTGGTGATCATATCCAGCTTGGCAGAACCACCCGTCTTCAGTAGGAAATAGTCCTTCTCGTAGTAGTTGTACGACACGCAGGCGTCCACGAACATCAGCTGGTAGGTCGTTGGAAAGTCCGCGGTGGTGAAGTTGCCGGGGTCCAGCGGGCCATAGCCGATGTATGAGTGGCCGTTGTACAGGAACACGTCGGAATTCTTGATGGCCTTCTTGTGCGGCCCCGAGCTTGAGCCCGCTCCGAAGTACGTGTCGATGGTCAGGATGACCGTGGCCGCCGCCGCTTTGCCGACCTTGACCTGCACCGGCAGCTCAAAACGCAGCCAGTGCTGGTAGACCTTCTTGGCCGCCGCGAGCCGCAGGGCCTTGCGCTGCGCCGGCAGCACGGTGGAGGGAAAGCCGGTGTTGTAGAGCTCCCAGTTGATCAGTGACTGAAACGTGATGCCGGTGACCTTCTTGGTGCCCACGGTCACGGTGCTGAGGTCCTCGACCGGGTCCAAACTGGCCAGCTTGAAGCCGGGGCGGGCCTTGAAGATTTGGTTGAGGTGCTCCAACCACAGCACATAACCCTCGTCGTCGATGATGCTTTTCTGCTCTCCCACGGCCCAGTCGGCCATCATCCCGTAGACGGTGGCCACCACCAGCCGCCCCTTCTGCACGCCGCCGCTCCACAGCTGGTCGTACTCGGGATAGGTCAGCCCCTTGCTGGTCACGGCGGCCTTGAGCTGCACGGTCATCGGGATGTACAGGCGGTCGACCTCCAGCTTGGCCACTTGCGTCTTCTTGTCGACGATCTTGGCACGCTCGACGTCGACCAGCTTCTGCTCGGCGGCAATGGTGGCCTTGCACTTGGCCTTGGAGGGGTCGAACACGTACCAGATCGCGCTCTCGAATTCCTTCGCCTGCGCGTCATTGCTGGTGCACTCGACCAGGATCTTCTTCGCCTGCAGCTGGTAGTTGCCATTCAGCAAACCCAGCGACAGGCTCGACTTCTGCGCCATCACCTTGGGCACCAGCGCCTTGTCCTTGTAGGTGTAAGCCACCCGCAGCATCGACTTGCCTTTGTCGCCTGCGATCTTCGTGTCGATGACGGTCACCGGCACCTTCACGAAGGTCAGCGGGTCCACGTCGCCGAGCTCGCGGCTGTTGACCGCCACGTACGACTCGCGCAGCGCGCCGAACGCCGACTGCGTCTGCTTCTTGACGGTCGCGATGATGCTGAACTGCGATGCCGACGGGTCGACGAACACGTAGCCGGTAAAGGTCAGGTCACGAAACGCCGCCGTGTTGCTGGTCAGCAAGGCCTCGTTCTGCTGGAACTCCGCCTCCTCCGCCGACAAACCGGTCTCACCCGGATCGAATTCCGCCGCGCAACCGCCTGCCCCCGCCGCGAGCGCCGCAAGGACCCACACGTTCACCGCACGCCGAATCGTCAATCGCATGTTCCCCCCCAACTGAGCTGGCGCACCGGATTTGCGTCGAACCAGACGTGTACGACGCCGCGATGGTGCGTGTCAACGGCGACTTTCCCTTGCCGCGCGATGGGTTCTCTTCTGCAGCGGTTGGTTTCTCCGGGTGCCCAAGAACGCGACGGGACTGCTGCCGGGCTATCGACGCCTCCGTCCCCCGCTGCTATCGTCCGCCTCCCCGATCGGGAGGTCGCTCGTCGCCATGTCCGCATCGCCCCTGCCTCGCCACATCGCCATCATCATGGACGGCAACGGTCGTTGGGCTGCTGCTCGCGACCTGCCGCGCAGCGAGGGCCATCGAGCCGGCGCAAAGGCCGTGCGCAAGGTCGTGACCCAAGCGCGGCTGCGCGGCATCGAGGTCCTGACGCTCTATGCCTTCAGCGCACAAAACTGGAACCGCCCCGCCGACGAGGTTGACCGCCTGATGGCGCTGCTGGTCGAATTCTGCGAGGGCGAGCGCGACCTGCTGATGGACGAGGGCATCCGCTTTCGCACCGTCGGCGACCGCACACGCCTGCCGGCCGAGACGCGACAGGCCGTCGAGACGCTGGAAGAGATCACATTCAAGAACAGCAACATGCAGCTGCTGGTGGCCCTCAGCTACGGGGGCCGGGAAGAGATCGTCGCGGCAGCACGCTCGCTCGCCGCGCAGGCCGCCGCCGGCACGCTGGCCCCCGCTGCCATCGACGAGACGGCATTTGCCGCCCACCTGACGACGGCCGGCGTGCCGGACCCCGACCTGCTGGTCCGCACCAGCGGCGAGTTCCGCGTGTCGAACTTCCTGCTGTGGCAGATCGCCTACGCCGAAATCGTCATCGAGTCCAAGCACTGGCCCGACTACGCCGAGGCCGACCTGGACCGCGCCATCGACACTTTCGCCAACCGCGAGCGCAGGTTCGGCGGCCTGGCCCCCTCCCCGGCGTCATGACCCGCGCGCCGGCACCGCCCTCGCCGCATCTAGGCCGCACCGTCCACGTCTTGGTCGAAGTGCCGGCTTGGACTTTTGCCAAGCGCCGCGCCGACGGAACGGTTGACTTCGTGTCGCCGCTGCCGTGCCCGTGGGCCTATGGCTCGCTGCCGGGTGAGGCGGGGGGTGACGGCGACGACCTGGACGCGCTGGTGCTGGACCAGAGAGGCCCGACCGGCTCCACGCTGGCCTCGACCGTGCAAGGTGTCGTGCACTTCGTCGACGCCGGGCGAACCGACGACAAGCTGGTGTGCGCCAAACAGTCGGTCAACAGGCGGCAAAGAGTCGCCATCCGTGCCTTCTTCCGCGTGTATGCCATATCCAAGCGGGCGCTGAACCTCATTCGCCGCCGCACAGGCACCACGCGGGTAGTGGGCTTCGAGTGGCGATAGGGCTCACCGTCGCGCTTGGCCCCCCTTCGTCCACCGTGCCATACTGCGCGCCCCAAGGGTTGCGATTGCCGCCCGCCTCGCCCAGGAGTCCCTGATGTTCAAGCGCCTTTCGCTGATCGCCCTTGTCGCTGCCACCGTCATCGCGTGCGGAGCCCCACAGCAGGCCCCCGCGCCGCCGCCGCCCGCACCTGAGCCCGTGGTCGAGGAAGCCCCGCCGCCGCCGATTGACCCGCTGCTGCAGCGCTGCCAGGACCGCATCGCTGCGGCCAAGGTGCAGCGCGAGGCCATCGTCGCCAAGCCGGGCCTGCAGCAAACCCTGGACGCGTACAACACGCTGCAGATCGAGCTGGGCAACGCAGAGGCCGAGTCGAGTCTGATGCGGGCGGTCCACCCCGAGGCCGCCGTGCGCGACGCCGCGTCGGAGTGCGAGCAGCGCGTGGCTGCGGTGATGACCGAGCTCTCGCTGGACCGGCCGCTGTACGAGGCCTTTGCCGCGCTGGACATGACCGGGCAGGCTGCGGACGCCCAGCGACTGGTGACCAAGACGCTGGAGGACTTCAAGCGTGCCGGCGTGGACAAGGACGACGCGACCCGCGCCCGCATCAAGGCGCTGAACGAGCAGCTGGTCGACGTCGGGCAGAAGTTCGACAAGGCCATCACCAGCGACGTGCGGTCGATCGAGATTGAGCCGACGCGGCTCAAGGGCTTGCCGCAGGACTGGATCGACGCGCACAAGCCGGGCGAGAACGGCAAGGTCAAGGTCACCACCAACTACCCCGACTACATCCCGTTCATGAGCTATGCCGAGGACGACGCCGCCCGCAAGGAACTGTACGTTGTGTACCGCCAGCGCGCGTGGCCAGAGAACGGCGAACACCTCAAGAAGATTCTCGAGATCCGCTACGAGCTGGCGACGATTCTCGGCTTTCCGAACTGGGCGGCCTACATTACCGCCAACAAGATGATCCAGAACGACAAGAACGCCGCCGACTTCATCGCCCGCATCAGCAAGGCGGCCGGTCCTCGCAGCAAGCGTGACCTGGGTGTGCTGCTGGCGGCGCTGAAGACGACCGACAAGGCGGCCAAGGTCGTCGAGGACTGGCAGCAGGCCTACCTTTCGAACGTGGTCAAGAAGGCCAAGTACGCGTTCGACCCCCAGGAATTGCGTCCGTATTTCCACTTCGACAAGGTCAAGACCGGCCTGCTGGACCTGACGTCCAAGCTGTTCGGCATCCGCTATGTCGAGAACAAGGACACGGCCCGCTGGCACCCCGACGTGTCGGTCTACGACGTGTTCGAGGGCGAAAAGGCCATCGGCACCATCTATCTGGACATGCATCCGCGCGAGAACAAGTACAAGCACGCGGCGCAGTTCACCCTGACCAATGGCGTGGCGGGCAAGCAGCTGCCGGCCGGCGTGCTGGTCTGCAACTTCCCCAATCCCCGCACCGGCAACGGTTTGATGGAGTACAAGGACGTCGAGACCTTCTTCCACGAGTTTGGCCACCTGCTGCACCACGTGCTGGGCGGCGGTCAGCGGTATTCGCGGTTCTCAGGCGTAGCGACCGAGTGGGACTTCGTCGAGGCGCCGTCGCAAATCTTCGAGGAGTGGGCCAGCGATTACACGACGCTTTCCGCCTTTGCCAAGAACGACAAGGGCGAGGCCGTGCCCAAGGCGCTGGTCAAGAAGCTGAGGGACTCTGAGGAGTTCGGCAAGGGCCTGTGGGTGCGCCACCAGATGTTCTACGCAAGCCTGTCGCTGGCGATGCACGACCGCGACCCAAAGGACCTGAACCTGGACCAGCTGGCCGAGCAGCAGATGGCCGCGCACAGCCCGTACCCGTTCGTGCCGGACACGCACATGCAGGCCTCGTTCGGCCACCTCAACGGCTACTCTGCGATTTACTACACCTACATGTGGTCGATGGTGATCGCCAAGGATCTGTTCAGCGCGTTCGAAAAGGCCGGTATCCACGATGTCGCGACGTCGATGAAGTACCGCAAGGCGATCCTGGACCCCGGTGGATCCAAGGACGCAGCCGATCTCGTGCAGGATTTCCTTGGGCGGAAATACGATTTCAAGGCGTTTGAAAAATGGCTGAATCGCTAGACGCCTGACCTGCGCCACGGCCAAAACGACGCGATTCGTTGGCACGACCGGGGTTTTTGCCGGTCCGCCGCCTCGTCTGCACGACAATTACCCGATTCTGCACCGCTTTGACGCAGACGCGGCACGAGTCTAGGCTACCGGCCCATGGAACGCCTCTGCCCCGAATGCTCGCAGCCCACGGCCGAGACCACTTGCCCCGTCCACGGTTGCCCGACGGTGCTGCGCGTCGCCGACGAATCGCCGCTGCGACTGGTCGGCCAGACGTTTGGCGGCCGGTACCTGCTGACGGCGATACTGGGCGAAGGCGGCTTCGGCACCGTGTTCCGCGCAACCCATACCTCGACCCGGCAAGAGGTCGTGGTCAAGGTGCTCAAGCCCGAGTTTTCGAAAGATCCCGTCCATATCCAGCGATTTCTGAACGAAGGTCGCGCCGCGTCGTGCCTGAACCACCCCAACACCGTGCGCGTGTTCGACTTCGGCCAGACCGACGATGCCCACCTCTATCTGGCGATGGAGCTACTGA
Source organism: Myxococcota bacterium (assembly GCA_049317445.1). GTDB lineage: Bacteria > Myxococcota_A > UBA9042 > UBA9042 > UBA9042 > CAJBNH01. The sequence continues at coordinate 10,051 of JBMOIG010000082.1, read as the reverse complement.
ACGGTCGCGAGCTGTCCCGGGTGCTGCGCGACGTCGGCCGCATGGAGCCGCTGCGGGCCGTGCACATCGCGATTGGCGTGCTGAAATCGCTGGCTGAGGCGCACCAGAGCGGCATCGTCCACCGCGACCTGAAACCCGACAACGTTTTCCTGTGTCGCATCCACGGTGAGGACGACTTCGTGAAGCTGATCGATTTCGGCATTGCCAAGTCGTATCAGAGCGCCGATCAGGACCTGACGGCCGCAGGATTCGCAGTCGGAACGCCCAAGTACATGAGTCCGGAGCAGGCCCGCGCCGAATCGCTCGATGGTCGCGCCGACCTGTACGCTCTGGGCATCATCCTCTACGAAATGCTCAGTGGAACCGTGCCCTTCCATGCTGCCAGCGCCATGGCCACCATGGTCAAGCACTTGCAGGAGCCGCCGCGTCCGCTACCTGAGGCTTGCGACCTGCCGCTGCCCGCTGGGCTGCCGGACGTGGTGCACATCGCCCTTCGCAAGTCGCGCGACGCCCGCTACCGGGACGCCGAAGACATGCGTGCCGCGTTGGAGCGGGTGCTCGAGGGCGCGGGGGAGCCTGTTTCTCCCACGGGTCGCGCGCGCTCAGCCGAAGAACGCGGACTGCAGCCACCGCCCGCGTCAGAATTTGCCCCCACGCTGGAGCTGCCCAGAGTCCCCGTCAGCCCTGCACCCGCCGTGCTGACGATGGCCGCGCCCCCGCAGCCGGCCGTCTCGCCCACGCCGCCACCAGTCGAGGTGGTTCCGCCCAAGCCGCTGCCACCCGCCCAGCCTTCGCCGCGCCGACGCAGGCAGAGTACTTGGTCGGACTGGGTGTTGCCGGTGGGCATGCTGGTCGTCATGGGAGCGGCCGGGACCGCGGCGTGGTGGCTGCTGCAGCAGGACCCAAACCAGCCGGCGAGCCAGTCCGAGCGCATTCAGGGTCTGGCGAACCGCGTGACCGGGCTGATGGACGACTGGGCGCGCAAGACAGCCGCTCCCCCAACGGCGGCCCCGACGCAGCCAGAGCCGGAGACGAAGCGGGCGGGTGGACACAAGCCCTCTTCTCGAAAGGACAAGGCGAGTCGCCTTCTGGATCGCGCCGACGTCATCGCCGCCACCCGCCTGTCGGTCCGCAAGTGCCTGGGCGCAGAGGCAGACCCCCAGAAGTCCGCGGGCAAGGTTACCGTCGAGGTACGGGTCGGCGAGGACGGCGTCGCCGACCGCGTGCGATCCCGTGCTGAGCCCGAGAATCAGGCCCTTGCCGCGTGCCTGCAGCGCGCATTCGCCGACCTGCACTTGGCTGAGCCTGCGGGCGACGCAACCTACGAATTCCCGGCGCCTTGATGCCGGTGACCTGCGACCCCAGCCGAGATCGACAGGACGCACCAGGCTCTATAACGCAGTGCGTTATCGCGAGTATCCTGACCGCCTTCCACCAGACCCGAGGTCCCGGGTCAGAGGTCCGCCATGAAGTCCATGTGTGCACGCTCTTTGTCCTGGCTGTTCGTCCTGACGTTGTCGGCCTGCGCAACGGTCGAGCCCGAATTCACTAGTGATGCCGGGCAAGAGGCGCCGACAACCGAAGCGACGGTCAGCGCCTTGACCACCACCAGCGTCCTGACCGCAGCCGAAAACCGAATGCTGTTGTCGCTGGGCAGCGAGAACGGCTGGGACCTGTATGTGACCCCGGGCGTCCCCGGCGCGAACGAGGCCATCAAGGCGCTGATCGTCAGCGTGCCTGGCGTCGGCATCCCGTCGGCGGCCATCGCGCGCATCTCGACCGACGCGTGGAAGACGTCGAAGGACATCGCAGGAACGACGGTCAAGATCGAGGGACGCAAGGCGTTCCGGTTCCTGCTGGGCGGCCACGCGGCAGGCAAGCAGCTGCAGATGGCGTTCCGACTGACGTTTTCGGGGACCGACATCTGGCTGAGCGCCCAGGACAAGAACTACAAGGTCGACATCAAAGCCGATGCTGCCCTGAAGTGGGCCGGCGACGTCGCGACAGTGCAGGATGGGCTAACGCGGCAGATCCCCGGCGACGTGGCGTACCGCTTCCACCCGCTGACGGTGCGGGTCGACACCTGGCCGGAAACCCCCAAAGTCGACGCGGTGTTGCACTACACGACCAACGACTTTCAGAAGCTGACCTCCGTGCCGATGACCCTGGATGCCGTCAAGGCGGGCGCCACTGGCGACCACTCGCGCTGGATCGCCACCCTGCCGGCCACCGCACTGGCGACGGGCGCCAAGCTGGTGTTCTGGGTCGAAGCCAAGACGGCCAGCAGCTCAGCGTTTGCCAGTCTGGACGGCAAGAACTACTCGGCCACCTTGGCCACGCCGCCCGCAGTCTCGTTCGCCAAGGTCGGCAAGTACTCGTTCTCCAAGCAGTCCGGCTGGTCGTTCGAGTCGACGCTGGAAAACCCGTTCGTCTCCATCCCGTCCAGCTACATGCCGCCGTCGATGCCCGCGGTCGAGCTCTACGTCGCCGGCGTGACCGACCGTGCTGACGCGGGCAACATCGCGCTGGGCGGTTTCGTGCGGGTCGAGGTGTGGTCGCCCTTCTTCTCCGGCTCGCTGGTCGACGGCCGCTGGATAGACTGGAAGCTCGGCCTTCAAGAGCAGAAAGGCTCCAACTGGCGGATGTCCTGGCCCGTGCGGTCCCACGGCGCCCCCTTCAGCCCCCCCAACGGCGTCATCCACATCGTGAACGGGATGCCGTACGCCCCGGCAGGCGACTACCCGTACAAGTTCCGCATCACCAGCGACAACGGCCAGACTTGGCAGTGGCTGGGCACCGGCGTCCTGCCGTGGGGCGGTGACAACCGCATGCTGACGTGGACCAACCTCGAGTATCCGCCGCAGCTGACCGTCGCTGGCACGCCGACGTGGGGCAAAACGCTGCTGAACGTCGCGTCGGTGCACAAGATCGAGCTGGTGAACACGACCAACGACACGCTCGCGATGAGTGCGATTGCCCTGGACAACCCCAATGGCGTCTTCGCGGTCAAGGTGGTCGGCTGTACTGCCCTCTCACCATGCACCAAGTCCCTGAAGCCCGGCGCGCGCTTGACGATGAACGTGACGTTCAAGCCCAAGGTCAAGGGGCTGGCCACGGCATCCGTCACGCTGCAGCTGCAGGCGACGACCAGCCCGTATCTCAAGGGGCCGTATACGGTGGGATTCGAGGGGACCGGGAACTAAGGACGCCAACGGAATCAGGTCGATCCCCATCGTCCGTTGCCGCGAGTCCGCATCGGCGAGCTTGGCAACCCAGCAACACCAAGGGCTCCGACGCAACTGATTGCGTCCTGTCGAGTTGTTTCTGTCGGTGCCCTAGGCCCGCTTGTCCAGCACTTCGATCGGCGGCATGGCCTTGCCTTCCAGGTACTCGAGGCTGGCGCCGCCACCGGTCGACACGTGGGTCATGCGCTCGCCCAGTCCCATCTGCTCGACCGCAGTGGCTGAGTCGCCGCCGCCGATGACGCTGACGGCGCCCCTGTCGGTCGCGCGGGCGACGGACTCGGCCACTGCGCGCGTCCCTGCGGCGTAATCGGGGTTCTCGAAGACACCCATCGGGCCGTTCCAGACCACGGTACCGGCCTTCTCGATCACGTCGGTGAACTGGCGAATCGTCAGCGGGCCGATGTCCATGCCCATCAGGGCGTCGGGAATGTCGACGCCGGTGATCGAGACGGGCTTGCCGGCCTTGAAGTCGTCGGTGGCCAAGTGGTCGACGGGCAACAGGATCTTGGTTCCCGCCCGGTCGAGCAGCTTCTGCATCTCGTCGACCTGGTCCGCCTCGACCAGACTCTTGCCGATACGCACGCCGTGGGCCGCCAGCAGGGTGTAGGCCATCGCGCCGCCGATCAGGATGGTGTCGACCTTCTCCAGCAAGTTGGCGATCAGCTTGATCTTGTCCGAGACCTTGGCGCCGCCCAGGATGGCCACGAACGGGCGCTTGGGCTCGGCGACTGCCTCGGCCAAGTACTTGATCTCCTTCTCGACCAGGAAGCCCGCCACCGCCGCACCGCCGCGTTTCTGAATCGCCTTGGCGACGCTGTACATGCTGACGTGCTTGCGGTGGCAGGTGCCGAACGCGTCGTTGACGTACGTGTCGCCCAGCCGGGCAAGCTTGGCGGTGAAGCCGTTGATCTTCTCTTCCTGCTCTGGCGTCGGCTTCTTGTCCGGGTTCTTCTTGGCCTTGTCGATCAGGTCCTCACCCGCGTCGAAGCGCACGTTCTCCAACAGGATCACGTCGCCCGGCTGCATCGCCTGCACGGTCGCGAAGTCCTTGTCGCCGCCCACATCGCCATCGCCCAACAGCACAGGGCGCGTCAGCAGCTGCGCCAAACGCTCGGCCGCGGCCTTGTTCGAGAATTCCGCCTCGAAGCCCTTGCCGCTGGGACGCCCCAGATGGCTCATGAGCACGACGCGTGCGCCTTGGTCGACGGCCCGCTGGATGCTGGGCACCGCCTGCACGATGCGGCGGTCGTTGGTGATGGCGCCGTCTTTCAGCGGGACGTTGAAGTCCACGCGCATCAGCACGGTCTTGCCCGACAGGTTCACGTCCACGATGGTCTTGGTCGTCGCCATGTTCTTGCAGTCCTTTGCCGGGGTTGCGTGGCCCGGCTGTTCCCGTTCACGGGAAGTCGCGCGCGGTTCTACCACCGCAGAAGCTTGCTGTCTGCCGGACGCTGTGCCGGTGGACAGGTCAGGAGACGAACCGCGCTCAGGGAGTCTGGTCGCGGCAGGTGGGCGTCTGCACGGGTGACTCGGCGACGCACACGCCCGCCTGCTGCGGGTCCTCCTCGCCGAACAAGCCCTTGCAGCCGTTGAAACAGTAGGGACCATAGCCCTTGGCCACCGGGACGTCCTCGCACTCGAAGTGGCCGACGCACGCCTGCCCCAAGGCGACCTTGCCCGACACGACCTTGTTGCAAGCCGACAGGATGTCGATCGACGAGCCGGTGCAGGGGGCGCGCACGGCGTCCAGACACGCTTGGGCATCGGTGGCGCTGTACCGCGACTTGCCAGAGGTGATGGACACAGCAATGGCCTTGCGCTGGCGGTCCAGATTGGCGGGGATGGCCGAGAGGCAGGCCTCCACGGTCTTGTGCCGGGCGTTTTCGCCGCAGCGGATCTCGCGGTCGCACTCGGCGGCGGCGTAGGACCCGATGTAGATCGCGTAGTTGGCAACCTCTGGCGCCTTGCCGCCGGGGTCGGCGCTTCCGCCCTTGCTGGAGGCGTCGGAACAAGCGACCAGCATCGCGCCGGCGACGACCCACGCAATCGCGTGCAGTGGACTGGACGAACGCGCGGCGCGCTCGGGGGGGCGAGATGGCATCGGGATCAGTGCCTCGGAAGGCTGTCGCGTGCTCGGGGGACCGTGTGACCGCGCTTCGGGGGGAAAGAGCGGCCAAGCGGTGCGAATCGCGCGAAGGGGGGACGCCGGCCAGTCGGGGGGACGCCGGCGCAGCCAAGGGTAAGCCCGGCTGGGCGGGGGAGCAAGCAAGCTTTCACACAGAATCAGACGGCGGCCACATCGCCCTGTGGCGACTGGACTCCCGCCCTTAGAGGCCGACGAACGCCTTGAGCCAGAGGAACCAGCCGTAGGTCGCAGTGTAGGTCTCCAAGCCCGTCGCATCGCCGACGACGAAGCTGCCGCCCGCAAATGACGCCGTGCCGTAGGTGGGGCCCTTGGCGATGAAGTCGGCCACGCCGAAGTCGCCGGTGAAGGCGCCCGGGCCGCAGCTCTCGTCCGTGATGCCCTCGCAGGTGTCGTCGATGCCGTTGCACAGCTCCGTCAGCGCAGGGACGACGGCCCCGACGCACGCCGCCAACTTGCCGTCGTCCTGGCACTTCTGGCTGCCGTCCTTGCACTTGCCCTTGCCGCGCGTCTTGGGGTCGCCGGTGTAGCAGGCCACCTTGATCGTGGCGTCGATCGTGTTGCTGCAGCCCTTGACGGCGTCGCAGCTGTCGACCGTGCAGGGATTGCCGTCGTCACACGACACCGCCGCGCCGCCGACGCAAGTGTACAGGCCGCTTGCGGTTTCGACTCCGCAGGCATCGCCCTTGGTGCACGCGTTGGCGTCGTCGCAGGACTTCGGGATGGGCACGAAGACGCAGGCGGCCTTCACGCTATCGCAGCTGTCCTTGGTGCAGATTTCTCCGTCGTCGCACACCTTGGCCTTGCCTACCAAGCAGGTGCCGTTGCTGCACGTGTCTGCCAGGGTGCACGCGTTGCCGTCAGCGTCGCACGGCGAGGTGCTGGCGACGTACTGGCAACCCGCCTTGGGGTCGCAGCTTTCGTCGGTGCACGGGTTGGCGTCATCGCAGACCTGCACCGTTCCGGGCACGCACGCACCGTCCTGACACTTGTCGCCGACGGTGCACAGGCTGCCGTCCGCGTCGCACCCCAGCCCTGCCGGCTGCTGCACGACGACACACAGGCCGGTGACTGCGCTGCACGCGACGGACTGGCACTGGTTGTTCAGCGAAGCGTCACACTTGACGACGGTCGCCTTGTCGACGTTGCAAACCCACTGCGCCGGGTCGTTCTTGTCGCAGTACAGCGTGCCGTTGCAGGGGTTGCCGTCCTCCTGCTTCTCGCAGTCGAGGTCGGTCACGCACTTGCAGTTGTTCTGGCCGGACACGCACTCGCCCTGGCTGCAGACGTCGCCCTCGGTGCAAGGGTTGCCGTCGTTGCAGGCCACGCCGCTGGCACCGGCCTTGTCGTGAACGCAACCCTGTGCAGGCACGCAGGAATCCGCTGTGCACGGGTCCTGGTCGTCGCAAGTCTTCGTCACGTCGATGGCAAGACCCAAGCACACGCCGCCCTTGCACGTCTCGCTGTCGGTGCAGCCGTTGCCGTCGCTGCACACGGGGCCGTCGATGTTGGCGTGCTTGCAGCCGCTTGCGGGGTCGCAGCTATCGGAGGTGCACGAATTCAGGTCGTCACAGCTGACATTGCCACCCTTGCAAACCGAGGTGACGGTGTCAGTCGCGCCGCACACGTCGTCGGCGGTGCAGGGGCTGCCGTCGTCGCAGGCGGTGCCGTCCGGCCGGAGCACGAACACGCAGTTGCCGGTCGCCTTGTCGCAGCTGCCCGTGATGCAGGACTCGCCCGACTCGCACGCCTTGACGGCGCCGACCTGACACGTTCCGCCTTTGCACACATCGCCGACGGTGCAGCCGTCGCCGTCTGCATCACACGGAGCGGTGTTGTCGGTGACGGTGCAGCCGGTAGCCAGATCACAGACGTCGTCGGTGCACGGATTGCCGTCGTTGCACACAAGCACCGCGCCCGCCTTGCACTTGCCCTCGACACAAGCATCGTTGGCCGTGCACGCGCTGCCGTCGGCGTCACAAGTTCCCGTGCGTGGCGTGAAGGTGCAGCCGCCCGCCGGCTTGCACAGGTCGTCGGTGCACGGATTGCCGTCATCGCACAGGGTGTCGTCTGCCTTGCCGTTGCAGTCGTTGTCCTTGCCGTCGCAGATCTCCGCGCTGGGGGCCGGGGCGCTGCATGCGGCCAGACCGCCGCCGGTCGGAGCACCTGTCTTGCCAGTAGCGAGACATGCCCGCGTTCCCTGACACTTTCCGCCCGAAGCTGCATTCGGCACATAGCAGGTCGTCGCCCACTCGTTGGCCTTCGCCTCTGCCGAGCACGCGCACTCGCCGCCAGCCTTGACGACGCACTGCTTGACTGCTGCGCCGGTGACGTCCTTGGTGTCCGCGCAGACGTAGCCGTCGTCGCAGTCGGTGTCTTTCGCGCAAGCCGCGCCGCAGAAGGCGCCGAGGTCTCCGTGGTCGACGCAGCGCGCCTCCCCGGAGGTCGGCCCCAGGCAATCTGCGTTGGCGTTGCAGGGGTTGCAAAGTCCGGCACGGGACGCGCCGGTGCCGTCAGCGGTGTCCTGAACGACATCGGTCGAAGGACCGATCGCCTCGTTGTCGCCGCAGGACGCCAAGCCGGCCGCCGTACCGGCGAGCAGGCAGGCCAATCGAACGAACCCGGCAAGGCCGAGGCCGGAGTGGGTGGTGTGCATCTGGCTCTCCCCGGTTTACTGCTCGTAACCGCCCGTCGCCGTGTCGAGGTCGTCGATGAATTCCAAGCCTTCTGGCAAGACAAGGGAATCATTGAAGAATGCGAGCGTGAGCGTGCGGAATTCTCCGGTATCGGGGGACGAGCCCGCGACGAAGATGGCCGTGCTGGTGCGGTTGGCCGGGATCGTCAGGTCAAGGCCCGTGCTGCAATTGGCGCCGCAGTCGTTGTTCGAGGCCCAAGTGTCTTCGCCGTTCAAGGTGACGGACGCGATCTCGCCCCAACCGGAGTACGACGTGTACCAGAAGTAGGGCGTCCAGGTGATGTCGTTGCCGGTGTTGTTGCGGATGCGGAACAGGGCGCCGGCCAACTTGCCGTTGGTTGAGGAGTACGAGCGCCAGGACTCGCTCCATACGTTCGAATTCTTGCGGGCAAACGCGGTCTTGTTGAACAGAGTGCCCTGGACCGTCTTGTCCGCCGAGATGCTGGACGCGTGCGCGGCGCCGTCGGTCCAGCTGGACGGATTGACTCCACCGAAGAGGGCCGGGTCGTCGTTGTGCATCCAGCAGCATCCTTCCCAATACGTGGACCAAACGGCCCAGCGGTACGCGGCGTGCGGCAGCCCTGACACACCGCCCTTCACGGTCAGCTTGCCGTCGACGGTCAGGGCACCGGTGACCTCCAGATCACCCTTGACGGCAGCCTTCTTGTTCGAGAGCGTCTTGAGCTTGAGCCCCCAGCTCTTCACAGCGCCGTCGATGTTGTTGTCGAGGAGTCCGTCGTCGACGACTCGGATGTACCACTTGCCCTTTGCGTTCTTGCCGTTCCAGGTCGTCAGGTCACCGCTGATGGTCTTGGACTGGTCGGGGAAGCTGGTCTTGATTTCGGTGCCGGACGAGCCCTTGTTATGCAGTACGTACTCCTTGCCGTTGGGGTCGAACGCCGAGACCGTGAGCTTGGTGAGGTCCGAGTTGGTCAACTCAAGGGTGATCGCAAGGGTCTGCGCGATGCCGATGTCGGGCATCATCAAGGTGTCGGACACGCCGACCGGACTGTTGTCGGGGATCGGGATGTCCGACTTGCCGTTGAAGATCTCGTCGAACTGCACGCTGACGAGGCCGTTGGAGATCTCGTCGATGCCGTCGGGCGGGAGATACTGCGTGTCGATGAAGCCCACGTTCGCCTGAATGCAGTCCAGCGTGCCGTTGGCCTTGATCCCTTGGACGACCAGGCCGGTACCGCAGCCGACACCGGCGGCGACGCTGACGGGAGCACCCAACAGATCCGCGTACTTGCCCGTCGTCGCGACCTTGGACAGGGCCGCAGACTTGGCATAAACGGTCAGGTCGGGCACGCCGGTCAGGTCCGCGTACGCCCCTGAGGTGGCCGACTTGGCCAGGTCAGCGGCCTTGGCGAACACGGTGAGGTCGGCCGACTTGGCATAGGCGGCAAGGTCGGCCGACTTGGCGTAGGGCGACAGCACGTCGTCCGCCAGATGCGACGTCTTGATGCAGCCGGAGCAGTCCAACGACTCGGCCAGCGAGGCGCGCATCGAGAACGGCACCGAGGCGATGGCCTGGCGCGAGAACTCGGGGTCCGACTCCACCTTCATCGACAGGAACGGCGTCGCCATGTTGGCCAGAGCGTCCGCCGTCAGCGGCGTCTTGCTGCCAATCGCGTAGCTGTACACGCCGTTCTTCACGGCGATGTCGACGGGACCCTCGGTGTAGACCGGGTTGCCACCCACGGCGCCCGTGAAGACGCTGAAGGTCACCTTGTACGAACCATCCGCTACGGGTCCGCCGCCGACGGCGAAGAGCCCTCCGTGCACGGTCATGACGGAGGGGACAGCGGCGAAGGCAAGCCCAGGCAACGCGACGAGGACCGCGACAGCCAGACCGGACCACAGACCGAGTCGGCCGGATCGAACGAGAGAGTTCTCCATGAAATTCCTCTTCTTGCGACGTTGAACAGGCTACGCTTCGTGTGGGCGCGAGCCGCGAGCAATTTG
>JBMOIG010000081.1:0-20959 GCA_049317445.1 Myxococcota bacterium | reverse complement strand
TGGTCGAGCAGTCGATCGAGCTCGGCACCCAGTGGGTGGTCTTCGAGCCGAACGACCAGCGGCTGTGGAAGCGCGTTACCCGTGACATCAGCGCGTTCCTGCTTCGCCTCTGGCGTCAGGGCGCCCTGTTCGGCAAGACCCCCGAGGAGGCCTTCTTCGTCAAGTGCGACGACGAGACCAACCCCCCCGAGGTCATCGACGCCGGCCAGATGATCTGCGAGATCGGCATGTGCCCGGTGAAGCCCGCGGAATTCGTCATCTTCCGGATTGGCCAGATGCCCGCCGGCGGTGACGTCAGCGAGTAGTCGACCGGCCTGAGCCAGGTACTGAAGAGGACCCCGCTCCGGGTCGGACCTCGGTCTAGCCCGGGGCGGGGTTCTCGCTTTCCCCCTCTCCACTCGCGTCAGGAGACCAAGATGTCGTTCGTCACGCAGTTCGAGTTCACGCTTCCGCGCGGCTATGTCGACAAGGACGGCAACGTCCACAAGAAGGGTGTCATGCGGCTGGCAACGGCCAAGGACGAGATCCTTCCGCTGCAGGACTACCGCGTGCAGAACAACCGCGCGTATTTGGTCATCATCCTGCTGTCGCGGGTCATCGAGACGCTGGGCAGCCTGAAGTCCATCAACCCGTCGATCATCGAGTCGCTTTTCTCGACCGACCTTGCCTACCTGCAGGACTTCTATCGCCGCATCAACGAAGAAGGCACGGCCATGGTCAAGGCCAAGTGCCCTGAGTGCGGTCACCAGTTCGACGTCGATACGGGAGGTGGTCTGGGGGAATCGTGAGCTACCCCCTGGACCGGCTCTACCAGGAGGTAGCTTACATCGGCTATCACTTTCACTGGGCGCTCGACGAGATCCTCGACATGGAGCACAAGGAACGCCAGCTCTGGGTCAAGGAGATTTCCGAGATCAACAAGGAAATCAACAAGTCGCGCAAGTAGACAAGGGTGCCGGAGTCGTCGGAGCGATCGCGCGCTGCAGGAGCACCCATGGTGATGACCAGACCCCCAGGTGTGCGGTTCGAGCGAGGCCCGGCCCGTGCGCCCGCACTAGATCTGCTGCCCAGCGGCGTCCCCGTGTTCCTCGGCCTGGCCGAGCGCGGGCCGACCAACGAGGCAGTGCGCATCACGGGCATCGGCGAATTTCATGAAATCTTCGGGCGGCTGGACGTCGGGTCGTACCTCGCTCCGTCGGTCGACGGCTTCTTTCTGAACGGCGGCACAGAGTGCTACGTCGTCCGGATCGCCCACTTGTTCGAGCGTGGTCGCAAGGAAATCGCGACCAAGGCCTCGGCCCGGCTGCGCGACGACGACAAGCAGAACACCTTGATGGTGCAGGCGATCTCTGAGGGAGCTTGGGGCAATCCCATTCGCGTGGGCATCTCGCACCCGCCCCCGGCGATGCAGACCTTCATCACGGTGGACGCGCACGTCGACGACAACAGCGTGATGGTCAAGAGCACCTACGGGTTTGCCCGAGGCACGCTGGTGCGCATCTTTGATGACAACGAATCGGCTTACCGGGTGCTGACCCATGTCGAGGGACGCACCCTGTGGTGGAACGAAAAGGAACCGCTGGACCGCGACTTCCTGTCGTCCGCGCCCACGATGGTCGAGCCCGTCGGCTTTGACGTGACCGTGGAGACCCACACCACGCGCGAGGTGTTCCGGTCGCTGAACCTTGCCCGGCAGTCGCCGCAGTTCATTGAGCGGGTGGTGAACGGTCGGTCGCGGCTCGTCACGGTGACCAGTCTGGACTCGGCCACGCCGATGCCTGGCAACATGCCGGTGGCCGCGCAGGACGTCGTGCTGGAGGGCGGTGAGGACGGCCTGTTCACCGTAGCAGCCGAAGACTTCATCGGCGCCGATCTGGGGCCGGGAAACCGCTTTGGTCTTGCCGGGGTAGCAGAGATCGAGGCCGTCGATTTGGTCGTGTTGCCCGACCTGCCGTGGTGCGTGCAGAACTCCAGCGGCTTCAAGTCCGTCAAGGACATGGAGATTGTCCAGCAGGCGGCGATTGCTCAGTGCGAGGAGCGACGCGACCGGATGGCGATCCTCGACTTTCCGCCCGACACAAATCCGACGGGCGCGATGCAGTGGCGTCGACTGTTCGACACGTCCTATGCGGCGTTCTACTACCCCTACGTCATTCCCAGCGCGGGCACCAAGGGGCGGCCGATGCCCCCCAGCGGCCACGTGGCCGGTGTGTACGCCAAGTGCGACCACGAGCAAGGCGTCTACCGGGCGCCTGCGAATGAAGAGGTGGAGGGCGTCGTCGACCTTGAGCTGTTTCTGCAGCAACAGGACATCGGCACGCTGAACTCCGAGGGCATCAACTGCATTCAGGTCTTCTCGCAGCGCGGCATTCGACTGTGGGGCGCGCGGACGGCGGCCTCGGACCCGGTCCTGCGCTTCGTCAATGTGCGTCGAACCATTGCGGCCATCTCGCGGGCGCTGAACAGCGGTCTGCAGTGGGTGATCTTCGAGAACAACGGTCCTGACCTGTGGGCCACGATCTCGCGCGACGTGTACTTCTTCCTGGACCAGCTCTGGCGTCTGGGCTACCTGCGCGGTCAGGCGGCAGACGACGCCTTCTTCGTCAAGTGCGACGATGAGCTGAATACGGAGGAAACGCGCAAGGCCGGACAGGTGCTGATCGACGTCGGTCTGGCTCCCTTCCGTCCGGCAGAATACATTGGCATCCGCGTAGTTCAGGAAGTCGACGTGCTTTCCCGCGAAGACGGCATCTGACCTGACGCGCTCACCCGGATCAACCGGGGCCAGCAGACCACAGCCCGCACCGCCTTTGCGCGTTTCCCTCTACGGGCGATGGCACGCAACGTGCAATATTCGGCAGCGACAGGGGACCCGCGCGTGGCGGACCCTGACGGCTCCAGCGGGAACACGGAGGCACGGACATGGCAGCGACTGCAGCACGCAAGCGAACCGCGAAGATGGTGGCGCCCGAGGCAACGCGCGCGACGGGGCGGATGCAGGTCCTCCCTGCTGGTTCACCCGAAGTGGTTTCCGTGTCGGTCGACGAGCACGTCGCCGTGGCGGCAATGGTCGACAAGAAGACGTCGGGGTCGACCCCAACCAAGGGCAAAACGACCTCCGGTAGTCCCTCGCCCAAGCAGGACCCCAAGAAGGGGGCCTCCGTCACCCTGAACGACACCGGAATGACCAACACGTCGAAGGCTAAGGTCGACGGATATGCCGGCCAGAGCCCCGCCGGCATGGGCGGTTCTGCGTCCGGCAGCACTGGCCGTGACGGTGACCCCGACGTCGCCTACGCCTTCGAGGTCAAGATCGGCAGTATCTCCTACGGGATGTTCAGCGAAATCTCAGGGTTGTCGTGGAAGGCAGAGCCGGTGGCCATCCGGTCGGGTGGCAACAACGAGCACGGCCTCAACATGCGCGGCCCCGGAAAGTTCGAGCCGCTCGTCATGAAGCGCGGTTGGTTCGCCTCCAGCGGCGAGTTCTTCGACATGCTGCTCGAATCGCTGTCCGGCAGCGACCCACGGGGCTCGACGCAGACCGGTCGGGTGAACATCACGATCAGCGTGTTGAATCGCAAGTACTCGGAAATCGGAAGCTATCAGCTCAAGAACGCCTTCATCATCGAGTACACCGGGCCGACGCTCAACTCGATGTCCGGCCAGGTGGGCTTCGAGCAGATCCGGATGGCCTACGACAACTTCATCTACCAGCCGAAGTGACCGCGGTGCATTGGGGCGGGCGACTCAGGCAGAGAGGTGAACCGTGACAGGCCAGATGCCGACGACGGAACAACAGGACGTGCTGACGCTGCACAAGGGCATCCTGCGTCGTTGGGAGTCCACCGATGCGATGGCGGAGCGGCATCAGACCTCGGGCGGCGCCCTGACGGGAGCCGAACGACTGATGGCCGGGCTGCCGGGCCTTGCGACGTTGACTGGCACGTTCGGAACGCACGCGTGGGAGCTCGCGACCTCTATCGCCAGCGACCCGATGATGCTGCAGCGCTTCTCGCTGGATGCCCGCGCGATGTCGGTGTCCGACCTGGCCGACCTCATCCAGTTGGTCCTCGAAGAAGAGGAAGTGACTGCTGAGACAGACGAAATTGCGCCCAGTCGCACCCGCGCCGTGGCCAAGTCCGCCACGGCAAAGCCGGCCAAGCCCTCGGCCCCGGCCCAGGCCAAGCCCTCGGCCCCGGCCCAGGCCAAGCGACGTACGGCCGCCCCGGGGATGGCGCGCAAGCTGAAGGCCGTCCGCAAGCTGGTCGCCGAGCTGAAGTCGAGCCAGCGAGAGGTCGCCCCTCCACCCGGACAACAGGCAGGCCGCGACCCAGCGATGTCCGCCGACGGTTCGTTGGGTGGAGCCTCCAGACCCGAACCGGCTGGGCAGATGGGGTCCATGGACCCCGCTCGCGGACCTGCAGACGCGGCGGTGGCACGCCCCTCGACTCGACCGGCGGCCGCTGCCGTGCGGGTCGACCGTTGGCTGGATCCGCTCTCGACCGGCATCGATCTGATGAACCGCGCGCCTCGCTCGCTGCGAATGGCTCAGGAAGCCGCGGATTTCGCGTTCCTTGCTCCCACCGCAGACGAGCCGTTCAGTCCGGCCGCGCCGCAGGTCGCGCGTCCTGCAGCCCCGCGTGCCGCCTCGATGTTCGCCACCACCGCGGGCGCAGCCGACCTTCCCACTTCGGTGGCTTCCTCGACGTCTGGCGGCCCGCGCGCTCAGGCATCCGGAACAGCGCAATCGCCTGTATCTGCGGCGGTTGCCTCGCCAGCTCGGTGGGCGGCAGCAGTCGCGCGAGCTGATGCGTACCGTCCGGTTGCCGCTGGTTCGGCGTCGTCTGGTCCGTCGGTTGCGACGCGCTCGGCGTCTCCGCTGGCCGCGCTTGCGCCCGCCGTCGCATTCGCCGCCCGCAAGCTCGAGTCCCTGCGTCGTTGGGATGCCCGCTCCGATCGTCGTCCGGCCCAAGCAACGGCCGCTTCGGTCGCCGACGCGGCGGCAGTTGACGGGGCAGCTCGAGGGCCAGCAACCGCAGACCTTCGGACAGAATCCCAGTCATCGCCTCGGCTTTCCGGTGAACGCCTTGCTGCGAACGAAGGTTCCCCGGACCGATTTGCTCAGGTGATGGGAACGGCCGCGGCGCCGGCCTCTCGTTGGGGGCGATTGGTGCCACGGCTGGCTGCCTGGCTCGAGCGGTCCGACACCGCGCTGACGAATGCGCCGACCGCGACTGCAGAGCCGCGCCGTGCGTATGCCGCCAGTGAGACGGGAGCTGGCGAGTGGCTGGTGCAGGGAGCGAACGAAGCTCTCTCGACATCGGACGCGGAGACGACGGCCGCGCCGGTACGGTCGACTACCGCGACTGCCGCCGCGACCAGAGTTCCCGCTTGGATCGCTCCGCAGGCCGCTCGTCGGGCTGAGGTCGGTCGCGCAGAATCCGCACGCGTCGCAGCTGCCCGCAATCCCGCAGCGCGCATGGGCGCCGTCGCCGCAGGTGCGACAGAATCCGTCGCGCCGCTTGGGACGTCCTCTGCCACATCGTTTGCCAGTGTCTCGTCGGACCCGGCCTCGTCAGACCGCCCGCGCTCGCTCGGCTTCGCAGCCCTCGCGGCCGCAGGGCTCTCGCGTCGGTTGGCTGACCGGCTGATTGGAGGGCTCGATCCTCAGGTCGAGACGCCTTTCTGGCAGCCGCGGTCCGCGCAAGCGCCTGCTGTGAATGGAGTCGACGCCGCTACTTCGATGGCCGCCGGAGCCTTCAACACGGGCGCGACCAACGCTCGCGCCTACTCCGGAGAGCTCGCGGCCGCTGCGGGAGCCGGCGACTGGCTGGTCTCTGAGTCGGAAGTCCCGGAAAGCAGTGTTGAAACGGCAGTTGCTGACCGGCGCGGGATGGCACCGGCCGCTCGTAGTGCTGCTGCGACGGGGCGGTCCGAAGCTCAGGCTTCCCGGCCGCAGACTGGTGGCAGCACGGGGCCACGCGTGGGGCAGACGCTTCGTTCGGCTGGTGCCGTGCTTGCCCATGCGGCGGCCGCGGCGATCGAGCGGGTGGTGCAGCAGAGCCTGCGGTCCGATCGGCTGCGCTCCGCGATGCCGCCAACGGCTGCGGGACGGACTCAACCCGGCGCCTCTGCGATGGATTTTGCCGGTATCGCCGACACCGGGCTGCTGGCCTCGGCTCCGAACGGTCTGCGGGACGTCCTGACGCCGTGGTTGGCCGCCCGTGCGGGCGCAGCGCCCAGCACAGGGGGGGCCGGTGACCGCGCCGCTGCCGGTGTCAACGCAGAGTTCGTGCAGCTTGCGCCGGACGATGAGGCGGTTGGCCTTGATTCGTCTGTGGAATCGACCTCGACCCTAGCATCAGGAACACGAACCGTATCGGCGTCCATGACCCGGTCAGCCGCGACCGACAGGACGAGGACGGCGACCAGGTCCACGCCGGCCGAGCGCCGATTCGCCCAGCTTGCCGCCGCGGTGACCGATGCCAAGGAACCGGCCGCCTTGCGCGCTGCCCTCACCCTGTTCGGCACTCAGGCATCGGCGGTCGCGGGGACCGAGGTGGCGCGTGCCTTCCTCGCACGCTGGTTCGGCCGCCCGGAAGCTGCCAGGACTCTGGCTGCCGCAGTGGCTCCGTCCGGTGCTGCCGAGATGGTGGCGCTTCGTCGTGAGATGACCGCGGACGCTTCCCCAAGCTCAAGCGCGGTCGCCGTTGGCCGGGCAGCGGAAGCCAAGCCCGCGTCCTCCGACCAGATCGTGCTCACCGGGCTGGCTGCTCTGGCGGCTTTGGGCAAGCCAACTGCAGAGCGCGAGGCCGCTTTCTACGAGGCCGCCGGTCGACAGATGAGGTTTGGCGACGTTGAGCGCGAGTTGTTGGCCCCCAGTGCCGAGAGTGGCCTCGTCGACCCGTCTAGGGTGGCGGCAGACCTGCCAGCTCGGGGCCTTGGCCGCAGCCTTTCCGGGAAGTCGACCGCTGTGCAGCTTCACGAGTTCGTGCCGGTTGGCTTGCGACGCGGACGCGGGTTGGTCAGCACCCATCGCCGCTCTGGCGGCCTTGTGCGCATGTCGCCGCGGACTTCGACCTCCAGCAGGGTCGGCTACGGCGACTCGGCGTTGGGCGCAGGCGAGATGGTGGGGCTCGGAATGAGCGATGCCACCGCCTTCCACGGCGACGTCGGCCCGATGCCGGCAGCGCTGCGAGGTGCGGACCGACTCGGCGGAATCGTTCAAGCTCGCAGGGCCATGCGAGGCGCGGGTCAGTCGGCGCCGATGCCGCTGCCTGGCACGCGAGGCGAGGGTCCGGGCAGCGTACCCTCGAATTTCACTTACGGTCAGCCGACTGAGTTCGTGAACCCCGCCGCCGCGGTGCAGAACGCAGTCGCGCAGCAGGGCCGCAGCTCTGGTGCGACCGCGGCCGGACGAAGCACGCAGGCCTCTGCAATGGCTCGGGTATTGTCGGTGACGGCGGCCCCGTCGGAGAACATGTTGCCGTTGGTGGCCCCGGCTGCACACGCGATGGTCGCAGCAGCCGCAGCCAAGCCGTTGAGCGAGTCGATCATCACCAGCGGCGCCGATGCGACGCTGGGGATGCCCACGATGGGGCAGTCGAGCAGCAAGCACGGTGGCGGCAAGGGGCAGGAACAGGGCGGCAAGGACGAGGCCGGTGGGCCGGGTGCGGCGCAGGATTTGGACGCGCTGGCCATGAAGATCGCGCGCTCGGTCATGATGCGACTGAAGCGCGAGCGAGAGCGAAGGGGGATCCATGGGTGAGATGGCGCGGATCGCGATCCACAAGGACGACAAGGCCAAGTCCAAGTTGGGCAAGAAGTTCGAGTTCGTCGACTTCGCCTTCAACCCCGAGGCCGTGCGTGTCGCCAAGACGCTCAAGCCCAGGGAACAGAAGGTGGCCGGCCAGAACGCGCCTTCCCCCCAATTTACGGCGGGCGATGCGGCTACCATCGAGTTCGGCGACCTCACGTTCGACACGTTCGAGACCCGAACGAATGTCTACCATGAGCACGTCTCGAAGCTCGAGGCGCTGATCCTCGTCGACGAGGACCTGCACCGCCCCGTGCGCGTGATGTTCACGTGGGGTCAGGGCTGGGGGTCGGGCGACGGCCAGATCAACACCGGCATCTGGTTCGTCACGGGGCTGGACGTCAACTACACGATGTTCCTGCCGAATGGCACCCCAGTGCGAGCGACGTGCAAGCTGACGCTGACCGAGGTTCCGACCGAGACGGCGAACAAGAACAGCCCGGACACTGCGCACGTGCATCTTGTGGACCGCAGCGACACGCTGCAGAGCATCGCCTTCCGTGAGTACGACGACGCCGGCCAGTGGCGCCGCATCGCCGAGGCGAACGGCATCGACAACCCCTTGGAGCTGCAGCCGGGCCGCCGCCTGCTGATTCCGCCGATCCTGAAGTGAGCCCCGGCTCGCCCTGAGGAACGGAGGCGGAAGCGCGACTGGCGCGGAGGAAGGCCCCCATGGACAAGAATACACCGACCATTAACGTCAAGATCGCGGGCAACACCAAGATCGCGACCGACTCGGGCGACAAGCTCGAGACACGCGGAGGCTCAGGCATTCTGTCGGTGACCGTGGACTTGCGTCTGGACAATCCGGACATGTTCTCGGTCGAGTACGACATGATGAAGCTGGAGAGCCTGAACTTGATCGACTCGTTCAAGCCCGGCGATACGGTTGAGATCTCGTTGGGTTTGACTGAAGAGTCGGTCCTCTGCGAGGGCGAGATCGCCTACATCGAGCCCAGCTTCGACGTCGATGCCGGATACCGCACGACCATCTCGGGCTACCACAAGCTTCACCGCTTGACCCGCGGCCAGCGTTCGCGCGTCTGGGGTGACGGCCTGGCTGCTGAGACCGCTCCCACGACGGCCGTGCAGCAGGTCTTGAACGAGTCGAAGGCCAGCGTTGGCGGAGCGAGTGACAGCATCAGCGCGGGAGAAGTAACCGCGGCGCAAGTGAAGCTGAACTACATCCCGCAGCTCAACATGAGCGACTTCGAGTTCCTGCGCGCGATCGGTGCCAACCTCGAGTACAAGGCCGACCGCAAGGACGGTCAGGCCGTCAAGTTCACCAAGCCCAATCCCAAGTCGGAGGCGGTGGCCAAGCTCTCGCGCGACCGCGCTGATCCGTCGGCTGGCGAGGACAGCCTGATTCTGTCGGCGAACTTCCGCCTGTCGACGGTGCAGCAGTACGCCGCCGTCGAGGTGCGAGGTTGGGACCCGATCAAGAAGAAGGCGATCGTCGAGAAGGTCACGTCCAGCACCTATGTCTTCGACGAGTCGGTCAAGGGCCATCAGGACACCGGCAAGGGCTTGTACAACAGCGCGTCCGCAGGGCGGAAATACACCGTCGTCGACCAGCCGGTCGAGTCTGCCGCGGAAGCCAAGCAGATCGCCCAAGCGCTGTTCGACCAGTTCTCGATGGACTTCCTGACGGGAGAGGCGGTGATCAAGGGCGATCCCAAGCTCATTCCCGGAGCTACGGTCGAGTTCGTCGGGTTTGGCAAGGCGTTCAGCGGCAAGTACCTGATCACCTCCGCGACGCACAGCTATCGCCCCGAGGAAGGCTACCGCACGGCCATCGCCTACGCCCGCAACGCAAAGGGCGCGTAACCCATCAAGAACACGTGTGAAGTGTGCGAGGTCTGCCGTCAGGTCGGCGACGTCGTGTGGCTTGTCGTTCAACTGCCGGATCGTGCGGGGTTCTTCTCCTGAGTGGAAGGGAATCCTGACCATTTGGTCAAATCGCACTTGGTGCGATCTCGCCAATTCCAGATCATGCCCAACAAGCCAACTATATGGAATTGCAGGATACTGTGGTTTGCCAAGGGACGACCGGGCCCGTTCAGAGGCAGGATAGCGTCCACTTGCGGCCACTGTGCGTTGACAGGCCCAACCCCGTAGCTAGCATGGCCGACTGCACAAAGCGTTCAGCCGGTTGTCCCGGAGGGTGGTTATGGCCAAGAGCTTTCTCGGTCGGGGATTGAAGTTCCCGCTGCAGATCAATGCCTTCGGTGGCATGGCCACGTCTGACGGCGACGAGAACATCGAGGACGGCGTCCGCTGCATCATCGGCACCGCCGTGGGTGAGCGAGTGATGCGCCCCTCATTCGGTTGCCGCATCCACGACTTCGTGTTTCATCCGAACTCAGCCACGACGGCGGGCATGGTGTCGTTCTACGTGCGCGAAGCCCTGCAGAAGTGGGAGCCGCGCATCACCGACGTCCAGGTCAGCGCCAACCCCGACCCCAAGAACGAAAACGTCTTGTCGGTTGAGGTGAAGTACAAGATCCGCTCGACCAACATCGACAAGAACTACGTCTATCCGTTCTATCTCAGGCGGGAGCAAGACCTATGATCCCGAGTCCGAATCTCGACGACCGCAGCTTCGAGGACATCGTCCAGGAAGCGATTCGCCTCATCCCGCAGTACTGCCCGGAGTGGACCAACCACAACCGGTCGGACCCCGGCATCACGCTCATCGAGCTGTTTGCCTGGATGACGGAGATGTCGCTGTACCGGATGAACCGGGTGCCAGAGAAGAACTTCCTGGCGTTCCTGGAACTGATGGGCATCTCGCTGACGCCTCCGCAGCCTGCACGCACGGTGGTCAAGTTCGCGATTCACCCCAAGGCCGACCGGGTGGTCGTGCCGTCGGCGACGCGCGTGGGCACCAAGCCCGGTGTCGACGGCTCGTACGCGACGTTTGAGACCGATGCCGACGTCGTCGTGACGAACAACGATCTCGTGAAGTGCATGAGCCAGCACCACGACACGTTCGCCGACAACACGGGCCTGCTGGGCAAGCGTCGCGAGGGTGTGGCGTTGTGGTCGGGCGTGCGGGCGGTCGAGCGTTTCCTGTACTTGGGGGACAAGCGGCTGGAGTCCTTCGACGAGTCCAGCATCCTGACATTGCGCACGACTTCGACGCTGGACGTCCCCCAGGCACTGGTGCGGATGCTGGAGTGGGAGTACTTCGACGGCGAGCGCTGGCGCGAGCTGCAGAGTCCGTCGATCGAGACCGACGAGGATCAGGTGGCGCTGATCGGCCCGCCGGCCATCGCGCCGACCACCGTGGGCGAATCGACCGGCTTGTTCTTGCGCGGCCGTCTGTCTGAGGTGCCGACCGCACCGACCGACACGATCTGCGACTTGGTCAAGATGCGTCTGGAGCTGACGGGCGAGGGGGAACGCCCCGACCTTGCGATGGCCAACATCGACGGCGGACTGTTCCTGAAGCTGGACCTCGACCGCAACACGCAGCCGTTTGGGCGTGCGCCGGCGGTCGATAGCGCCCTGTACCTCGCGTGCGACAAGGTGTTGGGCCATCCGGATGCCGATGTTCGCATCGACATCGAGCTGGCGGACCCGTCGATCGTGCCACTGCCGCTCGCCTCGCCCGACCTCGTGCTGGCGTGGGAGTACTGGAACGGCAAGCGCTGGAAGCTGGTGGGGCGCGTGGGCTTTGGCGACTTCGACGAGGAAGACCCGGGCCTCGATTTCCGCGACGAGACGCTGTGCTTGACGGCCAACGGACACGTGGCGTTCCGACGGCCCAAGGACATCAAGCCGGTCGAAGTCAATGGCAAGGAAGGCCATTTCATCCGTGCCCGCATCGAGCGAGGCGACTACGGTGTGGCGGGCACCTACGAGCTCGAGAACGACCGCTGGGTCTGGAAGGATCCGCGGCCGCTGCGCGCCCCTACGCTGAAGAGCGTTGCCCTGCGGTTCGTGGAAGCTGAGCACCCGTTTGAAAAGGTCATTTCTTACAACGACTTCGTCTACTCGGACCACACTGCCGTTGCCGCCGAGGAGATGAAGCCCTTCCAGCCCTTCCAGCCCGTGGCCGAAGAGAGCCCGACGCTGTACTTGGGCTTCAAGGACCCGTTCCCGAACGAGAAGGTGCAGCTCTTCTTCGACTTGGCGGAAGCTGAGGGGCCGGGGCGCCGTCTGCGCGCGGGTCCGGGCCAGACGTCGAAGCAGCTGAGCCAGGTGCACTCAGAGCAGGTCATCCACTGGGAATTCTGGAACGGCAAGGACTGGATGCCGCTGCTGGCCCGCGACCACACCCACGGCTTCACGCAGTCAGGGTTTGTCGAGTTCGTGGGGTCCAAGGAGCACCGCAGCAACAAGCGCTATGGCGAGAACCTGCACTGGCTGCGGGCGCGTCTGGAGTTCGGCGGCTATGACGAGCCGCCCATGCTGCGAAACGTGGTGTTGAACTGCGCCTACGCCAGCAACGTCACGACGTACGGCGAGACCATTCTGGGTTCGTCCAAGGGCACGCCCAACCAGAGCTTCAAGTTTGTGCGCGGCCCCGTGCTGCCCGGGCAGGAAGTGTGGGTGCGCGAGCGTGAGCGGCCGCCGTCCAACGAGCTGGAGGTCCTGACGTCCTGGTTTGGGGACAAGGCGCTGATGGACGACCCGGACGGTGAAGGTGTTTTGGTGCAGTGGAAGGAAGTCGACAGCCTCTACGAGTCCGAGCCCGCGTCGCGCCACTACACCAAGGACGTGGTCACCAACACCGTGCGCTTCGGCGACGGTATCCACGGCATGGTCCCGCCCAAGGGTGACCGCAACGTTGTGTGCAGGCGCTACCAGATCGGCGGCGGCGAGGACGGCAACGTGCCCCCCGAGGCGATCACGGTGATGCTGCAGGCGGTGCAGTACGTCGAGTCGGTGCGCAACATCTTCGCGGCATCGGGCGGCTGCAATCTGGAGACGGTGGACGAGGCCAAGCTGCGCGGTCCGCACTCGCTGAAGGCGAAGGGCAGGGCGGTGACGGCGGAAGACTTCGAGTGGCTGGCCAAAGAGGCCTCGAACTCGGTAGCTAGGGTCTGCGCGCTGCCCGCGTATGAGCGCGAGGGCGAGATCGCCGTGGTCGTGGTGCCCAAGGTGGCTGAGAACCACCCGGACTTCATGGACAAGCCGATTCCGTCGACGGAACTGTTGCGCAAGGTCCGCAACCACCTGTCTGACCGCAAGCTGCTCAGCACCGTGCTGCACGTACAGCGGCCGAAGTACCGCGAGCTGTCGGTTCACGTCGAACTGATCGTGCTGCAGACCGCGGCAAGCGACCGGGTGAAGGCGGAGATCGAGAAGCGAATTCGTGTGTTCCTGCACCCGCTGAAGGGCGGTCGCGACGGCAAGGGTTGGCCCTTTGGACGCGCCGTGTACCGCGTGGACCTGTACCACGTGATCGAGGACGTGCCGGGCGTCGACTTCGTGGACCGGGTGCGGCTCGTCGATGAGAACACCAAGATCGAGGTCGACCAGTTCAAGGTCGGCGCCGGCGAGCTGGTGCACGTCGTGCGGGTCGAGACCATCGAGAAGGCGCACGAGCGTATCGTCTAGTCGGGAGGGACCCCTCAGGTCCACGTCAGCGAGGAACGGATGGTCGAAGCCCGCCCCACCACGCGAAGTAGCCTGCCCCCTCGGGCCGGCGAAAGACGCGCCAAGAAGATCATCGTGCCGGAACTGGCCGGCATGGCGTTTCAGGACGCGTGCATCGTGCTGGAGCAGGCCGGGTTCGGTCCGCCGTTGCCGCGCTACATCGACGCCTACGTCCCTGAGAACACGGTTGTTTCGCAGGCGCCCGTTCGCGGCCAGCTGGTCGACAGCGCTACGACGGTCGAGCTGAGTGTTGCCAAGGCGAGCTGGGTGCGGTTCCTGCCGCAGCTGTATCAGGAGCAGGGCTCGGGCGACAACACGATGTTGCACGAGTACCTGTGGATCTTCCAACAGTTGCACGACAAGGTGACCCACAATCTGGACCGGCTGCCGCAGCTGTTCCGGCCACTGGAGACTGAGCCACGCTTTCTGGACTGGCTGGGCTCGTGGATTGCCCTGCAGCTGGAGAGCGACTGGCCCGAGCAGAAGAAGCGCAAGTGGCTGAAGTTCGCCCCGGCGCTGTACAGCATGCGCGGCACCAAGGCGGCGATGACCGAGCTGCTGGAGATGTATATCGGCGTGCGTCCGGACATCCGGGAGAACGAGTGGCCTTTCGAGCCCTTCCGCGTCGGGGTCTCCAGCGAGATCGGGGTCACCTCGACGGTGTTGCCGCCGATGAACCTGTCGCACTGCTTCGTCGTTCACCTCCCGATGGCGCCGCAAGACGTCAGCGATGACACCATCGTGCGCATCCATCGGGTGATTCAGGCTGAGAAGCCCGCCCACACCACGTACTTTCTGACCTTCCAGACCGACGAGGCCTTTGTGGACCTCGATCCCTTCATGACCATCGGCGAGGATTCCCTTGCCGACGAGTCCGCTCCCGAGTGACCCACGCTGCATACGCCCGCCCCTGGCGGTAACCACGCAAGGACACGACCATGGCCGACATCTCTGCCAGAAACTACAAAAGGCTCAACTTCTTCCGGGGCTTCCGCACGACGGAGAAGGACTGGAACGACGGTGAGCAGTACCACACCGACAAGCGCAAGCTGCACAACCGGATGATGCACGGCCCAGGCATTGTTCCCCAGGCGCTGGGCGGACTTCGCGCGTCCGGTCGCGGTCGCGGCGAGTTGGCGGTCGAGGTGCAGAGCGGCTACGCCGTCGACGCCGAAGGGCACGACATCTTCGTGTGGGAGCCCGAGATCAAGCAGCTGAATCCAGCGGACTTCAAGCTGCCGGCGACGGTGTACCTGGTTGCGCGGTACATCGAGGAGTTCTCAGACTTCATCTCGTACAAGGAGAACCTGGACTTCAAGGGCCACCGCCGCATCACCGAGAGCGCCAAGGTCGAGTGGATCATCACCGAGCCGGACATCTTCAGCGAGGTCGAGCTGGCGCGCGTCAGCCTGACCAAGGATGTCAAGCGAGTCGTCGACGCCAAGGACCCCTTCAACCCGCAGCCGAACGAGCTGGATCTGCGGTTTGTGCCGGTCGCTGGCATCACAGGCAGCTTCATCTCGCCCGCGCTGCTGTGGGAGATGCTGGAGATGATCCGGCGCTCCAAGACCGTGTATCAGTACATGTATCACCAGATGAAGATCCTGCCGGCCTCAGACGTGCTGCACGGCTTCCTGACGCTGGAGATGCTGTTGCACGCCCAGTTGGTCGACCTGCGCAACGTCTTCTCACTGTACCTGATCATCCTGAACCATCAGTGGACGCTGGTCGGCGACATCGAGGCCAACGTTCCGCAGATCTCCAGCCAGCGTGACTTCGCGAACTTCAAGAAGCACGTCGAGATCGCGATGCAGAAGTACGAGGAGCGGCACTTCAGCCTCGAGTTCCTGAACTCGCTGATGAACTATCAGACTGAGTGCTACAAGTTCATGGAGACGATGTTCGACAAGCACCTCAAGGCGCCCAAGAAGATCGAGGTCAAGACGACCGACACCAACGCCTTGATCGAGAACATGAAGGTGCGGTCGGCGCAGTTCACCGACAACATGAGCCTCGAGGGCGAAAACCTCGCGCTCGTCGACATGATCGACCCCATCGACCCGGAGAGCGAGAAGACGCACAACTGGCGCGTCTCGGGCGAGCGCGACAAGTACCGCACCCGCCAGAAGCTCAAGTACCCCGACGGCGTCATCGTCGAGGACGCGGGCATGGCGTTCGAGGGCGGCCAGCTGGACTTCGAGCTGCGCAACATCGAGCCCGGCAAGGACGTCTACGTCGTGTGGCGCATGGACTACGTGCACGGCGACTGGGAGGCGGAGGTCGAGGCCAACGAGCGGCGCCTGGCGAACTGCATTTGCGCCGGGTCAGACCGCAAGTTCCGGTGGCGCAACTGGGTCTACGTCATTCCGGCCGAGCATGTTCGTGAGGTTGGACTGCGCTTGCGTCTCAAGCCCGTCACAGCCGACCGCGACGTCAACGTGTTCAAGATGTGGGCGTACCAGCCGACGGCACGCAAGGCCTGACCCTGCTTGCTCGCGTCCGCGCGGCTGTGCCATTCTTGGCGCGGTTCGGGACGGCAGGATCGTGACGACCGCAGCGACTTGACCAAAGGGTACGGGAGGACGGCGTGATCTGGGACTTCTTCCGCGCCCTCGGTCAGGGACGCATCGACAACGTCGTCAACACCGCAAACGCCAAGAAGGCGGGCGTCCTCACCAAGGCGAAGACCGGCGCGGCCAAGCAGTTCAACAAGGCGGTCGATGCGCCGGGCAAAGCGGTCAAGGGTGCGGTCAAGGGCGGCAAGAAGGACGAGAAGCCGAAAGAGAAAGCCAAGGGAGGCGACATGGGGTGGTTCAGCAAGAAGCGCTCCGAGCCGGAGCGTCAGGATTCTCGCGGCGGTGGCGGTGACTATGCCGAGCCCGAGAAGACGGTCGCCATCGATTTGAACCAGATCAACCGCGGCACCTTCAAGCCCGTGGTCGGTTGGGTCGTCGTGATGAACGGCGAGCTGCGCGGGCGCGACTTTCGTCTGGTCGACGGCAAGAACGTGATGGGCACCGCCGCCGACTGCGACGTCGTTCTGACGGACCCCTACCTGTCGTCCAAGCACGCGGTCATTCGCCATGAAAACGGGGTGTTCACCTTGGTCGACCTCGACTCGACCAACGGCACCTATCTGAACGAGCGCCGAGTCTCGAAGGAGGACTTGATCGACAACGACAAGGTCCGCCTCGGCCGCTCCGAGATGAAGTTCAAGTCCGTCGAGTAACGGAGGAAGCCATGCTGCCTTGGAAGCGCTGGAGCCTGGCTCTGGCTGCGCTTGCCCTGCTCCTGCCCGGTCTGGCCCTGGCCGACAGCCGCGTGGTCATCGATCACGTCGCCTACGATGCCAAGGAAAGGACGTTGACGATGTACGTCGACGTGCTGGACGTAAAGGGCAACCCGGTCGAGAACCTGTCGCCGGCCGACCTGAAGCTCACCGCAAGTGGCAAGCCGCTCGTCACCTCCGACATTCAGCTGCAGACGGCGCAGGACGCCGGTGAGCCGATCGCGGTCGTGCTTTTGCTGAATGCGTCGCGGGCCTACCAAGCGATGGGGGAGTCCGAAGAACACTCGACGTATCAGCAGGAGAAGGAAGGCGCCGCCAGCTTCATCAAAATGCTGTCGGGCAACGACAAGGTCGCCGTCGTGCAGTACCGCGAGGGCTTCCCACACGAGGTGGTCTACTCGTTCGCCAGTGATTTCAAGCAGGCGGCAGAGGCTGTCAGCAACGCGACCGTGCCCGACGGGGATGCCCTGCCCGAGAACAACCTGGGCAAGCAGGTCGGCACCCAGACGCTGTCGCCCGAAATCGTCCGGGCCATCGACAAGTCGATGAATTATCTAGCCGAAAATCTGGAGAAACTGGGTTCGGCGCGTCGGCGCTTCATCGTCATCATGTCGGACGGCAAAGACCGCGAGACGCGCAAGGACAAGCTGATCTCGAAGATCCAGAACGTGTTGGACAAGTATGAGGAGTACAAGATCCGGATCCACGCCATCGGCTACACCGCCGACGACCCGATGTACCTGCCGCTGCTGCAGACCATCGCGAACAGCACGGGCGGCGTCTACAAGGGCATCGACCCGACGGCCAAGGAAGGGTTCGGCAGCATCCCGTCGGTCTGGGACAGCATCGCGGGGCGCATCAAGAAGCAGTACGTCATCAAGGCGGTGCTGGCCGACATCCCCGAGGGAGGCGAGCCGGTCAAGGGCAAGGACGAGGTCAACCACGTCATCGGCTTGAGCGTTGCGATGAAGGACGGCGCGGTCTCCGAGGCGGTGTTCAACGACGTCCGCATGCCCAAGCCCAGCATCGCTTGGGGCGCGATCCTCAAGTGGGTCGGCATCGTGGTCGGCGGCCTGCTCGGCATCGGCCTGATCATCTTCCTGATCGTCTTCGTATCGCGTCGCAAGGGGTCGGACGAAGGCTCGGGCTCGGGCGGCAACCAGCGTCAGGAGTACGACGGACCCTCGCGCGGCAAGCTGGTCGTTCTGGCCGGACCGCTGGCCGGCGAGACCTTCCCGCTCATCGACGACGTCACCACCATCGGTTCGATGAAGGGCAACACCATCGTCATTCAGGACGGGTCGGTGTCACGCCGTCACGCTGCCATCAAGATCGACCAGATGCGCTATGAAGTCGCGGATATGAACTCGACCAACGGCATCCTGGTCAACGGTCAGCGCGTCCACAAGGTGTTTCTGAAGGACGGCGACCGCATTCACATCGGCTCGACCGAAGTGCAGTTCAACCTGAAGTAACTGCGGACCGCCCCCTGCGCCTTCAGCCGATCAAGGCCGAGCGTGCCAGACTCCCGCTCCGTTCACTCAGCGCGTAGTGGCTTGCCCGCAGCACCTCGGACGGCGTGCCGCAGTCGTACCAAGCGCCTTGAGGTTCGACCCAGCGCACCTCGACCCCAGCCAGCATCGCCGGCAACAAGCCATGGCTGACGAGGCCGCTCTGCACTCGGGCGGGCAGCCAGTCGAGCATCTGCACGCCGTACACTGCGATTCCCGTGTAGATCGCCATGAAGTCATGCGGTTGTGGCGAAGGCTTGCCACCGATATGCACGATGCTGCCAACGTTCGCGCCATCTTTGGCGCACCCGACCGTATGGAGTTCCGGGCGCCGCGCTGTCCGGTGCATCGCCAGCGTGGCCAGCGACCCCGGCTGGTGCGAGGCGATCACCCCGCTCAGATCGAAGTCGTGCCAGACGTCGCCGTTGACCAGCAGAAAAGCGCCGGCCGTTCCACCTCGCAGGAAAGTCTCCGCGTTCTTCAACCCGCCGCCAGTGCCCAAGATCTCCGGCCGTTCGTCGAACCACGTCAGGCGCACGCCCAGCTGTCGGCCGTCGCCCATTCGGTCGCGGATCTGCTCGCCCAGATGAAACAAATTCACGCCGATATCCCGCACACCCGCTTTGGCCAGCTGGCGCACGGCGCGCTCGATCAGCGGCTCGCCACCGATCTCGACCAGCGGCTTGGGAACCAGGTCGGTCCAGGGTCGCAGGCGGGTGCCCAAGCCTGCCGCCAGAATGAATCCGCGCATCTCGCTCTCCTCTTCGCAGGGGTCACCCGTCGACTCCGGGCCAGGCGGGTGTTTCGGACTCTAGGCTGGGGCGCTGCATCACGCAAAAACCATGACTTGCACAATACCTGACCGAAAGGTCAAAGATCGCCAACCCCGCATGGCGCCACGAACCTTGTGCTGTGGCGGGAGGGGGTGCCTTGACATTCGGCGGACCCCCGTCTAAGTAGCCGCAGTCCGTTGCCGTCGTTGTTTCGGCGGGATCGGGCTCCCCGAATCGAGAGCGTCCGCGGCCGGTGACTGCTGGGAAGGGTCCTGGTCGGCGTTCGACAGCATCATGTGTTTCGCCCCCGGCCACGCCCGAGCGCGCTTCCCGTTTGGCGTGGCCCGTTCCTTCGGTCCAGACGACGGCGCGCCGGCATCCCGGCCGCCGCACGCGGTCACCCCCGGTCCGAGGTCTTCATGATGGGTTCCCTGACATTCTCGAGCGCCTCGAAGCAGAGGATCGCCGAGTTGGTCGCGCGCTATCCGCGCAAGCAGGCAGCGTTGATTCCCACGCTGTACGTCGCTCAGGACCAGTTCGGTCATCTGTCGGACGCCGTCATGCAACTGGTCGCCGACGAGCTCGAGCTACCGCTTGCGTCGGTGTTCGCGACGGCCATGTTCTACACCATGCTCCGCAAGAAGCCGGTGGGGACGTGGCACTTGCAAATTTGCGCAAATGTTTCCTGTGGCCTTCGCGGCTCGGACCATCTGGTCGGGCTGGTGCGGGATGTGCTGGGCATCGGCCCCGGTGAGACGACGCCAGACGGCCTGTTTACGCTGGAGATCGTCCAGTGCCTTGCGGCCTGCGGCTATGCCCCCGCGCTGCAGGTCAACAAGAAGGACTATTTCAACGTCACGCCCGACGGGCTGAAGGCGCTGATCGAAGAGTTGCGCACCCAGCGGACCGAAAAGTCGCCCGAGACGGAGGCCGCCCATGCCTGAGCATCGCGTACTGCTGCGCAACCACCTGGGCAAGGACCTGACCAAGCTGGCCGAGTACAAGAAACTCGGCGGCTTCGGCGTCTGGCCGAAGTGGGTTGCCCAAGGTCCCGCCGCCATCCACAACGAGGTCAAGGCGGCCAACCTGCGTGGTCGCGGCGGAGCTGGCTTTCCCGCTGGCGTGAAGTGGGGCTTCCTGCCGAACGACGGCCGTCCTCGCTACTTGGTCGTCAATGCCGACGAGGGCGAGCCCGGCACGTTCAAGGACCGCTACTTCCTCGAAGACGACCCTTTCCGGCTGATCGAGGGCTGCCTGCTGACCTCGTACGCCCTGAACATCCACACCTGCTACATCTACATCCGCGGCGAGTTCTGGCGCGCCATCGACGTGATGGAGAAGGCCATTGCCGACGCGCGCAAGGCCGGCTGGTTGGGCAAGGACATCCAAGGCTCCGGCTTCGACCTCGAGATCTACACCCACCCCGGCGCGGGCGCGTACATCTGCGGCGAGGAGA
Source organism: Myxococcota bacterium (assembly GCA_049317445.1). Classification (GTDB taxonomy): domain Bacteria; phylum Myxococcota_A; class UBA9042; order UBA9042; family UBA9042; genus CAJBNH01. The sequence goes on along the minus strand of JBMOIG010000081.1, from coordinate 507 downwards.
CGGCGCTGATCGAGTCGATCGAGGGCAAGCCCGGACAACCCCGCCTGAAGCCTCCGTTTCCCGCCAACATCGGCCTGTTCGGGATGCCCACCATCGTCAACAACGTCGAGACGTTGGCGTGCGTGCCCGTGATCCTCGAGATCGGCGCCGACGGCTTCAACGCGCTGGGAACGCCCAAGAATGGCGGCACCAAGCTGGTCGGCGTCAGTGGCCACGTGAAGAAGCCGGGACTGTTCGAGGTCAAGCTGGGCCTGTCGATGCGCGAGATCATCTACGACCTTGCCGGCGGTATCCTCGACGACCGCGAGCTGCTGGGCGTGATCCCCGGCGGCTCGTCGTGCCCGTTCCTGACCGCCGAGCAGGTGGATCAGGTCACGTCCATGGACTTCGACGGCCTGAAGGGCGTGGGCTCGATGTTCGGCACCGCCGGTATCGTCGTCATGCACGACGGCACCGACCTGATCGACGTGCTGAAGCGGGTCACCGGCTTCTACCGCCACGAGAGCT
>JBMOIG010000080.1:0-21379 GCA_049317445.1 Myxococcota bacterium | reverse complement strand
CTAAAGATTGATCGCATCTCGCCCCCCGACCTTCGCACCTAGCGACAATTCTTGCAGTCTTGCCCATCCCGCTTGCAGCGACTGCCAGCCGGGCGGCCCGTTGCGCTTGAGGTGACCGCCGAGCCTGGCGATGGCCAGGTAGCACTGCGCCACTGTCGCCGCCTTGGTTAGCTTGAACTTGGGCAACATCCTTTGCAGGATGCGGAATTCCAGGGGGGTGAGCAGGTGGTGCCAGGCGAGGTCCGGCATCTGCTGAGACGCGCTGCGCAGCAGCAGCAGGCGCCATGCCGACGGCAGCAGGAACGCCACCATGCGCAGCATCGCCGCGGCGCTGTCCAACTGGCGCTTCTCAAGGCGGCAGCCTGTCTTCGTCGCCTTGAAGAACTCCTCGATGATCCAGCGCCGTCGGTACCAGTCGAGAACGCGCAGCACTTCCGCCTCGGTTCCGATGGGTTCTTTGGTCAAGAGCAGCCAACGCACCGCCTTCTCGCCGGCAGGCGGGGCGAGTTCGATCGCCTCGACCAGGTTCAGGCCTAACGTCTTGGGCTGCTCGAACCCGGGCGGCGACCAGCTCTGATCCTTCACCGTTTTCGTGCGTTGAAGCGTGACGGGCGCCGAGCGTACGGTCAGCCGAGCACTGCGCGCACGCCGCGGCGGATGCTTGTCCGCCTTGGAGCCGCTGCGCAGCGGAAAGCGCTCGCCGAGTTCGACGTCCACCACACCCACAGCGCGCATCTCCGCGTCGCACCGCGCCTTGCGCGAATCGTCGCAGCGAACCACGAAGCGGAAGTCGTGGTGTGCCATCCACGACAACAGGCCGTAGCTGTCCGTCTCGCGGTCCATGACGTGAATCGGCCGCACGCCGCGGTGTCCCAGTTCATCGTCCGCCACTGCGACGCTGCGGAACCAACGCTCCTGCTCGTTGTCGAACACGCCCTCTTCCGTCGCCCAGAACTTCTGGGTTTCCGCACCGCTGGCCGCCAGCTTCTTGCGGTTCACGTACGGCTGCAGGTCGAGCACGCCCAGCGGCAGCACCGGGCCCGTCGCCGTCACGCACAGGCTGGTGTGGAGGAAGAAACCTTGCGTTCGCGAGGACATGCTGATCATGTCCTGGCGCTGCTCGTCGGGCCAGTACAGTCGAAACGCCACGTCCGTCGTGTCGTGGACGGCCAGGACGTCGCCGGCGCCGCGCGCTCGCTCGTGCGTGCGCTCGATGTGCGGCTTGAGCAGGTCACGCCAGGCCACCAGGTCGTTGCCCAGCAGGTCGTATACCGCCTGGAGCTGGGCCTCATCCGCGAACACTTTCGGCAGGGACAACTCAGGCTTGCGGGCCAGTTCCGACCCGACCTGCTGCGCCCGCCGATTGCGCCGCGCATCGCCGAGGTCCGCGGCGAACTCCCCCGCCATCGACTTCTCCCGCGTCCACTTCTCCACCCGTCGATCCGCCATGGCCACGCTCCTCGTTTGCGTGGCAAGTATGCATGATCACTAGCTATTATGCAAGATGCGATGGATCTTTAGGTCCTCCCACACCCCGTCTGCGGACAAAACATGAAAGTGAACGTCCAATTGTACAGCAGAAACGAAGATCGTAGGGAAGCGACAAAACCCACCTGAGACGCCGGTGTGGCTCCGCTCAGAAGGAAGCCAGTCCCTTGCCCGCCGCCTATCCCACCGACCCCATCGACAACTTAAGGCCAGCGACCCGCTCGAAATGCTTGCGGTTGCGCGTGAGCAACATGCCGTTCTCTTCGAGGCAGATGGCCGCGATGAGGCTGTCGGCCATGCCGATGCCCTGACCTCGCGAGACCAGGTCGCGATGCAAGGCGCCGGCACGAAGCGCGGCGGTGCGTCCCAGCGGAAAGATGTGCAGCGCCCCCAGCAGGTCGTCGACGGCCAGCTTCTGGCGCGGACCGTGTGCGCCAGCCTCGAGCTCGAACGCGTTGATCGCGGTCGTCGCGACAAAGCCCTTGCTCAGCTCGAAGGCAATCCGCTCGGCCATGGGCTCGGCGCCGCGCAGAAAGTCGATGAGCACGTCCGTGTCGGCGACGATCATTTGGATGCCTCGGGTTCATCGTCGGCAGGGGCCAGCGCCGACAGGCCGTCGCGCCAGCTCGACCGCACTTGGGCCACGCCGATGCGAAGGTCGTCCGCCTCGTCTGCGTTCAGCGAGCCCTGCGCCCGCAGCGCGCGTTTCAAGCTTTCGTTCATGTGCGCCTGGCTTTGCAGGTAGACCTCGATGGCTTCGCCGACCAAGTCCGAGAAGCCCTTCAGGCCGCGACGTCCGGCCAGTTCGAGCAGGGCTGAGCGATGTTCGTCTTTCAGTTCGACGGTGGTTCTCATGCGCACAAGGTGTCGGACATGCATGTGCATGTCAAGTGTGGCGGGGTGGGCCCGTGCGGCAGTGGCAAGAAGGCCAAGCGGTGTTGCGGGGGTGAGCTGGGCTCACAGTGTCGTCAGGAATACGGAGTGAAGGCTGGTCTGCCGCCGTGAGTCGGCCGGTACTGGCACCGTGTGGACAAGATGCAGTCGCGCAGGGTGTGCTCGCCCAAGCTGAACACGCGCAGGTCGTCGGCGCTGGTGTCGAGCTCGGGCTCGGCGGGGGTGTCGGTGCTTCCGCAGGCGGTCATCGTCGCCAGGATTGCGACTGAGGCCAGGAGAAATCGCACCCGGAGGCGAATTGCACGTGGCGGCGTAGCGTAACCCGTCTTGCGTGTTTGCGGCTTGTTGTTGGTTAGGCGGTCACGCCGCCAGCAGTCGCATCCGAAAACCGCAGGAAAAGCCGACCGTTTGCCGCGGTCTGAACCGAGAGGATGTCGAGCAGCGCGGGTGTCGTGGGCATGGAGGCTCCTCAATCGCGGTCGACGCCGGGGGCCGGGGAATTCGGGGCGGCGGGTGGGCGCGGACGCCTTGCAGCGGCGGACCGGAGAAAAGGGGCCGAGGGGCTCGTCCGCTGCACGGGCGGGCGCTCTCTACTCAAGCGCCACAACCAACGCTGCGAGCTTCGTGTGAAGGTTCGCGAGGCGAACGGCGACAAGAACGTCGGCCCTGGCCTGAGGGCTGAGCGCGGCCTTTGCGCGGAGCTCGTCGATCCGCTTGCGCACGCTCGCGAGGTCGGTGTAGCCAAATGATCCACGGAGCCTGTCGGGATGAGCGTCCGCAGGGCTCCCAGCCGTTGCTTCTCTACAGTTGGCAAGAAACGGCTCTCAACCGCGGGCCTCAGTTTCCGCCGACTGACCGCAGCATGACCCAAGCCTGCGCGATCGACGTCTTCACGCCGAGGTCGGACTCGTTGCCCCAAGCCTCGTCCAACACCTTTCCCAGACCCGCAACCGGCGCACCGCCGTAGATCCCGTTGCTGGGACCGACGAACGGACCACCGCGCAGTGTGCCCGCCAGAGCCCCCGCCAGCTGGCCGCGCACGTCGGTGTCATCCGACGCGAACAGCGCAACGGCATCCGGCAGCACCGACGCATCGCCGCTTCGCAGCAGGAAAGCGACCATCATCGCGCGAGTGCGGCCGATCTTGTCTTTGGCGTCCAGCTTGCCTACGACCTTCTTGACGGCCGCAGCCGCCTTCTTGGCAAGCGGAGTGCCCTGCAGGATCGAGAGAATCTGCGCATGTTCGAAGGCGGCGTCGGGGTTCTTGCCCGTCAGCAGCGCCAGGTATTCCTTCTCGGCCTTGGCATCGCCCAACAGCGCCAAGGCAGCCAACGCCGCGGCCCGCTCAGTGCGATCGGGGCTGCCAGCGAAGTCCTTGACGGTCGTCTGCCATTCGGCCTTGTTGCTGCTGTCGCCCATGCCGCCCAACAAGACTGCGGTGTAGGCGTCGCTGCCGGGCTTGGCGCGCTTGAGCTTGCCGGCAACGGTCTTGTCTCCGAACTTGAGCAGGTAGTGAGCGCACGCCGACCGGGCGTCCTGGATCGCCGGGGAGTCGATGCTGGGGTCGAAGGTGGCCTGGCAAGTCTCAATCAGGCTGTTGTCACCCCACTGCTCGAACAGCGCTGCCGCCGAAGCAAGGGCGACATTGCTAAACTCGAGGCCGGGTTCGAACTCGACCATCGACTTGATCACAGGGGCGAACGTCTTGTCGCCGTACCACCCCAGAATGCGGACCAGCACCGCCCGGCGGGTTCTGGCGTGATTGCTTTCCCAAAGCTCGGCGTTGGCGAAAAAGCCGTCGAGCAGGGCCTTGTCGTCAGGACTGCCCCGCATTCCTATGAGCTCCAGAGAGGGGATCATCGTGGCGCAGCCCCACGCGGGGATACAGCTCTTGCTGGAGAGGTTGTCGCCGCCGAAGACGAGCGCGTCAGTTACCAGCGGGGTCGGGAACTTGTCGCCGATGGTCAGAGCCGCCTTGAAGTCCTTGCAGGCCGTGAAGCCTTTGCCGGGGCAGCCATCCTCAAAGAACCACTTGCGAAGGTAGCCATAGTCGCCATTGCCAGAGGTGGCCTCGGCCCAGCCGGGATGGTCCTCAGCAAACGAAACTGCCGGAAGCGTGAAGAGAAGCAATATCGCAACGCACGCCGCAAGGCGCGCAGTCACCGTAAGATTCATGGGTCCCCCAAGGATTGTAATGGACACGAAGCGGTGCCCATGGCCGAGCCTATCGACTCGCGGATTGCAGTCAAGGCCTCGTCGGTCAAGAGGGTCCCGTCCCCCAAGCCTACTTTGCCCGCATCCTGTTGCCCTTGGGATTATGCTCGAGCTCCACGAGCCCAAGTTCTTCCATGAGCGGGGGAATGTAGACACCGAACCGTCCCCGAAGACCCTTCTTGAGCCCATACCAGCCGCTTATCGGGTTGTCTGGACTTCGCCCCCAAGCCTCGACGGTCCCTGTGTAGCATTGGGGGCGCCGCAGCCAAGGTCCAGGAAGGCCTGCGGCCAAGGTCCCTCGGAAGCGACGTCTCGTGGCATCGGACGTGTCGGCCTCGGGCTTCGGCGTGCGCCGGTGTGGCAGCGCGACGGCTATGACCGCATCGTCGTACCGGGCGGAGAACTGGACGAGAAGATCTCGTACGTCCACAGCAATCCGTGGCGACGGTGGCCAGATGCGCAAAATACCGGTGGATCTGGCCACCGAAGCGGGAGCGGTCGCACGAATCGCGCGGCCAGGCATGGAAGCCTGTCCCCACCCCCTTCCTGGCCCCTCACGGCTTGCCGTCCGCTTCTCCGGCCGAACCGCCCGAGCAGGTCTGGTACTTGGCGTCGAAGGTGCACACCCCCTCTTGCTGACAAGCGCTCGACGCCTCGCAGTCGGCGGTGCTGCCGGCCACGCACTTGCCCTGAATGCCCGCCTCGATCTGGAACTTGCACTTGCCGTCCGTCTGGCAGGCCAGCGAACCCGTGCAGTCGGCTTGGGAAAGCGCGAAGCAGGAGCCGCCGTCGGCATGGCAGCGCGCCTGCTCCACGCAGACGGGCTTGCCGGCGCAGTCGGCGTCCTTCAGTGCGTAGCAGATGCCGTCTTGGGCGCTGCACTGACCATTTTGGGTACAGTCCTGGCCCTTGGCGCAGTCGGCGTCACTCGCGGCCCGGCACAAGTCGCCGACCTTCGAGCACATGCCGTGTTGCTGGCAGTTGCCTGAGGCGGCGCAGCTCTCTGCGGTCGTGACGCAGGAGCCCTTCAAGGCATGGCACGAGCCGCCGTTGGTGCACAGGTTCGTCGGCGCGCAATCGGCGTCGGTCAAGGCAAGGCAAGCGTCATCCTGAGCTTTGCACATTCCATAGTCTTCGCAGCAGTTCGAGTCCGCGCAGGTCGCGTCGGTAGGGGTCGCACAGCCCGGCAGGCAACCGATGGCGGGGGGCTGCTTGCCGCATACCAGCGTATCGGCTACCAGCGCGGCCGAGGTGCTGTCCTGGACGACCGTGTCCTGCTGAACCATCCTCTGCTCGGACCGGTCCTCGCCAGCCTGCGCAGGCGTCTTGGGTTCGGAGGTGCAGCCGCTGGCCAAAGCGATAGCGACGGTCATCGACAGGGCAAGCCACGCGGTTCGCCGCTGGACCACGCCGCCTGACACGCGGTTCGCCCGACAGCAGACCGGGCATCCTGAGGGCGCACTTGGCCGCTCGGGTGGACCGGTCTGTCCGCAGGGCTGCTCGGCACCTTCAATCGGGCTTGACCACTAGGAGTTTGAGGTGCACGTTCACCTCCGCGCTGGTCGTTTGAGCCTTGGAAGGTCCGGGGACCGGGACTGGCGGGGTGGTTGCGAGGGGTTGCGTCGAGGTGGTGGTGCTTTGGATGTACTACACCCCTCTTCGGTCAGCAGATAGTGGCAGTACCAGCGGATCCCGCTGAGCGGATCGAGTTGGTGACCGTGCTGGCACCTGTTGACGCCGCCATGGAGTCAGCAGCCCTTGTGCTGCGCACCCGCCGCCGCCTCTTCACCACGACCCTCCACCAACTCATGTCCGGCCAGCTCCGCATCCCCGACCACCTCTGGGAGTCCAACCCATGACGAACTACCCTCCGCGCAAGCGCTTCCTCGACCAGCGCGAGATCGACGCCGGCATGGCCGAGATCGCCGACATCGCTCGGGCCGAACGCCTGCGCGTGCTGCTCATCGGCGGCTGCGCCTTGCAGTTCTACGGTTCGGACCGTTTGACCGCCGACATCGACGTCGCAGCCGAACGGCTGCCGGACAGCCTGCCCGCCGAGGAAGCGCTGACCTTTGGCGGCGTGCAGACGCACACGCCGGGCGGCGTGCCGGTCGATTGGATCGTCCGCGCCGACGACTACGCCAAGGTCTTCGAAGAGGCGCTGGAGTTCCCGCGACGTATCGAGGGCTTGCCGCTGCCCGTGGCCAGCCCCGAGTACCTCGTGGTCATGAAGATGGTCGCACGCCGCAAGAAGGACGCCGCCGACCTCGAAGCGCTGTTGCAGTCCGACCTAGTGGATCTCGACAAGGCGCGCGGCATGGTCAAGCGGTTGCTGGGCGCCTACGCCGCAGATGAGTTCGACGCCGTGCTGGCGAGCGCGCAGTGGGAGCGTTCCCGGCGCAAGACGTGAAGGGGGATGCCATGACGCCAGGGCTTGGCAACGAGTCCGCGACCGTGCAGTCGCCACTCGTCCAATACGCCGGTCGGCGGGTGGTGACGGCGCCGGTCATGGACGCGCAGCAGGTCGAGAGGATCCCTTCGGCTGCGCTCAGGGCAGGCTCTGCGTTACGTGGGCTTATGGCCTGATTCCGAAGACATCGAGTCGATCCGTGGGCCGCCTGAGGACGTTTGGGGGCTGGATCCCTCCGACAGTGCCGACTTCGATGCACTCGACGAGCTCCCGCCGCTGGACTACGCCGCCTGACACGCGGTTCGCCCGACAGCAGACCGGGCATCTTGAGGGCGCGCTTGGCCGCTCGGGTGGACCGGTCTGTCCGCAGGGCTGCTCGGCACCCTCAATCGGGCTTGACCACTACGATTTTGAGGTGCACGTTCACCTCCGCGCTGGTCGTTTGAGCCTTGGAAGGTGCGGGGACGGGGACTGGCGGGGTGGTTGCGAGGGGTTGCGTCGAGGTGGTGGTGGTTTGGATGTACACCCTCAGGAGGTGATTGCGCGTGCCAAGGCGCTGAGCATCGAGCTTTCCACACCGATCTTGCGCGGGTTCGAGGCCCAGGTGTTCAAGGCCTCGCGCGGCATCGAAGACATCTACGAACTCACGTATATCCGCAAGGATGGCAGTCGCTTTCCGGCGGTGGTCTCGGTCACGGCGCTGCGCGACGCACTCAGCTTCATCATCGGCCACCTGCTGATCGGCACCGACAACACTGCACGCAAGCAGATCGAGGAAGAGCGTCGTAGCCTGGACGAACGCTTGCGCGATTCTCTACTCGCGCTGCAGGAATAGAATATCGAGCTGGTCCGCACCAAGGTCGCCGCCGAGAAGGCCAACTTAGCGAAATCGGACTTTCTTTCCAGCATGAGCCACGAGCTGCGCAGCCCGCTCAATGCCATTCTCGGCTTTGCCCAACTGATGGAATCCGACACGCCGCCGCCATCCGAGTCGGCCCGGGCAAGCATCGAGCAGATCTCGCAAGCGGGTTGGTACTTGCTTCGTCTGATCAACGAGATCCTCGACCTCGCGGTGATCGAATCCGGGCGCATCTCCCTGTCGCCGGAGCCGGTGGCGCTTGGCTCCGTGCTGCAGCAATGCCAAGCCATGATCCAGCCCCAGGCGGTGCGGCGCGGCATCAAGATGGCGTTTCCTCGCTTCGGGGCGCCCGTCTTTGTTCATGTCGACCGGACCCGCTTGAAGCAGGTCATCATCAACCTCCTCTCGAATGCCATCAAATACAACAAGGTGGGCGGCGAGGTGGCGGTCGCTTGTACATTGACTACCGACGCACACGTCCTGATTTCGGTTACGGATACCGGAGCTGGGCTGCCGGAGGAGAAGGTGGCGCAATTGTTCCAGTCCTTCAACCGGCTGGGGCAACAACACGGCACCGAAGAAGGCACGGGCATTGGCCTGATGGTCTCGAAACAACTTACTGAATTGATCGGAGGATCCATCGGTGTGACGAGTACGGTCGGTGTCGGCAGCGTCTTCTGGATCCAATTCAAAGAGTGCATCCAACCGGGCATGGCCATCCAGGAATTGGCACCGCCGACGACATCGAGTGCGCTCGAACCCCAGAGCGCGCGACGTCATACCCTGCTGTACGTGGAAGGCAATCCGGCGAACCTCATGCTGATCCAGCAGTTGATCGCGCGGCGATCCGACATGCAGTTGCTGTCGGCGACCGAGGCGACGCGGGGCATCGAAGTCGCGCGCACGGCGCTGCCCGAGGTGATCCTCATGGACATCAACCTGCCGGGCCTCAGCGGCTTGCAGGCGCTGACGATCCTGCGTGAAGACCCGCTCACCAGGCACATTCCTGACGTCGCGTTGAGCGCCAACGCGTTGCCGCGCGACGTCGAGAAGGGGCTCGAGGCGGGGTTCTTCCGCTAGACGCCTGACCACCGATCTCGATCAGTTGGCGTGAAAGCGCGCCGACACGGAGAACATCAAGAAGATCGACGAGCAGTCCTCCTGGGGTTACCAAAGGCTTAGCTGGAACCCCAACCCCAGAAGGACTGCGATGGAAAGCTTGAACGAGAAGGCGGCGAGGCACAAGAAGGACCTGAAACGGATGCGCAAGGAGGCGAAAACACCGGTGGAACGCAACCGCGCGGCCATGATGGTGGCGTTGGCGGCTGGCCTGAGCAAGTCGGCGGTGGCGCGGGTGCCCGGGCACGCACGCTCGACTGTGATCCGGGCGGTGCAGGCGTTCGAGGCGCACGGGCTGGCGGGCCTGGCTGATGGGCGAGTGGGCGTTGTGCGCATCCCCGAGCGCGACAAGGTGCTGGCACTGCTGCCGGAACTGGTCGCCAAGCAACCGCCGGACTTTGGCTGGCAGCGGCCGACGTGGTCGGTGGAACTGGTCGGCCTGGAGGTCTTCGTGCAGACCGAAATCCGCATCAGCCGCACGCACATGGGCCGCTTGCTGCACGAAGTCCGATGCCGGCGGGTGCGCCCCAAGCCGGCGATACGCCTGACGCCGCCGGATGCGCCTGAGCAACTCGCGAAACTGGAAGCAGAACTCGACGCGCTGCCGCCTGAGGACGTGGTGCTGTACGAGGACGAGGTCGATGTCCACCTCAACCCAAGTCTGGCCCGGATTGGACGCCGCCGGGCCAGCGCAAGGCGCTGATGACGCCGGGCCGCAACGCCAAGTGGTTCATGGCTGGCGCGCTGGAACGCAGCGAACGCAAGGAACTGGTCATCGTGACCGGGCAGCGCAAGGCCAGCGCGCTGTTCATCGCGCTGTGCCAGGACGTGGCGCGCCGCTACGCCGACCGAGGCAACGTGCACCTGGTCGTCGACAACTACGTGATCCATCACAGCAAGAAGACGCTCAAGGCCGTGGAGGCGCTCGGTGGCAAGGTCGTGCTGCACTACCTGCCGCCGTACAGCCCGCAGGGCAATCCCATTGAGCGGGTCTGGCTGAACCTGCACGACAACGTCACGCGAAATCATCGGCACACCAACATCGAGGCGCTGGTAGACGACGCGCTGCACTACCTGGACCAGTACGACGGGCGTGGTGCCCGGGCCGTGGCCGGGCTGCGGAGGGCGGCTTGAACGCGGCGGCCTGTAGCGGATCGAGGATCAGGCGTTTAGACGCCTGACCACCGATCTCGATCAGTTGGCGTGAAAGCGCGCCGACACGGAGAACATCAAGAAGATCGACGAGCAGTCCTCCTGGGGTTACCAAAGGCTTAGCTGGAACCCCAACCCCAGAAGGACTGCGATGGAAAGCTTGAACGAGAAGGCGGCGAGGCACAAGAAGGACCTGAAACGGATGCGCAAGGAGGCGAAAACACCGGTGGAACGCAACCGCGCGGCCATGATGGTGGCGTTGGCGGCTGGCCTGAGCAAGTCGGCGGTGGCGCGGGTGCCCGGGCACGCACGCTCGACTGTGATCCGGGCGGTGCAGGCGTTCGAGGCGCACGGGCTGGCGGGCCTGGCTGATGGGCGAGTGGGCGTTGTGCGCATCCCCGAGCGCGACAAGGTGCTGGCACTGCTGCCGGAACTGGTCGCCAAGCAACCGCCGGACTTTGGCTGGCAGCGGCCGACGTGGTCGGTGGAACTGGTCGGCCTGGAGGTCTTCGTGCAGACCGAAATCCGCATCAGCCGCACGCACATGGGCCGCTTGCTGCACGAAGTCCGATGCCGGCGGGTGCGCCCCAAGCCGGCGATACGCCTGACGCCGCCGGATGCGCCTGAGCAACTCGCGAAACTGGAAGCAGAACTCGACGCGCTGCCGCCTGAGGACGTGGTGCTGTACGAGGACGAGGTCGATGTCCACCTCAACCCAAGTCTGGCCCGGATTGGACGCCGCCGGGCCAGCGCAAGGCGCTGATGACGCCGGGCCGCAACGCCAAGTGGTTCATGGCTGGCGCGCTGGAACGCAGCGAACGCAAGGAACTGGTCATCGTGACCGGGCAGCGCAAGGCCAGCGCGCTGTTCATCGCGCTGTGCCAGGACGTGGCGCGCCGCTACGCCGACCGAGGCAACGTGCACCTGGTCGTCGACAACTACGTGATCCATCACAGCAAGAAGACGCTCAAGGCCGTGGAGGCGCTCGGTGGCAAGGTCGTGCTGCACTACCTGCCGCCGTACAGCCCGCAGGGCAATCCCATTGAGCGGGTCTGGCTGAACCTGCACGACAACGTCACGCGAAATCATCGGCACACCAACATCGAGGCGCTGGTAGACGACGCGCTGCACTACCTGGACCAGTACGACGGGCGCGGAGCCCGGGCGGTGGCCGGGCTGCGGAGGGCGGCGTGAACGCGGTGGCCTGTAGCGGATCGACGATCAGGCGTTTAGAACGGCACGTACGGCTCGAACACCACCCGGCCGGGCGAAGGGCGCATCGAGGCGACGAAACGTTCGATGTCCGCGCTGACGTCGAGAAACGTCCCGGCCCCGCGCTGCACGACACGCCGAGTCAGGTGCGCGTACTCGGGCAGGGCCACCGACGACTGACAGGGCTGCGCGCATGACCGTGTCGGATGCGACACCGACCCACCGCCATGCGCGGCGGTCGGGCAGGCGCGCGTGCTGGCGACATAGGCCCACGGCAGGTACAGCACGGGGGTAACGCCCGCGGCCAGCGGACCCGACAGGGCGGTGGGCAGAACATCGGTGCCGACGGCGACAACTCCCTGCGCTGCAAGCAGTTCTTCGTGGAACGGATCTGCCAGGTACGGGTGGCCGTGGCACGCGTCCTGCACCGCCAGAACCGCCGCCTTCCGGTCTGCGCTCGTGTGGGCGGGGGACGGTCGATTCGGCTCGCCCGCAAACGGGTCTCGTCGCATCCGATTGAAGATTCTGCCCGTCGCCACGGGCACTTGCAGCACCCGGCTGGCGTAGCGCAAAAGCCCCGGGTCGTTGACCACGAGCTCGACCTGGGGGTGCGCGGCGAGAATCGGCTCGATCCGCTGCAGCAACGGCTGCCACCAGCGCTGGTACGTCACCGGCGCCACCAGACTGACGGCCAGGCCCGCGTCGAGCAGGCGGTCGACTTCACCGGCCAATCGAGCACGAGACGGCAACCGCAGCCCGCACAGCTCGAGGCCCAAGTACACGCGCGTCGGGGGCTGGCCTGGGTCGATGCCGAGCGAGGGCAGGACCGCGAGCGCCCGCTCGGCCGCGGCCCGCTCCCACGCACCCGCAAACAGGTCGTCGCGCATGGCTCCCGCAAGCCCCAGTCGTTGCAGGCGATCCAGCAGCTCGATCGGCCAGGTTCCAGACGACAAGTACAGGCCAGACTCGACTTCCTGCGGCGACGCGGAGATGTGGGCAGCGGCGTCGTGCCCTGGCGCCGGCTCTCGGGGGTGATGGCGGTGCGGCGCGAGCGTCGCTGTCGTCGGATCCGGTGTCGCCAGGGTCGGTGTCGCCACGTCGGCAGCGTCGAGGTCGTAGTAGCAGAACTGGCCGCCATCGCAGAGCGTTGCGCTGCCGAGACGGTGTCGGCAAGCCTGCGGCGACAGGTCCTTGCCGTCGAGAACCTGCCGCAACCTCCGCACCGCCGCGAGCGCCGAGCTGCTGCGACCGGGCACCTTAAGGTAGCGAATGCCCAACGCCTGCCACCGCTGCAACGCGCAGAAGCCGCAGCGGTGCAGGTCGGCCATGGCTTGACGGGAAGGCAGGTCCGGCGGCCACGGAGTGGGACACGCCGGCAGGTCGGTGGTCGCCCCCGTGCGCAAGTCGGCAAGTTGCCTGCGGTTCCATGCGGCGCAGAAGCTCGCGGCGTGTCCGTATCCGTGGGTGGCAAAGCACACCGCCGAGCTGTGGATGCAGTACTCGCGGGCAACAAAGGCCTCGAAGGCGATGTCTCGACCGGCGAGCGCCCCCACGATGGCGGCCATCTCGCCAAGCTCCATCTCGCGCGGAAAGACAATGCGTTGCGCGCCCTTTTCGACCTGCAGGGCGGCCATCTCGGCGTTGTAGGTGCCTGCTTCGGTGCTTGCGATCAGCGTGATCTCGGGCGCGAGACTGTTGCGCAGGTCGGCGAGCAAGGAAAGGTCGGCGACGATGAAGCCCGTGGCGCCCGCATCAAGCCCTGCCGCCACCACGTCGTCGAGCAGCGCACGGGCCGCCGGAGCGTAGCTGTGGTCGTTGATGGCCAGGACGAAGGCAGCGCCAGCACCTCGCACGATGTCGGCGTGGCGCCGCAGTTGGTCGGAGTCGGTCAGTTGCCCCTCGACCTGATAGCGGCGATTGGGAGAGACCTCGATGCCCAGGCGGTCGAGCCAACGGCGCGGCGCATAGCCCGCGTAGATCTCGCCCACGCCGGCGTCGAGCAGAGCGCGCAGTTCGGCCTCTGAGGTCTGCTGGCTGCAGCCGCACACGATGGTGAAGGGCGAATCGGAACCTGTGGCAGAGTGGGTCAGGATCGCACACCCCCGCGTGAGATCGACGCCTGCAGACAGGGAAACCTGGCCGTGAGCGCGTTCGCCCGCCGCAAGACCGGCCCGATGCCGGCTCGGTCCGAGCGTCCGCGGCGGAGTCTGGGCCACGGGGCATTCGCGGTCAACCATGCTAACTGCGCATGATGGAATGAGTTTGGCGCGCGAACTACCTCCTGTCGAGCGGCGTCCATCGGGTACCGCGAGGGTGTCGCCGGTTCGGTCGTGCCTCGCGGATGTCCGTGGATTTCAGGTGCGGCGCGGGTTCTCTGCGGCTATGCGCGTGCAGAAAGGTGTCAAGTGCCAAGTCCTGACACCGTCTCCACCGTCTTCCATGCTGGCGTGTCCGTGTGGCGTTTGGGCGGGGGTGACGGGGGTTACCCGCCCTTGCGAAGCAAAACAAGAAGAAACCGAGTCGGTTCGTGAGCCACCACGGCGTGATGCAGGTCAGGCGGCATGTGGCAGAAGAAGCCAGGCCCGGCCTCGTAAGGCACCTCGCCCAGCTTGATGGTCGCCCGCCCCTCGAGCATCACCAGCATCGCGGGAACGGTGGCCGAGTGGTCCGACAGCTCCTCGCCCGCGTCGATGGCGAAACCGACGTATTTGACGCGCTCGTCCTCGCCCAGCTTGCGAGTCAGGATGCCGCCGGGCGTGATGGGCAAACGCTCTGCAAAGGACGGGACGACGACGAGATCGAGAGCAGGCACGGGGACCTCCGGGGGGTGTTTCAGAAACGGGTCAGCAGGCTGACGCTGGGTTGGATCGCCAAGTCCCCGAACGACTCGGTGCGGCCGAGGAGCATGGTTTGGGTGCTCGACCAAGCGAGCGACAATTCGAAGCCCACGTACACGTACTTGTAGCCGACGATCAGGTGGGCGAAGGCGCCGGCCGTGTGGGACCACCCACCCTCGTCGGTCTTCGGCAGGCTGTGGACGACGATGCTGTCGATGTTGGGGCCCATGTTGGTCACGTCGTCCACAACGCCAAGGCTGGGGCGAAGGTCCAGCGCGTACCGCGAGAGCATGTAGCGGCCGCCAAACGTGAACCAGCCGTAGCTCGACAGCCGCATGCCCAGAGCGGCCGTCAGGTCGAAATTGTGGCGGCTGTAGTCGGCCATGTCGAGGAATTCCAAGATCTTGTCCACTCCAGGCGGCAACTGCGCGCCCTGATGGCTATAGCTGAACGAGCCCAGGCCGTACCAGCCGCGCTGGCCTTCGGGCGGCGCCAGGAACTGGTAGTCCACGTCCAGTCGCTGCGTGCCGGTCGACAGCCGCCCGCCCACGTCCCAGGTGTCGGAAAGGCCATAGTGCACAGACAGTTCGGTCACCGCAGCGACCGGCGCGGCCAGCCCGGATGCATAGAGGGCGCGCGCCAAGGGGCGGAATTCGCTGGCGGCGAGGCAAGTGCTGGTGTCGTCGGCCGTGCAGGTCGTCGGCCGGTTGCGAAAGTCCTGCGCGGTGTTGAGCCCCACGTCGACGATGTCCAGAGCACTGGTGGCCACGGTCATGCCACCCGTTGCCGCCAGCTGCCAGTTGCCCTTGCCGACGGCCTGCGCGGGCTGGACGTGCGTCAGGGGCGCAGCGCAGGCGGTGAAGACGAAGGCGAGGAGGAGGAGCGGAGCAAGCCAACGCGACACGGGTCACCTCAAGGAAGGCTTCGGATCCCAGCATGGTTTGAGGAAGATCGGAAGACGGTGAAGGTGGCTTGCGGCGTAGGTCAGTCGCCCAAGATGGCGTTCTTCATGTCCTTGTCGACCGGATTCTTGCCGAACCACATCGACCACATCGCGACCGCCAGCTTGCGGTCGGTGACGGTCAGTTTCTCGACACCGCCGACCTTCAGCGTCATGCCGCGACCGGGTTGGTAGACGAAGAAGATGTCCAAACCCTTGCGGATCTCGGCCGGGAAGGCGTTCTTCAGCCTGTCGACCTCAGGGGCCATGCGGGCGCGCTCGGCCTCGGTGGCGTTGTCCTCCAGCCCGGCGTCGATGGCGTCGCGCATCTTGTCGCCTGAGATGGTGCGCAGCATGTGCAACCACGCCGCCTTGGGCTCGTCGCTGTTGATCAGGTGGCTGGCCTTGCGGGTGGGTGTCAGCTGGTAGGCGCCGAGGCCGTAGACGTCGACCATCCACTTCACGCGGACGCCGACGCCGACGAGCTTCAGCGTCTGGCCGGCCGCCGTCAGCGTGTCGGGAAAGTCGAATCCTCCGGCATCCTTGGCCTGCGCCGTCGCCGCAGAGGTCAGCAGGACGGCCAGCACGGTCAGCAGCTGCATGGCTTTCATGGAAGTGGTCCCCTGGTCGTTTAGGCGCCCGGCGTGTGTCGGACGCGGACATGTGGTGAAGCCTGACGGGTTCCCCCGGAACGCCCGTGCGGCCGGTCGGAGCCTACGACGGGACGCGCGGCGGCGAAAGCGGATTCACTCGCGGGCGGTGGCGGCGAAGGTCGGGGCGGCAGTCGCGGCGCTGAACCGTTTTCGCGTCGCCAGCATCCAAAGTGAAGGTGGGGGGCTTTCTTGCCTCGGCCTGCCGAAACCCGCAAGCTACTGAGTTACCATGCAAACCATTCCCACCGTCGAGCGCGACATCCCCCTGAATTTGTACAAAAACGTCGACCCGCTGCTGGTGACGGTCGAGCGGAGTATCCGCCTGACACCGCCCGGCACGCCTGAGGTGCGCCACGTCGTCCTGCGGTTTCCGAAGGACAGCTTCCACTTTCTGGAGGGGCAGGCCGTTGGCATCCCGCCACCGGGGCTGAACGAGCGCGGTCGGCCCAATGTGCCGCGGCTGTACTCGATTGCCTCGGACCGCGACGGTGACGACGGCGTCGGCACAAGCCTGACGCTGACCGTCAAGCGGGTGATGTACGTCGACGAAAATGGCAACGATCGCTTCGGCATGGCCTCGAACTACTTGTGCGAGGCGGCCGAGGGTCAGGTGTTGCGCATGACGGGTCCCGCGGGCAAAGAGATGGTCCCGCCCGACGACCCCTCTTACAACCTCATCATGATCTCGACGGGTACCGGCATCGCGCCGTTTCGAGGCTACGTGCAGCGGCTGGCGCGACTCGCGGCCAGCCAGCGCGGTCGGGTGCTGCTGTATGCGGGAGCCAGATCGGCCGCAGAACTGCCGTATTACGACGAGTGGCAGGCGCTGGCGACTGAGCCGTGGTTCACGCCCATCTACGCGCTGAGCCGCGAGCAATCGACCACCGACGGCCACCACATGCACGTCCAGGACCGCTTGCGGGAGGGTGGCAGCGACCTGTGGAATCTGGTGACCCAGCCCAACACCCTGATCTTCCTGTGCGGCATGAAGGGCATGGAAACCGGGGTGAACGAGGCGTTCCAGGATCTGGCCGCCCAGCATGGCACCGACTGGCCCACGCAGCGGGCGCAGCTGGTGGCCGAAAAGCGATGGCGGGTCGAGGTCTACTGAGCCGAGATCGCCAGGGACGACGCGGCGTTGCGCGACCGGACCCGAGCCTCGATCAACACAAACAGCAGTGGCGCCAGCACCGACAGCGTCATCGACACCATCGCCAGGTGGTCGACGTGGCGCAGGCGGCCGTCGGGCAGCTCAGTCAGCACCATCGACGACAGGAAGGCCCCCACGGCGGCCGCCATGTGCTGGAAGGTCGACTGCAGCGACAGGAAGGCGGCGCGCTCGTTGGGACGCGGCACCAGCGTCAGCAGCGTGTTGTAGGGCACGTTGCGCACGCCGTTGGCCAGGAAATACACGGTGAACCAGACAGGCACGGCCAGCCACGGTCGCTCTGTGCAGAAGGCCAGGTACTGCACGGCGATCACCAGCGCGGTTCCCACGGTGCCGATGCGCGTCACGCCCCAGCGGTCGACGAGTCGGCCCGTGCCCCGCACCGTAAAGAAGCTGACGACGCCGCCGAACAGGTAGAGCAGCCCCAGATGCTCGCGCGGGTAGCCCAGATTGTGCTGCACATACGCAGAGATATTGGGGATCAGCATGAAGCCGGCCATGAACAGGATCGTCGTCGTCAGGTAGGTCAGCTGGACTTCCCGCCGCCGTAACAGGGGCAGCAGCTGCGGACGGCGGTGGACGCCCTCGCGCATGTGCAGCCGCAGCGGGGGCAAGCGCCACACTGCAAGTGCCGCCACCACCAGACCAAGACCCGCGACGGCAAGGAAGGGCAGGCGCCATCCCCCCTGACGCGCAAGCTCGAGACCCGCCGGCACGCCCAGCACCGAAGCGACAGAGAAGGCCGCCATGACGCTGCCCATCGCGCGACCGCGACGCTGCGGCGGAATCACGTCGGCAATGATCGCCATGGCCAGAGACGTGGCCGGTCCGCCGAACATGCCAGCGACGATGCGCGCGGCGATCAGCGACCACAAGTCAACGGCGGCGGCCCCCAAAGCGGTGCCGATGACCAGACCCAACATCGCCCAGCCCAAGGCTTTCCTGCGATCAAAGCGTTCAAGAAAGAACGACCCCGCCAAGCCGGAAACCGCTGCCGCCGCCGTGTACGCGCCGCCGATCCAGCCCAGATGCGAGGTGGCGATGCCCAGACCTGCGGCCAGGTCCGGCCCCATCGGCATGACCATCGTGAAGTCGAGGATGTTGACGAACTGCACGGCGCCGACGAGGAAGACGAGCGTTCGTTCGGACAGGGCAGGGGGCATGCGCGTACTCGCGGACGCCAGCCGGGCGTTCGAGGCGGCGGACGGTCGCGAATTCGCCAGCGAGATGCAAGGGCAGGGCGTGCCGTCACCGATCGGTGCGTCGAATCACGGCCGGGGCCAATTCACGCGGTGCGGGCCTGGGCGGTTACGGGCAGGTGCCGAACACCTGCTTGAGCTCGAGGTCCCGCTCGACGATCCAGTTCTTGAGCTGGTAGAGGTGACCGTCCATGTCCGACGCGGGGATGATTGTCTTGGTGTCGTTGGCGATTTCGGCCTTCAGCGGTGCGGCGTACTGTTCCAGCCACGCTAGGACGGTCAGCCGGTCGAACACCCCGCAGTGCATCTCGCGGTACTTGGCCTCCAGCTTGGCCTTGAGAGACGGGACCGCAAGCATTCGCTTGAAGAACTCCTCCTCGCGGTCGCCGCACCAGACGTTGGGCGCGCCCCACGGTTGGAAGAGAGCGTATTTCACGTAGAACGTGCCGTCTGCGCCCCCGCGGATCACGTGGAGCTTGCCGGTCGCCTCGTCGTTGTAGACCTCGAAGTTCGTGCCAGAGGCCGACACGCCGTCGTAGTCCGCCGCGATGCCTTCGGCCGCATACACCGCCAGCAGGGCATCCAAGTCTGCGTATTGGCTGATGGTGGCCTCCAGCTGAGCGTCGGGCGTGGTCTTCATCGCAAGGGCCAGCGCGCGGAGGTCACTGAAGTCGCCCTTCTCGACCTGAAAGGACTGCTGCAGCGTCGAGCAGTCGGCCGTGGGGCAGACCAGACCCACGCAGGCATTGATCGCCTCATAGTCGTTGCCGGTCTCGTTGCCGAAGGCGTGCTTGAACATGCGACCGTCGGCGTGCTCGATGATCTGGTACAGGCCGTACGACTCGCCGTTGATGGTCACCCGGGCGAAGCTGAACCGCGGTGCCGTGGCCCCAGACTCATTCAGCAGGTGATAGAACAGCGGTTCACGCAGAAAGGTCGGGTCGGCGCCAGAGGCCTTCAGACGCAAATTGTGCACGTTTTCAGGTCCGTCGAAGCCTTGGGTGAACTGGTTGAATTTGATCCTCACGTTGGGCTTCTTGGGATTGGTCTGCATGCTGCCGTCGCCAAACACGCGGGCGCCGACGTTCTCGAACTTCTCGCCGTCGAAGGTCACCGAGACGGCATGAAAGACGCGATCGCGTTGAACGTCCTTCGCGTCGGCAAGAATCGCCTGCAAATCGGCCGCTGGAAGCTCGATCGCCACCGTGTGCACGCCCAGCGGGTCGTAGAGCTCCTTGGCGGCGGGCAGGCCGGCGGTTGGGGTGACCGTGTCTGAGACGGTCGTGTCACCAGCCGTGTCTCCCACGGTGTCCAGCGTAGATACGGGGTCTTCCGTCGCGGCAGGCGTTGAGCAGGTCAGCACCGCCAGCGACAGAAACACAAGCAGGATCGACTGCCGCGGTGCAGAAAAATGCAACATCATGGGCCTCCTGATTCGGCATCATGGGCTGCGATTGGGGGTTTCGCAACGCCTTGGCGGCGAGGTACCGGATTCGGCAGCTGGCGACCGGGTCAGGTGGGGGGCGCGCCGTCAGCGGACGTCCCCGCGAGGTGCTCGAAGAAGTCCGCGTCATCGAAGAACAAGTGCTGCACGATCACTTCATCGGCGAGGAAGCTGAACACCTCGCCGATAGAGACCTCGTCACGCGCGTAGTCGGCTGTCATCTCTGCGACCCGCGCGAGCAGCACCTCGTGACCGCGAGCGTGCGCTTCCGTCCCCGGATACCCCGCATCGCGGAGGATGGCCTCTTCGGTGCTCAGGTGCGTCTCGATACCCTTCCCCAGTGCCTCCAGCAGCGCCGAACAGACCTCTGTGCTGCGGCCCTCGACCAGCGCGGAAAGGAGCTCGTTCGCCGCCGCGAACAGTTCCTTGTGTTGCGTGTCGATGGTGGCATTTCCGGACTCCGCTCCTTCGCGCCACACGAGCTGCGCGAGGCCCGTCGCCGGAAGCTGCGAGTTGGTCGCCGCCATCACCGCGTGGTCGAAATCCACCCGGTTGCGCCCCCCCGACTTGGCCCGATAGAGGGCCTTGTCGGCGAGGTCCAACACGCTCTCGGGACCGGAGACACGACTCGCTGTGATGCTGACCGCGCCGATGCTGACCGTAACGACCTTTGCCGTCGCGGAGGCCGAGTGCGGAATGGCGAGCTCCTCGACCGCGCGCCGAATGCGCTCGGCGACGGCGAGCGTCCCGACGCCGTCTGTGTCCGGCAGGATGACGGCGAACTCCTCGCCGCCGTAGCGCGCGATGAAGTCCGGCGCGCGCTTGACGACCGTCCTGAGCCCGGCGGCGACCTGTAGCAGGCAGGCGTCGCCCGCAGGGTGTCCGTAGAGGTCGTTGTACTGCTTGAAGTGATCGACATCGAGCAGCAGCAGCGAGAGCTTGTGGGCTCCCGAGCGCTTGAGTCGATAGTACTCAGCGCGTAATGCCTCGTCGAAGGCCCGTCGGTTGGCTACCTGCGTGAGGCTGTCGATGCGCGCGCTCGCTTGCGCATGATCTCGCTCGATCTCCAGCTCGCCGAGCGTCCGCTTGAGCGCGTCCGTCGCCTTGTGCTGCTCTTCCAGCCGACGTTGACCGACCAGAAGGATGAGCCCGTAGGTCCACAGCGTCGTCAGGACGAGAATGGCCGAGACCCCGACGGTCTGCGGGAGAATCCACGGGAGGAGTCCGCCCGCCGGCGCGTCTCCCATGCCGTCGCTGGTGAAGTTGGCCACGCTCCGCAGGAGGAAGAAACCCCCGGTGGCGCCGAACGTGCCCATCAGCACGCGCGTCGGGCGCGAAGCCGGCGAGGCCCGGCCCAGGGCGAGCGAGATCAGGAGCGAGAACGCAGCCGCGAACAGGGAGAGCGTGCCGCGCCGGTAGGCCACATGATCGTCGAAGAACGTGAAGTATGCGGTGAGCACCGTCACGCCGAGGATCAGCGCGACCACCACGTGCTGTCGCGTCGGCTGACCCAGGAAGCGCCGGACACCGTGATACAAGCACGCGAGGCTGCTCGCCCACGCGACCGCGCTCACGATGAACATGACCGGCCCGAGGTGCAGCGGTCCCATGACGTAGAGCGAGGCGAAGCCACCCATGAGGCCGGCGTTCCCGAGTGCCCACCACCCTGGGCCGCTCAGGTCGCGGTTCGCGCGCCACTGCAGGACGAGCGCGAAGGTCTGCACCATGATGCTGAGAATGGCGACGAAGCCGAGCGTGCGAAGGTCGAGCGTCATCGCACGAGCCTCTCA
>JBMOIG010000079.1:0-21524 GCA_049317445.1 Myxococcota bacterium | reverse complement strand
GGATCCAGATCGGCGCGGACCCAGCACTGCCCAAGCAGCCGCTGCACAGCACCCTGTTCGCTTGGCGCGCCGGGCTGTCGGAGGGCTTGGCTTGCTCAGGCTGCGTGACGGCCGCGCACCTGAACGCCAAGGTGATCGATGACCTGATCGCCGGCGGGACGTTGTCCAAGGTCGCGAAGTCAGGCGCCTTTGCCGACCTGTCCGGTGGACCCGACCTGAGCGGCTATGCCCTGGCGGCCAAGCTGGCCAAGGTGGCGACGACTGGGGCGTATGCCGACCTGTTGGGTTTGCCGGACCTGAATGCGTACGCCAAGGCCGCCACGCTGGCGACGGTCGCGATCTCGGGCGCCTATGCGGACTTGGAGGGGCTGCCGGTGCTGGCCAAGGTCGACGCGGCATGCGGCACGGGTCTGGTGATGAAGGGTATCCAAGCCGACGGCACGTATGCTTGCGTGCAGGCGATGGACCCGACGGCGTTTCCCAAGGACGCGCTGGACGAGGTGTCGAACGGCCTGCTGACCAATCAGTTCAATGAGGTCGCGGTCAGCACCAAGACGCCCACGGATGTGCCCGACAACAATCCGGTGGGCATCAGCGACCTGATCGAGGTGCCCGACTACGGCATCGCCCAAGTGCTGACGATTTCTGCAGAAGTCACCAACAGTGACACGGCCAACTTGAGGATCACCGCCATCGACCCCGGCGGCTCAAAGTACGTGCTGTGGAACAAGACCGCCAAGGGCACCTCGGTCAAGACCACCTGGCCCAGCCTGACCAAGACCGTGTCGGGCGACCTGACCACATGGATCGGCAAGAACCCCAAGGGAAAGTGGTACTTGGAGGTCGTCGACACCGCCTTCCTGAACAACGGCACCGACGGCGCGCTGAAGGGCTGGAGCGTCAACGTGCAGGTCATGGCCTCGGCCAAGGTCGGTGTCGGTGGCGCCCTGCTGCTGAAGAATGCCGCCGACCCGCCGATCCCTTGCGGCCCCACGGTCGCCGGCGCGCTTTACTTCGACTCGAAGATCAAGGCCGTGCGCTATTGCGACGGCGCCGTGTGGCGCAACCTGGCCGACACCTGCGGCAACGGCATTCTGGACGCCACCGAACAGTGCGACGACGGCAACAACACCGACGGCGACGGTTGTTCCGCCACCTGCCAGACCGTGTGTGGTGACGGCAAGTTGTTGGGCACCGAAGAGTGCGACGACGGCAACGTCAAGGACGGCGACGGCTGCAGCGCCACCTGCATCGCCTCGACCGGCTACACCAAGGCCAAGGCCGGTGCCTCGTGTCTGGCCATCTTGAACGTCGCGAAATCTGAGGGCTACTCGCCCAAGTCCGGCGTCTATTGGGTGGGAGAGAACGCGACGGCGGCCGTTCAGCTGTTCTGCGACATGGTCTTCGACGGCGGCGGCTGGACGTTGGTCGCCCAGGGCTGCGACTCGAACGCCGCGGCCACGGGCACGATCCGCACCGACCCGCGCGCCTTTGTCGCGTCGAATTGGAAGCTGGCGGACGCCGCCATCAACAAGATCCGCACGGCCAACACCTATCGCATCTTGGTCCGCGGCACGCACGGCAGCGCCAACAACACGTCGCGCCTGTTTCAGACCGCGACCAGCTGGGACACGACCGTGACGATGAGCGGCCTGGCGCAGTGGAACGGATCGAGCTTCCAGGGCGCGGGCGCGTGCCCCGAAGACCGCGGACCGTCTGCATGTCAGGTCACTGGCTGGTATTTCAGCGGCGACCAGCACACGTCGATGTCGAATGCCTGCTCGGACTTCCGCTGGAAGTACACCGGCGGCTGGGGCAACACGTGCCTGTTGCGCACGACCGAGTGCGGCGACGACGCGGGCAACGGCAACGGCGCCCACTCGACGCTGGTGCGCTGACCTCGGGCGGGTCAGCCCTCGAGCGGATAGTCGACGTAGCCTTCGGGGCCGGGCGCGTACAGCGTCGCCGGGTCCAGCGGCAGCAGCGCCGCGCCGTTGCGCAGCTTGGTCACCAGTCGCGGGTTGGCGATGAACGGCCGGCCAAACGCGACCAGCTCGCCCTTGCCCGCGTCGAGGTCGGCCTGCGCGCGCTCGGCGTCGTAGCCTCCCGACAGGATGTAAGTGCCGCCAAAGTTCTTGCGGATCAGGGCCTTGACGCTGTCACTGACCGGCGGTGCGCCCATCGCGCTGTGGTCTACCACGTGCACGTAGGCAAGGCCCAGCTTGGCCATTTCCGCCGCGAGGTAGCCGTACAGCGCCTCGTGGTCGGTGTCGCCCTGGGCCGACTGGCCGTTGTTAGCGCCATAGGGCGAAAAGCGAATGCCCACGCGGTCGGCGCCGATGCGGGCGACGGCGCGACGGGCGGCCTCGACGGCAAAGCGGGCGCGGTTCTCGATGCTGCCGCCCCAGCGGTCGGTGCGCTGGTTGGCCGCGAGGTTCAAGAACTGGTCGATCAGATAGCCGTTGGCGCCATGGAGTTCGATGCCGTCAAAGCCCGCCTGAATGGCATGGTCGGCGGCATCGGTGTACTCCTGCAACGTCTTCTCGATGTCGGCTTCGGTCATCTCGGTCGGCAGCGAGTGGGGCTGCATGCCGTGCTGGATCGTGAACATCTGCCCGGGCGTGACGACGGCCGACGGTGCCAGCACCCGGGCGCCGGCGGGCAGGTTGGCCTCGTGGCTGACGCGCCCCGTGTGCATCAACTGCGCGAAGATGGCGGCGCCCTCGGCGTGGACAACGTCGGTCACGCCCCGCCAGCTCTGAGCCTGCTCGGCATTGAACAGGCCGGGGATGTTGCAGTAGCCCAGGCCGTTGGGCGACGGAGACGTGCCTTCGGTGATGATCAGTCCCGCCTCGGACCGCTGCTGATAGTACTGAGCGATCAAGGGATTGGCGAGGTTGCCCAGGGCGCGCGTGCGCGTCATCGGCGCCATGACGATGCGGTTCTTCAGGGTCAGACGGCCCAGGCGAAAGGGCTGATACAGGGTGTGGCTCATGGTGGGGTCTCCAGTGGAATGTCTGTGAATCGTTTCGATGCCGGCGTGGACAAGGTAGGTGCGGCGGGCGGGGACACAATGGCGCTTTCGGGGATGGTGTTCGCACGATTGGGAAACAATCGGGCGCGGGGGTCAGGTATTACCAGTTACCAGTTTGGCTTCGGGATCTGGGCGTGCCTGTTGCCAAGGAACGGCAGGGTTCCTGCGAATGTGTCCGCTGTGGCGGTTCCTCAAGTTCGGAGGACGGAGGGGCGATGCAACCCGGCGTGGCACT
This sequence comes from Myxococcota bacterium, assembly GCA_049317445.1. GTDB lineage: Bacteria > Myxococcota_A > UBA9042 > UBA9042 > UBA9042 > CAJBNH01. The sequence continues at coordinate 18,255 of JBMOIG010000079.1, read as the reverse complement.
TGGAACTACCTTCTGACACTGCCCTACATCAGGTCGCCCCAAGCGTGGTCCTTTCGGCGGCGCAGCGCGAGAGGGGTAAGCGTGCCCGAGACGACGCGTGCTTCTTCACGACAGCCTTGAATCGCCGGAGAGGAAGGCGCAACTTTGCCAGCCAGCGACAGCCTCTCCGCCGGGTTGATGGCCATGAATGCAAACGAGCGCCCACCGCCCCTACCGCCCGCGGGCCCAACCCGGTCTCGGCTCGGCGCCAATGGACAGGTCGCATCCGTTCGCCCGAGCGACGCACACTGCAGCGCTGCGACGCGCACGCGCGGCCGGCCACCCATCGTCAGGCCCGCCGACTGCCGCATCGGTCCGCTCCAGGTGGTGCAGATCCGCTTGGCGGACGTCGACTTCGCTGATACGGCGTTCCTGCTGCAACTGCACGTCCGCCTTGGCACTCTCCCAGCGGTCCTGCAAGCGCAAGGCCAGCGAACCCCGATCGTGGTCAAGTCGAAAGGCGACGCATGGCAGATCGTCACTGGGTTCGGGTGGGCGCACGCGGCACGCAGTCTGCGGTGGGCTGAGATAGCGGCCATCGTACGCGACGACCTAGACTTGGCAGACGCCTTGCGTCTCGCCGCCGTCGAACACGTTGCCAAGCCGACGCGTTCGCCGCTCGATCGGGCGCTGGCTGTGCATCGGCTCGAGGCTGCAGGCATCCCCGGGCACGAGGTCGCCGAACTGTTGGGAATCAGCGAGGGACACAAGAACTGGATCAAGCGGCTCGCCGATCTCCCTGCGCCCCTGCGGGAAGCGCTCCGAGAGCCGCAAGGGGTCTTCAGCGCGGGCCACGCGATCCTGCTGAACCGGCAACGCATCCGCGAGCCGGGCCTGGATCTCGCGGCGTGGGTCGGGCGAACCATGCATGGGGGCTGGTCGACTCGCGAACTCGAGCGCCGGTTGCAGCGGCACGACGTCCGGGCGCAGTCGCCGCGGGGAGTCCTCGATCCCGGCCGCAGCGATCCCAAGCGCGGGCGGTTCCGGCTGCTGCCTCGCCTCGTCGACGTCGCGCGAATCGGGACGGACGACATAGACTTGATTATTGCGCAATTCCAAGACATTATCGCGAGAATGCGAGCGCGGAGATCGATCTCCGCGTCCGAATCCTCGCCACCGTCGGGAGCCTCGCCATGCGACTGATCCGCCTCGCCCCTGTCCTGCTCGTCGGCCTCATGCTGGCCTTGCTCACCGCCTGCGGCGGCGACGACCAGACCCAGGACACGGCCCAACCGGCCGACGTCGCGGACACCTCGGCGTGCGACGGCGACGAAGACTGCGCAGGCGGATTCTGCGTGGCCCAGGCTTGCGTGGAGTGCCGCGCCGCCAGCGACTGCCCAGCCCAGCCGGCGCTGTGCAAGGACGGCGGGTGCGCGCCCCAGGCGGCGTGCCAGTCGGACAAGCAGTGCGCCGAGGTGGGCGGGGTGTGCGACAAGGCGACGGGCGTGTGCGTCGAGTGTCTGCAGCCCGAGGACTGCCCGGACGGCAAGACCTGCAAGGCGCACACGTGCCTGGCGCCAGCGCCCAAGTGCGCGTCGTCCAAGGACTGCGCGTCCGGCGTGTGCGACAAGGCCGCGGGCGAGTGCGTGGACTGCGCGAGTGACGACGACTGCGCGGGCGACCAGTACTGCGTCGACAGCCTGTGCGTGCCAGACGCATGCCCGGGCGGCGAGGCGGCTTGCGCAGACGCGACCACGCGCAAGACGTGCGCGGCGAACGGCAGCGGGTGGTCGAGCGAGCCGTGCGCACAGGGCCACGCGTGCGAGTCAGGCGCGTGCAAGCCCGTGGTGTGTACGCCGGGGCAGGCGTCATGCCAGCAGGGCCAGGTGGCAGTGTGCAAGGCAACAGGGACGGGCTGGGGCGCGGCGCTGGCGTGCATGGAGGGCTACGTGTGCGTCGCGGGCGGCTGCGTCGCGCCGGTGTGTACGGCGGGGGCCAAGGAGTGCGGTGCGGGCGCGATCCGCACGTGTCGGCAGGATGGCAGCGGCTGGGACGAGGTGGCGTGCGGTGCGGCGAGCTCGGGCACGGGCACCAAGGTGTGCACGGCGACGGCGGGGGTGCCCGCTTGCGTGGAGCTGGTGTGCACGCCGGGGGCGAAGACGTGCGAGGGCGACGTCGCCAAGCTGTGTCACGCGCAGGGATTGTCGCAAGCGACGGTGGACGACTGCAGCAAGCCGGGAACGGACGGCAAGCCGCGGGCGTGCCTGGGGGGCGTGTGCGTGTCGCAGAAGTGCGCGGCGGGACAGGTGATGTGCGCCGACGGGGGGACGCTGGCGACGTGCAAGGCGGACGGGTCAGGGTTCGCGAAGACGGCGTGCCCCGAGGGCCAGGGCTGCGACGGCGGCAAGTGCGGGCCGCTCGTGTGCGCGCCGGGGGCGCTGTCGTGCGTAGGCAAGGTCGTGCAGCAGTGCAGTTGGGGCGGCACGGTGCAGCAACCAGTCGAGGACTGTGGGCAGGCGGGCAAGGCGTGCAGCGGCGGGGCGTGCGTCAGTCAGATGTGCCAGTCGGGGCAGACGGTGTGCCACGAGGGCCTTTTGGCGACGTGCCAGTCCGATGGCTTGGGGTGGCAGAAGGCGCCGTGCGGGGCCGCGGAAACCTGCGTGGGCACGGCCTGCAAGGCCAAGGTGTGCGCGCCGGGGTCGGCGTTCTGCGATGGGACGACGGTCACGCAGTGCGACGCGACCGGGACGGTGAAGACTGCGGGCGAGAACTGCCAGGCGAGCGGCAAGGGGTGCCAGGACGGCAAGTGTGTCAGTCAAGCGTGCGTGCCGAAGTCGACGGGGTGTCAGAGTGGTGGCCTGGGCGTTTGCAAGGCCGACGGCAGTGGGTGGGAGGTGACGGCTTGTCCGCAGGGGCAGTCCTGCCAGTCGGGGGCGTGCATGCCCTGGGCGTGCACGCCGAACGAGGGGAGTTGCGAGGGGGCGAAGGCGTATTCGTGCAGCGGCAACGGGTTGCAGAAGACGCTGGTGGTGGATTGTGGGGCGGCGGGGAAGGACTGCATGGCGGGGAGCTGCGTGGCGAAGCTGTGTGGGAATGGGAAGTTGGACCAAGGCGAGGCTTGCGATGACGGGAATTCCGCGGCCGGCGACGGGTGCAGCCCGGGTTGTGCGCGGGAGAAGTACGTGCTCGTGGTGATGCTGGATGACCAAATCTTGGTGGACTGCAACGAGAGCACGCCGGCTGAGATCGACCTGCACTTGGCCGCGAGATGCACGAAGGCCGCTCCCGGGTCGAGCCCCATGTCCGCGGGGCAGCTGATGTATGCGGATGTCGAGGGGATGCCCGCATCCAATGTTTTTGGGCAGGAGCAGCACCACTTCACCCCCGTGTGCCCCGGTTGTGAGGTCGTCAAGCCCTCCCCGGGCTGCGCCAAGGGCGGCGCGTTTCGGAAGGTCGTGAACCCCGGCAGCCCGTGGCCTGTGACGCCCAGTGACCCCAACTGGGCAACGATCATGGGGGGGTGGTGGGCACGGGTGGCCTGCATCGTGCCCGCCGCCTGATCCGCCTGAAGATCCACGCGGACGTTGATCCGGCGGCTCGAGACTCAAGCTCGCGGCGCGCCGCCTGTCAGGCGCCGCCAGGCGAGGGTAGCCCTGCCATTGCAGTCGCGGACACTGGGCCCCCTTGTCTCGCGGTCGCGACACGGAACCCAGGGCCGTTCGATGCCGAATTCCTGGCCATTCTGATTCGAGAATTCCAAAAATGCAGCGGTAGCTCGAGCGTCCTTTCGGTCGTACAGTCCATCCCTGCAACCGGGGAGGATCCAGATGATCACCGAACGCGCAACGGAATGGCCCAGCAATGTCGTCATCGAGGTGTATGCGGGGGAAAACGCGCCCTTCAACCAGGCGGAGATCCGGACCGCACCGACGTCCACCACCCCGACGGCTTACGCTTGGGACTGGGGTGACGGGACCACCGCCGGCTCGGGCGCGACGACGAACCACCCGTACAAGAACCCCGGCACGTATCGTCTTCGCCTCGACCTGCTCAACGGCACGACCGTCTTCGAGACCTACTACCGTACCGTTGTCGTCGGCGTCCGAACGCAGGACATCCCCGCGCTGGCCACCACCACCGACGTCTACTTCGAGGCCGTAGTCCTGGTCCGGCTGCAGCGGCCCGACGGAGCCACGGTCCTCGCGCTCGTCCCCCTGCTCGCAGCAAGCCAGCCGTACGTTTCGGATACGACAAGCGTTGCCGTGCGGCCCCAGGACAAGGACTTCCTCGACCTGGCAGGCCGCCTGCAGTCCGTGTACGCCCACCGGGCGCTGATGCTGCCGATCCCCGAACCGGACCTGCTGCCCGACGGCCTGTACCTGCTGTTCCCGCGCGACGTCGTCTACGCCGGCACGTCCTCGGCGCTGACCACCTTGCAGCAGAAGCTGCGGCGCGATTGGCGCCAGATCGATGTCGAGGAGTCGCTGTACGACCTGCGGGCCTGGGCCATTGCCGAGGCGGCCTTCGCCAATACAAGCGGCCTGGCCTACGCCAACGAGAACGGCGCTCCGGTCGTCCTCCCGGCTGTCATCGACCCCACCATGGGCGGCGCGTGGCTCGCTCCAGGCCTCGGCGGCTTCGGCTACGACGCCGTGCTCGCCGACAACACGGCGAACGACCAGGTCGTGCCCGAGTTGTCCCTCACGACCGGGCAGAGCGTGGTCTCGCCCCTGCAGGCGCCGCCGCGGTACCAGGCCTTGCGCTGGTTGGCCGTGGTCGGCTCGGGCCTCTGTGCCGTGGTGCGCCGGTTCGGCGAGGACCGGGGGCTGCGGTACACCGCAGGACCCGTCGATTACCCCGGCTGCCTGTTTGCCTGGAATACCCGCGACGCGACCCTGGCCTGGAGCGTCATCGGCCAGTCGGACAAGGCGGGAACGGAGGAAGAAGACCCGCGGATCCAGGTCCAGAACTACTGGGCCTGTGGCGCGATGACGTTCGGCCTGTCGCGCGAGGACGCCGAACGCCAGGTCCCCGACCTGGATGCCATGAACCTGGTGAGCACGTGCAAGGCCCGGCAGGTGCTGGGCGACGCGGCCGTGCGCGCGATGGTGGGCGATGACCGCGAGCTCGGCGACCACGTGGTGCAGTACGCCGGGCGCACCTACGGCGTGCGGATGCGCACCGGCGAGGTGTTCCTGCCGTCGGGGCCCAAGTCCGAGACGGTCGCGGGCGGCGTGCACGTGATCGGGAGGTTCTGGGCGGGCTGGCCGACGTCGACCATCCCGGCGGATCCACCGCTGCTGCGCATGCCGTCGGTCGCCGAGGCCGTGACGGGCGACGGTGGCGACCTCGACGAAGTGGTCGTCGCCCGCGGGCTCGCGCCGTCGAGTTCGACGCGGTCCGGGCTGGCGCTGGACGCCGGGGCGCTCGTCAGCCGATACCGAATGCGGCGCGGCGGCGAGGTACGCGTGGCCGCACGGAGCTACGACTCGGCGATCACGGGCACGCTCGGCCCCACCGCCCTGTCGCAGCTCGACCGCACGACCGACGAGGTCGCCCCGCTCCGCAACCCGTTGCGCAATGTCGCTGGCGGTGGCGGCGGGTGTGGAGGCGGTTGCGGCGGTTGAGCGGCTCGCGCAAGGACACCCCACTTCCCAGGAGGCCCAAGATGGCGAAAAGCAGGTTCTTTCGTGGCGATGCGCCGGTTGCTGACCATTGTGGCACCGTCCCGATTCCTCACTTCGGCGGGGGCATGGGGCCCTATGGGGAGAAGCGGGAAGACAAGGACTACACGCCGCCGCCCGGGCCGTGCGACCCCGCCGTGCTTGCCCAGCTCCTCGCAAAGGCCGGTGGCCGCTGCGACGACCCGGCGTACCTGGCCCACACTCAGGCCTACGGATGCTCGCGCTGCCCGCATCCGCTCGACACCTGCTACAAGGGGCAGTGCGTTCCCCGGGATCTGGCTTGGCACTGGCAATCGCAGCAACCCGAGTTCAAGCCCGGTGGACCCCAGTCCAGCGGCCTGCCTTGGCCGAACCGCTGACCGTGCGTTCGACGGTGAGCCTCCCCGTGCGCGTGGGGGTCAGGTATTACCAGGTACCAGGCTGGCTTCGGGATCTGGGCACGCCGGTTGCCAAGGAACGGCAGGGTTCCAGCGAATAGGTCCCCTGTGGCGGTTCCTCAATCTGAGGGGACGGCGGAGCGACCCACCCCGGCTTGGCAGGTGGAACTGACACCGCCAGACAACGCACCCAAGCCAACCGCACGTATCCGATGCATGACCGACCCGCGAAGTGTTCCTGGCGTGCTCGCCTGTCTCCTGTCGACCCCGAGGCGGCGTCGACAGGGCCAGGCCGCGCAAAGCCCACCTGCATGCGGCCCCGGCACGACCGGTGGACGTCGACGCCGCCGCGGGGTCGACGGCCGCCGGGCAGCCACGATCCGCAATGAAGGCGACCCGCCGTCGCCCTGTCTTTCCATGCTGCCGTCGTTGTTCCTGCCCATCCCCAACGGCGTCACTGCCATCACCGCAAGAGGAAACGCACGTAATCCTAACGACTTACCATGTCCACCCGGCCCCCAGGCCCCGCATCAGCCACGCCCGAGTGTAAACCGAAGCGCCGCCTCTACCTCGCTGAACTGGAACCGAAACCCGCTGTCGAGCAGCCGCCTGGGCACCACCCGCTGGCCCGCCAACACCATCTCGTCGGCCTTCTGCCGCCCCAGCACCAGCCGCAAGGCAAACGCAGGCGTCGGTAGCAGCGCCGGCCGGTGCAACACGTTGCCAATGACCTTCGCCAACGCCGCATTCGTCAACGGGTTCGGCGCCGTCAGGTTCACCGGCCCCCGCAGCGACTCGGTGCGGATCGCGTGGTGGATCGCATAGATCACGTCGTCCAGCCCCACCCAGCTCATCACCTGCCGCCCCGACCCCAGCGGCCCGCCCGCGCCCAGCTTGAACGGCAGCAGCATTTGCGGCAGCGCCCCACCCTGCGCCGCCAGCACCACGCCGATGCGCAGGTTCACCACCCGGATGCCCGCCGCCACCGCGGGGGCCGTCGCCGCCTCCCACGCCTCGCACACGTCGGCCAGAAAACCGGCGCCGCGCGGCTCGTCCTCGGTCAACGGTTCGTCGCCGCGGTCGCCATAGAGGCCGATCGCCGACGCCGACACCAGCACCCGCGGTGGCCTCTGCAACCCCGCCATCGTCTTGGCGATCAGCTCGGTCCCCTGCACCCGGCTGGCCAGCACCTGCCGCTTGAACTCAGGCGTCCACCGCGCGCCGCCGATGTTCTCGCCCGCCAGATGCACCACGGCGTCCACGCCCTCGAGCGCCGCCGCGTCGATCGTGCCTTCCGCGGGCGACCACAGGATCTCGTTCGCAGCCCCGGACTTGCGCCGCACCACCGGTCGCACCGTGTGTCCCCCCGTGGTCAGGAACGCACACAACTGCCGCCCGACCATGCCCGTCGCCCCCGTGACCGCCACCGTCAGTCGGGGCAGGTCGGCATACGGCGCATGGCGCGACAAGTCTTCGGCCGTGCGCGCGTGACGAAAGGCGAACATGGCGTCCAGCATCTTGTCCACGGTTCCTCCTGCGATGGCCTGCCCCAGCGCACCCAACGGCAGCCGGTAGGCAATGTGGTCGTCCAGCACCGAACCCGTCGCCGTCGACTCGCACCGGTGCGTGTGACGCCAGGCCGCGAACGGCCCCTGCTCTTGCACGTCTGCAAACTGCCGGCCGGCCTGGTAATCCTGATGCCGCGCCACCCACGTGACGCTGAACGGGCCCTGCCGCAAGCGAAACGTCCGCCGCGTGCCGTCGCGCACCGACGGGTCGGCCGACACGGGTTCGATGCGCTGCCACGGCGGCGCCAGCCGCTCGAAGGCGCCCTCGCGCTCGTGCCACGCAAACAGCGCATCGGCAGAGACGGGCATCGGGGCAAGGCGGCGGAACTCGGGCATGACGTCGCTCCATCGATGACCACCGGGCATGGGGTGGGATGCCGGCCGACGCCGACGGATGCGGCGAAAAGAAATCCGTAGATCGCACGCGGCGCTGGCGCGTCCGACCGTCAAGGGGCGTCCCCCGCCACCCGACGCCCCAAGGGAGGCCCCAATGCGCCGCGCCACCGCCTGGACCCTGGGATCCGCCGCCGCAGCAGCAGTCGCGCTCGTCGCCCTGCCGCTCGCCACCGTCGTCGAAGACGAGCTTTCGCTGCACGCCTGGCAACTGCCCGTCGGGTGGCTGCTGCTGGCCCTGGCCATCGCCACCGGCGTGTGCGCGGGGCTGCTGGCCCGAGGAGGCGAGCGTCGGTTCGGCTGGGGTGTCGTCGCCGGCGCGGCGGGCGCCCTGGGCGCGCTTGCGTGGCTGTACGTCGACCCGTGGTCGCTGGTGCCGTGTTCCGCAGCGGGATCGGCGGCTTGCGATGCCCAGGCCGGCGGTCTGGTCGACGGCACGCTCGTGACGCTGGACGTCGGCTTTGGTCTCGCGGCCACCTCGGCGGTGCTGGCGGCGCTTTCGGCCCTGGTGGTGCTGGCGGGCCACCCGACCTTCCGCACGACGGATCATTTCCTGCGCCTGCGACTGCTGTGGGACGGCACGCCCATCGTCGAGCGGGTGCTGTTCCAGCGAGAGGCGGTGACCGTGGGCGAGGCCGACGGCGTGACGGTGCAACTTGCCGCAGAGGGCTTGCAGCGCCACGAGCTGCTGACGCCGGCGGTGGGGGGCTGGGAGCTGTCGCCCCCCCGTGGCGTCCGCGCCGTGCTGGCCCGGTCGGGCGAGCCTGCGCAAGCCGTGACCGGCGACCACGCCGACATCACGTCCAGCGACGCGGGGTTGTTGCACTTCGACAATGGTCTGAGCCTCGCGTTTGACTTCATCCGTCCCTCGACGCAGCTGCTGGGCGGGTCTGGTGAAGGGCGCGACCGCGGCCTGTGGCTGGCCCTGGCAGTGACCGCTGTGGTGGCGCTGGCCTTGCTGACGGCGACCGGCCTGACCCTGCGCGGTCACCGCGTGGCGTTTGACGAGGGCGTGGCCCCCCACGAGCGCGAGCTCATTGAGCTGACGCTGACCGAGCCCGAACCGCCGCCGCCACCCGAAGAAGCCGTGCCAGGCGAGGAGGACGACCTGATGTCCGCCAAGCGTCCGGGCGGCGAGGAAGGCACCGCCGGCGAGCCCGAGGCTGACCCCACCAAGAAGACGAAGATCCCGTTGCGCGACGGCTCGACCGAGCAGCGGCCGGTGAACCTGCGCAACGTCGGCGTGGCCCAGGCGCTGAACGACCCGCGGGCCCAAGAGGGAGCCCTGGGAGCGGTGCTGTCCGGCGCCGGCCCGGTCGCTCGCACCCCGACGGCACCCGCGATGAACGGCGACGGCGCTGAGCTCGTCATCGGCCCCGGCTCGAACGGCATGGGCTTTCGCGGCACCGGCACCGGCGGCGGCGATCCCACCATCGGCGGGCGGTTGCATGGCCTCGGCCCCATCGACACCGGCCCCGGCCACGGTCGCCGCATCGTCATCGGCACCGGCCCCCGCCCGCGCGCCAGGGTGCGCCCCGTCGACGAGCGCGAGGCCCCCATGCCCACCGGCGGTTGCGACCGCGGCGACATCGCCAAGCAGGTCCGCGCCCGCGCCGCCTCGTTCCGCACCTGCTACGAGCTGCAGCTGGTGTCGCGCCCTGACCTGAGCGGCAAGATGACCGTGCGCTGGACCATCGCGGAGGACGGCCGCGTGCGCAGCGTCTCGACGACCCAGGACTCGGTCGGCAACGACGCCGTCAGCTCGTGCGTGCTGCGGGCGTTTGAGCGCATGAGCTTCCAGAAGCCCGAGGCCGGCGTGTGCGTGGTGCAGTGGCCGCTGGTGTTCACGAATTGACGGCGTCGCCCGCAGATCGGTTCGGAAACTCGCGCCCGCCCCCGACCGCGCCTAGACTCCGCCCCGGCAGGCACCCGCATCCATGCGCAGGCCCGCCGCGGAGTTCCTGCCCGTCATGACGCTGCCCGCCCGAGCCTCCCGCCCCGATTCCGCCCCCGTCGTAGCGGCCGTTCCGCCTGTGACGGCCGCCCCCACGCCCGAAGCCGTGCGCCGCCGCCGACTGCTGCCGGTCGCCATCGGGGGCGCGCTTGCGCTGATCTGGGGCAGCTCGTTCATCCTGATGAAGCAGTCGCTTGCCGTCTTCGACCCGGTGCAGCTGGGCGGCCTGCGTCTGGTGATTGCCGCGGCGGTGCTGGCGCCCCTGCTGTGGGCGACGCGGTCCACCATCGTCCGGCCGATTCCTTGGGGCCTGATGGCTTGGTCTGGTCTGCTGGGCAACGGCATCCCCGCATTTCTGTTTGCGTTTGCCCAGACCCAGCTCGACAGCGCGACGGCCGGCATCCTGAACTCGCTGACCCCTGTCTTCGTGATCCTGATCGGCGCCCTTGCCTTTCGCGACCCGCCGGGCTGGCGAGGCACGCTGGGCATCCTGCTGGGGCTGACCGGAGCGGTGGTACTGGTGACGGCGCGGTCGACGGCGGAGACGCACTTCCACCCGCTGTATGCAGGCCTGATTGTGCTGGCGACCGTCTGCTACGGCGTGTCGGTCAACCTGATGCGGCACAAGCTCTACCACATCAAACCGCTGCACTCGACCGGACTTGCGCTGCTGACCGTGGGCATCCCGGCAGGCGTGTGGATGCTGACGACGGGGCTGTGGGAGACGATGCAGAAGCCCGGCGCGCTGGGAGCATTGGGCTACGTCACGCTGCTGGCCGCCTTTGGCACGGCGATCTCGGTCGTGCTGTTCAACAAACTGATCCACCTGTCGGGCACGCTGTTCGCGACGTCGGTGACGTACCTGATTCCGGTTGTGGCGATGGGCTGGGGACTGCTGGACGGCGAGTCGATCGGCTTGCCGCACCTGTTCGGCATGGGCACGATCCTGGCGGGCGTGTGGCTGGCCAATCACCGGTCGGCACCGGCCTGACGAAGGGCCCGCACCGCCCAGGCCTCACTTCCCCGGCGCCACCGGCACGGCCTTGTCGACCTGAATGCCCAGAATCTTCACGGGAGCGACGGGCTCCATACGCGGCGCAACTTCCACCGCCGCGGCGGGCGCTTCCGGCCACTGGGCGTGGGCCTCGAAACCCGCGGCGTCACTGGATGACTCGACGGTCACCCGCACCGGCCCCTTGAGCCCCGTCACGACGAACGAACGTTCGGTCACGGTGTCCTGGGCCAGCTCGCCCAGCCGGTCCACGGGCAGCCCGGACTCGAGCGCAGCGCCCTCGGGCAGCACGACCTTCAGGATGGCCGGCGCGGGCAGATGACCGGTCACACGCACGACGGCCCGCAGCGTCACCCGGTCCCCTTCCGCGCTGCCGGTCAGGGTCAAGTGCAACGGCAGCTCGACGCGCTGCGAAGTCACCACCACCGGCCGCGCCTGCGCCACCGAGGTTTGAGGAACCGGCCGGGACTCGCGAGCCCCGCAACCAGCCAATGCCGCAACAGAAAGCCATCCTGCGATCTTCAAGGACTTGGACATCATCACAGGCACTCCTTCTCAAGTCGTCGGGCGGGTTACGGGCACTGACTGCCGCCGTCGTAGGGAAAGCTGAGCAGGCCGTTCAGCGCCTGCTTCAAGGGCCACGCCATCGAGGGCTGGCCACACACCACCGCATCGCAGAAGTCCACGAAATCCACGCCGGGTGCACCGCGGTCGTAGGACAGGAAGCGCTTGGAGGCCACGGCCTTCATGACCGCATCGGTGCCCAGCGCGACGCCGTCCGGCTGCTTCTCCGGAACGTCTGCGCCGTCCCAGACATGCCAAAGCATCGTCGCGACCCAGCATTCGTCCAGCAGCTGGTCCAGCCCGCCGTCCATGTTCGGCTGCACGAACGCCCCCTGGTCGTGGGCGCCGCCCGAGTAGTCCAGCCAGAACGACGCGCCCTGCTGGATGTCCCAGAAGACGGGTTCGGGCGATTCGAGCCAGCGGCTCATGGTCGCGACAGCAAAGAAGCCGGCCCAGCCCTCGCTCCATGCGAACGCCGGCACGATGGGTTGACCGATCTGGTGCGAACCGCCGGGCGAGTCGTCGCGCGAGTAGTTCTGTGCCACGTAATGCCCGAATTCGTGGAGGATCACGGGATAGCCCCAAGCCGACGACCCGCCGCTCTCGCCGCTGATGAAGACGGACTGGTCGGCGACTTTGGTCGTCTCGTCGACGTACTGCGGCGCCCCCGAGGCATAGCACGCGCCGCAGCTCCACTCGATGCCCGGCGCCCACAACACCGCAAGACTCTTCAGCTTGTCCGGATTGCCGTTCAGCATGTCCTGCGTGACGCTTCGCATCGCCTCAACCGTGAACAGAAACACGTACATTGCGCCAGAGCCTTCCGCCTCCGTGATCGTCACCTGCCCCACATCGCCGCCCGCCGGCACCGGAACCTGCCAAGCCCACGGCGGCGACGCTGTCACTGCCGGGTCGCCTCCGTCCTGTGGCTTCAGCACCGAAAACACGATGTTCTCAGCGTCCAGCGACGGCGCCCAGATGGTGGTGAACAACAGCGTCTCGTCGCCCTTCGCCGCATCCGCCAGCGGAATCACGAACTTGCCCTCGTCGTCGGCCTGCGCCGCCCCCGACAGCTCGCCAGCCGTGTCGAGCGAAAACACGAGCATCCGCGCCCCCGGAAACACCTGCGGCCCCCCCAAGCTGATGGTCGCGCCCTGCACCACGGGCCACTGCGCCTCGAACTTCAGCGTGCCGCGAATCGACCCCGCCGCGGTCGACAGGCACTGGCCCGCCGCCGTGCAAGCGTTGTCGCCCTCGCACGTTCCGCAAATGTCACCGCAACCGTTGTCGCCGCAGACGCGGCCGGTGCAGTCGGGCACGCACCAGAGGTCAGCCCATGGGTCGGTGGTGGCCGGGTTGCCAGTGCCGTCTCCGGTCGACGGGACGTCGCAACCCACGGTACATGCGAGAGAAAGACCGAACGCCAGACCGACGACGGTGGCCAGACCAGTGCGGGGGAGTGGTTTAGGCATCTGGGCTCCAGGCGACAGGGCGGTTGCGGGCGGGGAAGGCGGCGCCGCCGGCAGAGAGTCGACAGTAGCGATGGGGGCCGGGCGGGTCAAATGGTCGCGGACGCAACACGACGGGGGTGCCGCCCGGACTGAGATTTCAACGCGTTCGCGCGGTGTCCGCGTGCGCACCGTTCTGGGGAAAGAAACGGCCGCCGCGAACGGCGGTTCGGGGATGCTGGACATGATACAGGTGCTTGTTTTACGAGACAAAGTCGGCCTCGAGGCTCTACAAGGTCCCGGGCTTCTGGTTCGCGGCGGTCTGGCCTATCAGGAAGTCGATGGTCACCCGCTGCGACCCAAGCCGCCACGTCTGCCGCGTTGTCCGACCGGCCTCGTTCTCGTCTGGTTTGCACCCGTTGCGTCGCAGCCGTTCGCCGGTCTCGTGGTACCGCTCCTCATTCAGGACGGACAACGCCAGTCCGAGGTCGAGGTCCCGCGTGCCCACGTGAGGTTCGACGGCGACCGTCTGGTCGACGATCAGGTACGGCACCAGACCGCCGACCACGACGACGTCCTCCTTGAGGTCGACCAGATAGGTCGCGACGTACAGGCACATCCGCCGGGCTTCGACCGCAAGGCCGATCGGGTAGCCGCTGCTCGATGACGCGCTGATGTAGCGTCCAGGGTCTGATTGCTGCACCCGAGCGTATCGCCTACATTCGCGCAACTTCCCAAAAATCGGGAAGTCTGACCTCCCACATGTCGTACATCGCCCGCCGTCTCGCCGGTCGCCTGAAGAATCTTGCCGAATTCTTCCCCGTAGTCGTGCTGACCGGCGCCCGCCAGACCGGCAAGACGACCCTCCTGCGCGCGACCTTCCCGCAGCACCACTACGTCAGCTTGGACCTGCCGAGCGAAGCCGTGTCCGCTGAGGCGGATCCTGACGGCTTCCTGCGCAGGCACCCGCCCCCGATCCTCGTCGACGAAGTGCAATACGCGCCTGGGCTGTTTCGGCACGTCAAGGCCGCAGTGGACGCCGACCGCGCGCGACGCTGCGGCGATGCAACATTGCGCTGCACTCATGGACGGATCCGGCGGGGTGCGCGTGCGCAGCCAAGTGATCGCGTGCCGGACGCGGGTGCCCTTTCCGTTGCGGGAGGGCTGCCAGGCGGTCAACGGGACGGCGTTGATCGAGAGCGCATCCTTCGAGGTGCCCGCTGCACCGAATCGGACGCTCTTCCCCCGTCAACCCGAGCGATGCACCTATTCCGCGCCCCACCGCCACGCTTCAGGCTCCCACGTGCCAGACTCGCCCGCCAGCACCGGGTCCAGGAACTGCCGCAGGGCAAGCTCAGCCACTGCGAATGATGGCCACGGGAGACCGATTTCCCTTGCGATCTTGGCGTACTTTCCCGCCCAATCCGCCGGCAGCGGCGGCAGGCTCGCCGGCACCGCGTGGGTTGCCCGAAACGCGAACGTGACATCGATCGCCACGCGCAGTTGCTGCGAGGCGTGCGCACCGGTCCCCGCCAGCAGCAACAGGTCCGGGAAGTCGCGCACGCGTGAGTTCGGCCCTGGCCGTGGCATCGTCAGCGCATGAAGCTTCTCGGCAACGTGCTGTTCCACGGGGATCAGGCGAACTTGCGCCGGGGCGATGTCTGCGAACGCAAGGTACGGCCGCCCCTGCGCCACCTCGATCTCGCCCGTGACCGGGCCACCGATGACGACATCGACGCCAAACGGCGCGCCGTAGGGACGCATCGCCAGCGTCGCCGTGACGCGAAACCGTCGGCCACCGTAGGCCACACCTTCGCCGTCAATGGTCGAATTGTCGCGGTCCTCGCCCACTTGAAAGGCCAGGTAGTCGCCAAGGTCGACCAGCGCGGCTTGCTGCAGCCGGGTCAGCACACGGTCGGCGGCGCCCAGCGTGCGCAGATCCACGTCGCGGGTCGTGCGGGCACGAGCGACGCGAAGGTCCAGAACCAGACCGCCCTTGAGCAACCAGTCGTCGCTGGTGGCGAACACGCGGGCGAGAAAGCGGTCGAAGATCAACAGCTGTCGCACGCGATGGACATCGTGGCCGGCAGCGATAGCGTCGGTAAGGAGGCGGCGCTCCAGCGCCTGTTTGAACGCCTCAGGCGTGCCGTACACATGCTTCACCGCTTCACCTCGAGCGGCGCGCGCAGCGCCCTTGCCACTTCATCGATCTCCGTCGGTGTCAGCAGCCCTCTCCGTCTGGCCTGGTCAAACGCGCTCTCGAGCAGGTCGGTGCGCAGGTCGCTGGCGAGACAATCCATCAAGGTTCTCGGGATTTTCGTGATCCGCACGAGGCCAAACCAGGTCTGTTCCGCTTCGGCCACGTCGTCGAAGTGCAGGCTCAGACCTGCGGGTGTTCGCAACCGGCGCCGCCGCCAGGACTCGGGCAGCGTCAGGTGCACCGCATCAGGCAGCACGTCGGAAAGACCGTGCGCGGCAAGCGCGGTTTCGTGGCTGAAGACGCCCTTGCCCTTGCCCCACAGGTCGAGGATCGCAAGCTGTTCCTGGTCGCCAGCCGGAAACTGGACCAGCCGGTAGATTCCGTGACGAATGGACGAAACCCGGCCGGCCAACACGTGTTTGCGCAGCGCCTGAGGCGAGTAGCCAACGGCGGCAGCCTGCTCGGTCGTGAAGTAGCCGGCGTGCGCGAGTGCGACGTTGTAGAGGGCGTCAAAGGTCGGGCGGGTCCGCATCGTCATGCATGAAAGTGAACTACTGGTTTAGTTTTGTGTCAAGGCCGGAGCCAAGGACAGGCTGGTTCCTCAGCCGCAGGGGCCCGCTTCGCCATGGCGGCCAACGCGGACTTCAGCGGATTGCGGCGGCTATTGAACGCCGCTGACACCGGGTCAACCGGCAACCCCCGCCACTGACGCAACCACTCGCGGTCGTACTCGAATGCTACGACGCCGCCGCCCTTGCCCGGCTGCCAGTGCACGTGGCCCATCCGACGCAGCCCGCCAGCCTCGGTCCAGTCGATGCAGGTCGCCCAGCAGGGCTTGGCCAAGGGCTCGACGGCGGGCCACCTGCGACCTGCGGTTGGGCCGCCCGTTCTCCGATTCCGCCGACACGCTGGTGAACGACCGGCTGACCCCGTCGCCCAGTCGCCCACCCGAAGAACTACAACGAACTCCAGATCTTGCGAAGTCGCTCGTTGGCGTCCAAGAGTCCTTGCAGGTGATAGAGCTGGACCTCGATGACGCGATCCTCAGCCACCCACGCCGGGTAGGCCTGTCGCCCCTTCTCGTCCAGCGCTGACCATGCATCGCGCCGCCGGTCCAGGTTCGTTCGCAGCTGTCCGACGTAGTCCTCCAGCCTTTCGTCCAGCAGGTCTGAGCGCTCGCTGGACCCCGACCGCAGGTAGCCGACCGCTTCGGGAGCGCGCGGGTCCTCAGCCTTGCCTCCCACCGAACCGCCCAAGGGCAAGTCGGCCGGAGCCGTCAACGGTGACTTCAGCTTGTCCAACGCCAGCTTCGCCGCGTCGCGCACCGACGCGACGCTCGCCAGCCGCGCCGTCCGCTTGCGGTCCGTGTCGGCCGTGGTCGCGGCCAGCTGCCGCTCTGCCTGAGCAAGGGTCTGCGTTGCCGTCGAGAGCCGCTCGGCATGGGCGCTGTACGCATCTCGCTCAGCCTGAAGGCGCGTCCGCCACGCCTGGGCTTTCGCTGTCTCCTTGGCGCTTGTGGCCATGACCTTGCGCAGGCGGCTCACCTCAGCACGGTCCTTGGCGAGCTCTGCCGTGATGGACGTGACCTTGGCGTCGGCCGCCGTCTTGGCCTGCAGCGTCAGTTCCAGCAACCGGGCGACATCTGGCTCGGCACCACCGGTTTTGGCGATTTGCTGCGCCTCCTTGTGCTTGGCGGACGCCGCCTTGACCTCCTCGTTTGCCGCCACCAGGGCCTGCTGCTTGGCGGGCAATCCCGTCTCGAGCTGGGCGACCTGCGACGCGACTGCCCCAATCGCCGCCAACAGCTCGTTCTGTGTGCCGATCTGCTGATCCAGCATGGCAATCCATTCCGTCAGTTGCGCGATCGGAGCCGCGTCGCCACGGCCGGCCACGCGCACGTAGGGATTGGGCGGCCGGGGTGGGGGCGACGCATTCTCTGCGGCTCGCTCTCCTTGTCCGGAGTCGCCGGGATCAGCCTGCCGACACTCGGGAACACAGGCCGGTGCCGCCGTCCCCGGATCCTGAACGCAGGCCCCTTGGCGACAGTTCCGTCCGCCACCACAGTCGCCACACGAGCCACCACAACCGTCCGCTCCGCACGCCTTGCCGTCGCATTGGGGCACGCATCGGCAATAGCCGTCGAAGCAGAGCTCTTGGTCCGAACACTCGCCGCAGGTTGACCCGCAGTTGTCAGGCCCACACGTCTTCCACCCTTGCTTGTGCACCGGTTGGCGCCAATAGCCGTTCCAGTCGTCGCCAACGGTGCGGTAGCCCACAATCCGCCGCTCCGTCACGCGATTGAGCGAGAAGGCCTTCTCCAGCTCGTCGACTCGTCCGCGTGCCTTCGCCACCTGCTCGTCGACCTCCGTCACAGCTGCCGAAAGGTGCGCTAGGTCGACCTGCAACGGCTTGTCGATGCGGTCAAATTCCGCTTGGGCGCGGGCAACCTCGTCGGGCGTGCCCTTAGGGAGGCCTTGCAGGTCTCGGACGCCTTCCAACACTGTCAGGGCAATCCTCGCTCGCACTTCGACGGACTGCCCAAGCGTCCGATAGGGGTCATCGCCACCCGCGCGGCAAGAAACGGTGAGGAGGAGCAGGAGCAGCAGTCCGCCAAGGGCTGCCGACGACCGAAGCCGCACGAGATTCCCAGTGTGCATATCGACCTCCAAGTCCGGCTGTGCCAGACCGAAGCAACGATGCGCCCAGTTTGCGACAGATGGCGTCGCATACAAACGACCCGCTACGAGGGGACCGGTCCCGCCACAGTGCACACGGCAGCAGGCACAGGCAGCATCGAGCGCACGGCATCGGTCACCAGCACCGCCGCCACAGTGAGCGCGGGTGGTGCCGACGAGTCGGCGGGCAACGGCCACGACTCGAACGACAACTCGAAAGACTTCGTCGTGCGCACCAGTCGTAACCCGCAGAACTCGGGCAGCGCCAAGGAGTCGTAACCTGACGGACAACAGAGGCGTGCTATTGTCCGCTGGCCGCAATCCGAGGTCCCGGACGCGTCTCCGGCCGGTCGATGGACGCCTTGGCGTAGGTGCCTCCGTCGCCGTGTGGCTAGCGATTC
>JBMOIG010000078.1:0-21663 GCA_049317445.1 Myxococcota bacterium | reverse complement strand
CGCCGGACCCGCGAACTGATGGCGGCCTGATCCCCTCTGGCGGAACCTCACCCGGCCGCCAACCTGCAGTTCAGGCTTGGCTTGTGCGGTACCACGCCGCGAACCGGGCCAGCCCGTCCTCGATCGACACCTTTGGCCGGTAGCCCAGGCCCGCTGTCGCCCGGGTCAGATCGGCCGAGGTGCGCGGCACATCGCCCGCCGCTTCGGGAAGATGCACGAGGTTGGGCTGCACGCCCAACGCCTGTCCCAGCATCCGGATCAGGTCCAGCAGCTTGGTCTCGCGGTCTCCGCCCAAGTTGAACACGGCGAACCCCTGGGGTCGGTCGATCGCCCCCAATACGCCGACCAGGATGTCGTCCACGTAGGTGTAGTCGCGACTGGACCCGCCATCGCCGAATACAGGGATCGGCTCGCCTTTGCACAGGGCTGAGGCGAACTTGTGGATGGCCATCTCTGGCCGCTGGCGGGGACCATAGACCGTGAAGAAGCGCAGACAGGTCACATCAAAGCCGTGCAGATGCGCGTAGGTGTGGGCCAGCAGCTCGCCTGCGCGCTTGGTGGCGGCATAGGGCGACACGGGGCGGTCGGCATGGGCCTGCTCGCCGAACGGGGCGTCGGAGTCTGCACCGTAGACCGACGAGGACGAAGCGAACACGATGCGCTTGGGTCCTCGGCGCAGGCAGGTCTCGAGCAACCGCGTGGTCGTCTCCAGATTGGCGCGGACGTAGGCGATCGGGTCCTGAATGCTCGGCCGCACGCCCGCCTTGGCCGCAAGGTGCACCACGACGTCGAATGGCCCCAGATCGAAGGCGCGATCCACGTCGGCTTGGTCCAGCAGATCGCCCTGCAGGAAGGCAAACCGGTCGCCGCCAGACGCCTGTACTTCCGCAAGGTTGCGGCGCTTGATGGCCGGGTCGTAAAACGGGTCGAAGTTGTCGATCCCGACCACCGAATCGCCGCGCGCCAGCAACGCCTGGCAGGTATGCGACCCGATGAAACCCGCCGCGCCGGTGACCAGGACCCGCATGTGATGGCCTCGCTTCGACCGGCCACAACCGGCAGATCGGCCCGCGGTGTAGCAGGCGGTGGCGGGACGGACAAGGCGAGCAGGCCACCGCTAAGGGATTCGGGCGACCTTGCTGGCGGCGGCCGTCAACCGCTCGGTCAGCATCGGCGTCGTGATCTGCTCGGGCAGCAGGTCCCAGGACCCATCGGGCAGATAGATCACGTACGCCGGCACACCAGAGCGGCCGAGCTTCTGCAACGCCTTCCAGATCCCCTCGTCTTCGGTCGAGTAGTCGGCCTTCATCGGTAAAATGTCGTGTTGCGACAGCAGCTTGCGCACGGGATCGGTCTCGATGACTAGCTTCTCGTTGGCCTTGCAGTTCATGCACCAGTCTGCCGTGAAGTCCGCGAACACCAGACGGTGGCGCCGCCCCTCGGCCGCAATGCGCGCGGGGGCGAACGGCCGCCAGACGATGCGGTCGTCCTTCACGATCGGCCCGTCGCGCCCGTCGGCCGCCTGCGCCGATTGAGATGTGGCCACTGGTAAGTCCTTGACGGCAGGCGTGAAGTCGAGCAGCCAAACGCCTGCCACCGCCACCCACGCAACCGCGAGAACGCGCACGACCAGCCGTCGAGCCGTGCCGTGGATCACGCCGCCGAAGTGATGCACGCCCCACAGCGCGATCGTCAGGGCAAGCAGGAACGCAAGGAAGGCCGAGCTCGCCGACCGCGACACCTGACCGGCGAGTGTGTGGAAGAGCCAGACCGCGGTGGCGAGCAGCGAAAAGCCCATCAGGTGCTTGAAGATCTCCATCCACGGCCCGGGCTTGGGCAGTCGGCGACCGATCGCAGGCACGAAGCTGACGAGCAGGAACGGACTGGCAAGCCCAAGACCGATCGCTGCGAACAGGGAAAGCGTCTGTCCTGCACTGGCACCGGCGCCCAGCGCAAACGTTGCGACTGTCCCCAAGTAGGGAGCCGAACAGGGCGTCGACATGACGGCGGCGAAGATGCCGTTGGCAAACGAGGCGCCGTAGCCCTCTCGACCGGGGCGGGTGGACAGCGACACGTTCCACTCGAACATGCCCAGGGAATTCAAGCCCAAAGCGAAGACGATCGCGATCATGGTGGCGACGAACGCCGGGTTCTGGAACTGCATGCCCCAGCCGATCATCTCTCCCGACGCGCGCAACAGGACCAGCACCGACGCCAGCGCCAGAAACGCCGCGAGGATGCCGCCGGTGTAGGCCAGACCGTGCAGCCGCTGCTCGCGGGGGGCGCCGGAGCCGCGCTCCACCAGGTGGAAGACCTTCATGGTCAGCACCGGCAGCACGCACGGCATCACGTTCAGGATGACGCCGCCCAGCAGGGCAAGGCCAAGGACGGAGAGGAATTCGAAGTCCATTCAGACGTGCCCGAGTCCAGAGGGTGAAGCGAAGCCGGACCAACTGCGGCGGTCCGGCATGGGAAGCCACGGAGCGCACATGCTAGCAACGTCGGACGCAAGGAGCCACGGCCGACCCGATCAGCAACACGGGATGGTGCGCACGGATTCCGCCCGCACTGCTCACGCTGCTTCAGAGATCGACTTGCCGGCGCAGGTTGCCTAGACTGCGGGCCGGATCGAGGGGGAGCGCGACGATGGAAGAACAGCCCAAGGGCCGCAAGAAGAAGCGCCGCAAGGCCAAGGCCCGCTCGCCACTGCGCGAGGAGATCCTGAACCTGCCCAACATCCTGACGATGGGGCGGGTGGCGATCATCCCGTTCGTGATCTGGGCGATGGCCCACAGCGACGACTTGAATGCATTCGAGTGGGCCGCACGCCGGGCCGCCGTCATCGCGACGACGCTGTTCGCGCTGGCCTCCATCACCGACTTCCTCGACGGCTGGCTCGCCCGCAACCTGAACATGCAGTCCGTGTTCGGGCGCTTTCTCGATCCACTGGCCGACAAGCTGCTGGTCATGGCGTGTCTGATCCAACTGGTCGAGATGAACCGGGCACCGACCTGGCTTGTCCTGCTGCTGCTGTCGCGCGAGGTGGGCATCACCGGTCTAAGAGCCATCGCCGCCGAGGAAGGGTTCGAGCTCCCCAGTGACCGCTGGGGCAAGTGGAAGACGGCGATGCAGATGCTGGGCCTCATCGGTCTGCTGCTGCACTTCCCGATCTACACCGACTTTGTGTTCTTCGCAGGCGTGGTCGACTACCACCGCGTGGGCCTGATGTTGCTGTTGCTCAGCATGGTCTTCTCGATGGTCAGCGCCGTCAGCTACATGTTCTCGTTCATGCGGGCGAGTCTGGTGCAGAACAACCGCAGGACCGGTTCGACGGGGGACCCCCTCTGAGGCGAGTCCCGCACGCCCCCAGCCGCCAACACCGCCAGATCAAGATACTGCGCCCCATCGACCTTGTCAGGACTCTCGACCTGTCCCCAAGAACTGCTAGCGTGCAGCGTTGGCTCCCTTCCTTCGGTGACCATGGCGCCCCTTCGCAACCTCTCGGCCGTCCTGTGGATTCTGCTGGCAACCGCCTGCGGGACCACCGCCGAGCTCGCCCAAGCGCCAACGCCCTCGCCCATGCCGCCGCAAGTGGTCCAACCGCCGCCGCCGCTGGTCGCAGAGACGGAACCAACGCTTGCGCTCGAGCTCGAGGGCGACCTTCGCGTGACTGAGCCGGCCCGCGCCGCCCCTCGTCGCACCGTTGACACCGAGCTGCACCCCCTTGTCCTGCCGCTTGCCGACCACCTGCACCCGAGCATCGACTCGCACGCGGTAGGTTCGATCTCCGTGGGTACCGTGACGACCGGGTACTTGGCCCACGCAGCTGAAATTCCTTTGGAAGGTCCGCACCACCGAATCCTCGCCATCGCCGCTTCGCGCCAGACCCGCTTCACCACCGACGAGATGAAGTCCCTGCTGATGTGCGCGGCTGAACGGGTTGGCAAGGCCCACCGTGGCCAGAAGCTGCACATCGGCAACCTGTCGCGCATGGGCGGCGGCCCCTTGCCGTGGAGCGTCTCGCACCACAATGGCCGCGACGTGGATCTCGCTTTTCTTGCGCGCACTTCCACTGGGTCGCCGGCGTCTCCCGACCACCTGTTCCACTTCAACCGCAAGCTCGACTCGACCGACAGCCGCACCGCCATGACCTTCGACGTTCCGGCCAACTGGACACTGGTCGAGGGGCTGCTGACCTGTCCGGGGGCCGACGTCCAGCGCCTGTTCATCGCTGCGTGGCTGCGCCAGACGCTGCTGGACTACGCCAAGAAGACCAAGAAACCCAAGGCCATACAGAAACGTGCGGCCATCTTTCTGGCCCAGCCGCACAACGCGATGGCCCACGACGACCACCTGCACCTCCGCATCGCCTGCACCGACGAAGATGCCAGCGAGGGGTGCCTGATGCCCGGCCGCGCCCCGCCGGAAGCCGTGGGCCAGACGCCGGGCGTTCTGGAACGGCTGCCCAAGCTGCGCAAGGCCTTGCGCGACGACAATCCGGTGGTGCGCGCCGGCGCCGCAGAGCTGCTGGGGCTGTACCGCGACGGGGACAGCGCCGACGGACTCGCAGTCGC
This sequence comes from Myxococcota bacterium, assembly GCA_049317445.1. GTDB lineage: Bacteria > Myxococcota_A > UBA9042 > UBA9042 > UBA9042 > CAJBNH01. The sequence continues at coordinate 17,089 of JBMOIG010000078.1, read as the reverse complement.
CTGCCGGGACCCCGACACGCGGGTGCGGCAAGCGGGGCTGCGGGCAGCTCTGGAGCTCGGCCACCCCAAAGCGCTTGCGGCGGCGGGCGAAGCGCTTGCGGTCGAGACGGATCCCATCGCCATGTCCGTGGGTTTGCGGGGGCTGGTGCAGGCGGATGCACTGCCGGCCGTGTTGGCGCGACTTTCGGACCCGCGTACGTTGGCCCCCCCCGCCGACCGCTTCGACGTGCCGCAAGTGGTCGTTCGCCGGTTGGCGGTCCAGCTCTTGTCGGAGGCTGAGTCCCTCGACGTCGCGCGCGCCGCCGTTCCGCTGCTGGGCGACGCAGACCCGACGGTTCGCGAGGCTGCCCGTGTCACGCTGGGCCGCATCACCAACCATACGACGCCGATGCTGGCGGCGGCGATCGCACGACTGCGCGGCACTGCCACATCGGCGACGCCGCTCGACGACGGTTCAGAAGTCCGCCTGTGGCAAGCGTTTCTGGACGCACTGCCCGCCGATCAAACCCGCGAGGTGCTGGTCCTCGCGGGCTTCCAGCAGCATGGACTGCCGGTCACGGTCATCGACCGAACGGCGCTGCCCGATCTGGTACGCGCGCTGCTGCTTCCGGGGCCATTGCGCCACAACGCAGGTCGGCTGATCGAGCGGATCGTGCAGAATCGTCCGATGTTGGGCCGAGGCGCCCGCAGCTCGCCCGAGACGTTCTGGCCGCCGTGGCTGGTGGCGCGACGGTTCCTGACCAGCTCGTTCGTGGCCTCACTGTCGACCGAGTCGGCCGCGCCAGCACCGACAGCCGACGACGCGGACTAGTCTGCCGCAACAGGCACACCCGCATCATCCCGTGGAATCAGTAGCGGACCGGCGGCGGCTGGTATTCCTGAGGCTGGTCCGCAAGCGCCTGCGCTTCCGCCTCTGCGCGGCGACGGGCCTGTTCGGCAGCGTGACGGTCCGCGATCTCGGTCAGCTCGCGCTCCAGCAGCCGCATCGGCTCGACCAGTTCCCGCTGGACCTCGGGCGTCTCGAGGATCGTCACTTGCAGCTCAGCCAAGTGCTCCGGCGCAAACGACTCCGACAGCGCCCGCCGCCAGCCCGCCAGCGCCTGCCGCAGCCCGACGTCCAGCCCCACGCGGCCGGGCAGACTCATCGCGAAGTCCAGGACTTCCATGCGCACCAGGGTGTCGAAGCAGAAGCGGCAAGTTTCCTCAAAGCGATCTGCATTGAATTCGCTTCGTTTGCCCATGCCGATCAGCAGCACCCGGTCAAAGGTCAACCGTGATGTCGAGGGTGTCAGCGTCGCCTCGCGGAAGTGGCCATCGACGAACTCACGCAAGACCAGCCGCGACAGCCGTCCGTTCAGGCGCCAGTCGACCAGACCGGTCAGCCCCCGCAGCGGCCGATCGTCGGCAAAGCAGGTCAGCACCAGACAGCGGCCGTGAAGCTCGTCCAGTGACTCGAGGCGGGGTTGGGCGAGCCGAACCTTCACGACACTGCATCCTTGGCGGACTCAGGTTCGCCTTCATCGACAGGGAGTTCTAGGCTGCGGGCGGGCGCGGTGCGGGCCTGCTCGTGGGCAATGCGGTCGAGGATGCCGTTGACGAACGCGGCGCTGTCCTCATTGCCGAATTTCTTGGCGATCTCGATGGCCTCGTTGATCGCGACCTTGCGCGGAACGACATCGCCCATGAACAGGATCTCGCACGCTGCCAGCCGCAGCAGGTTGCGGTCGACCGCACTCATGCGTTCGAGCTTCCAGTGATGCGACGCGGCCTGCAGCCGACGGTCGATGGCCTCGCGGTGCTGGACAACAGCCGAGACGATGTCGGCGCAGTGCCGACGCACGTCGTCCACCGACGCAGGCGGCTCCCCGGCGAAACGCGACCAGTACTCGGCCATGGCGGCCTGGATCCCGACGGGCGTCCAGTCCAACCCGAAGAGGATCTGCAGCGCGGCTTCCCGCGCCCTGCGACGGCTGCCCATAGACTACTCCTTACCCGCAGACCGCAGCTTGAGCAGCAGGTCGGCCATTTCGATGCCGGCAAGTGCACTCTCGGCGCCCTTGTTGCCGGCCTTGGTCCCGGCGCGCTCAATGGCCTGCTCGATGGTATCGGTCGTCAGCACGCCGAAGATGACCGGCACGCCCGAGGACAGTGAGGCCGCGGCCACGCCCTTGGCACACTCACCGGCCACGAGGTCGAAGTGGGCGGTCGAGCCGCGGATGATGGCGCCCAGACACAGTACCGCGTCGTAGCGACCGGCGCGCGCCATGGTCTGTGCGGCGAGTGGAATCTCAAAGGCGCCCGGCACTCTGGCCACGTCGATGCTGTCGGTATCGACGCCGCTGCGCTTCAAGGCGTCGAGCGCCCCGTCGAGCAGCCGCTCGGTGATGAAGCCGTTGAACCGCGGCAGCACGATGCCGAACCGCAGGCCAGAGCCGCTGAGATGTCCTTCGAAAGTTGCCATGGCGTTTCAAGCCTTTGCCGCAGAGTACGGCGTGGGGGAGAAGCAGCAGTCAGTGCGACAGCACGATCTCGCCGGGCTGCGAGTCGTAGGTCTGCAACATGGGCAGGCTGGCCTTGCAGCAGCGGCCCTCAGGATCGATGTACGGTGTAGTGGCGGCCTCACCGGTGAACGCCAGACGGGTCGTGCCGCCGGCCTCGTCGCGCCTCACGATCACGGCATCTGCGAGCACCGTCAGCCCCTCGAACTGCAGGTTGGCCTTGCCCTCAGCGTACGCCACGAAGCGGTCGTGCAACCCGCTGCCGAGCAGGATGCCCTTCATCCAGAAATCCGCATAGTCGGTCTTCGACGTGCACTCAAAGTAGCGCCCGGTGAACGTGGGCTTGCAGTCAAACGTCGCGGTACGGCTGCCGTCCAGATCCGCTGGGGCCACCTGATTGGTCGTGCCCTTCTTCCACGCTGCGGTGAACCCGGCCGCGTCGCAAGTGTCCGCGTGCTTGACGCACTTCGGCGTGCCATTGACGTGCATCTTCAGGGTGGCGGCCGACGGCAGCTTGGTGAAGACCTGGGCGTTGCCCACAGGCAGCTTCCACTTGGCCCGCTCGGTCTTGTCCATCCGCGACAGCACGCTGGAACCCGCCGCCGCCATTGCGGTTTCCAGATCCTTGCCAGCCCCCAGCGTGCCCAACAGCCGTGCCACAGCGGCCACGACCTGCGGCCCGGTCAGCTCCGCCGCGAAGCCGACGACTGGCCGGTAGCGCGCGGGGACCTCGACCGTCTTGCTGTCCAAGCTGACCACCCGCTCCTGCACGACCTGATACAGCCCTTCCGCCAGCGTCGCCGGGTCGAAGAAGTAGTCCGGGTGCAGGGTGTTGGCGCCCGCCAGGACGATCAGGCCCGGTCCGCCCAGCGGCGGCGCATCCAGCCGATCGCCAAGCGTCTTGGCGGAATACAGCTCGTCGCCCAGCACGCCGCGCGAAACGGTCATCCCCATCGGCCGCGCAGGCTTGACGGGGGCAGACTCCGGCTTGGGTCCGGGAAACTTCTCGACCACGCCTGCGCCCACCCAGACCAGCACGTCCAAGGGCGTCAGGGCCGTCAGCAGGTTGTCCACGTCCGACCGCCGTGCGTAGTGAATCACTTCGACCGTGTCGAACAGGCCCGACTTGGCAGCCGCAGCCCGAATCGCCTCGACGTCCGACCCGACCTCTGGCCCCAAGGCGTGTACGATGGCGCAGCGCCGCTGACCGAACTTCACAAGGCCCAGCTTGCCCTTGGCCAACGCAGCGTCCACCACCGTCGCCTGATTGAGAGCGCCCAGCAGGGTGGGATCCTTGTCGACATTGTGCGCCTCAAGGTGCTTGACCATCACGGGGTCGCCCAAGGCGAACTTGGTCACCGGAGTCCCGTCGGCAGCGGCGAATACCGCGCCCTCGTCGGTGTAGACCGCCTTGCCCACGGAGCAGACGCCGACCTTGTCGCACTGGCGGTAGAGGCCGACGACCGAAGAGCGCGCTGCCGTCGCGCTTGCCGCGTACTCAGCCCACAGCAGCGTCCGCCCGAGGCTGTCTTCAATGCGACCCGCGACTTGAAAGGAGAGCCCGGTCTCGGCCACCAGTCCGGCCAGCGCGGGATCCAAATCGACCGCCACCTGCCACTCTGCCAGCGCAATGGGCTGCTGCACGGTGCGCTTGCCGCGGCTCGGCGTGTCGTCCCCTCCGCCGTCACTGCAGGCCACGGAAAGGAGAGCGACCAAGCTCCACGCAGCACACCGGACGAGCCGTCGGCCGGTCGCCGCGAGGGGCGCTTTGCGGTCGATGCGTGCAAGGGGCGACAGGGACATCGTTTCTCCTTCCTCCGGGCGCGCCGGCGCGAGGCGGCGGGAGTCTACGCGTGACATTCGGGCGAGACAAGCACGGACGCGGCCTGGTGCGGGCAGATCGGTCAGCGCGTTGGAGCGTCTGACGCAATGGGCTCGGCTGCATTCAGTCGGGTACCGGGAGGCACCGGAATGTTTGACAGTCTTGCCCAGTTTCGCATAACGTCCCCGCGGTGCGTTGTGCCTCGCATGAATCGATTGCTGCGGCCAACACCCCCCAATTCTGGTACTGCGTCTCGCCCGGCTGAGGTCATCATGAGCGTGCTTCCTCGCAATCTCCGCATCGGCATCGTCTATCGGGGCGCGATCGTCCACGAAGAGGTGCTGGACCGTCGCATCGACGTCTCCGTCGGCCTGCGCGCGGGTGCGACCATCCAGCTGCCGGCCAAGCAGTACCCCGACTTCCCTGACGCCATTGACGTTCTAGCGATTGAAGGCAACCAGTACTATCTGGTCATCCCTCAGGATCCCAACGCCCGGATCAGCCTGCGCGGCACCACGACGGCCTCGACTCCGGTGATGGTCAAGGGCAAGCGTTGTCTCCATGCCGAGACGGCCGCCGGCGGTTCGATCGTCCTGGGTGACGTCTCGATCATGTTCCAGTTCGTGCGCGCGGACACGACCCCTACGGTGACGCGCGAGCGCACGGTGCTGCGTATCGGCCTAGTGTTCGACGAGCGCCTGATCTCGGACCGCATCTTCCCCGATGACCGCAAGGTCTCGATCGGTAACGGCAAAGACCAGCAGATCGTGCTCCCGCCGGAGGATTATCAGGGCCCGCCGCTACACTTCGTGAACAACAAGGATGGCTCCGTCACGATGCGGGTGCCCGCAGCGATTTCCTCGAAGGTTCGCGTTGCGGTCGATGGATCGCCGATGGAACTCAAGGATTTGCAGGCCAAGGGCAAGGCACGGCAAGAGGGTAACGACGTCATCTGCCACCTCGCGCTGGGCACCCGTGGCCGGGCGACCTTGGGCGAGCACACGGTGCTGTTCCAGGTGGTGAAGCAAACGCTCATTGTCCCGGCGACGCCGCCGAAGTCACTCGTGCAGAAGCTGCTCAGTCCGTTCATGGGTGACCCGACGTGGTCGCTCTCGTTCCTGATCGCGTTCCTGCTGACCACCTCGATCGTCGGTCAGGCCCTGCTGTTCCAGCAAACCACCGGCCGCTACCTGAACAAGGCCAAGGCGGAAGAGGAGCTGGCCAACACCACGTACGAGGTCGTCATCGAGCAAAAGGAAGAGGTCAAGGCTCCTGAGCCCGAAAAGGAAACCATCGACATCAAGAGCGACGAGGCCAAGAAGGCCGAGGAGAAGGAGGTCGCCAAGTCCGACGACAAACCTTCCAAGGCCGCCAAGGCCGACGAGAAGCCCCAGTCCACCGGCAAGACCGTCGAGGATCTGGAGGAACGCCGACGCAACGCTAGAGAGACCGTGGCCAAGACGACCATTGCTGGCGCGTTCATGAACCAAGGCGGCGCGGCGACCAAGCTGTTCGGCGAAGCCGGCGAGGGAGAGGCCGGCGACGTGGTGGCCAAGCAGTTCGGCGGCGACGGCGGCGATGCAGGCGACGCCAACGGTCCAGGTGGCGGCCTGAAGCTGGCCGGCGGCGGCGGCGGCGGCGCGACCATGGAGAAGGTCAACACTGGCAAGGCCAAGGGCTTTGGCGCCCGCGAGGCCTCCGAGACCAAGGTCGAGGCGAAAAAGGAAGAAGCGAAGGTCAACATCAAGCTCTCGATGGGCGAGATGGGCGGGTCCGGCGAGGCGAAGTCCGACATCGCCAAGGTCGTCTCACGCAAGAACTCCGCGGTGCAGCGGTGCTACGAGCAGGCCCTGCGCGACAACCCGGAGGAGGGCGGCAAGGTCAAGGTCATCTTTACCGTCGGCACCGCGGGCACCATTACCGACGTGACGGTATCGGGCGCAGCCGGCGCCTTCTCGGACTGCATCAAGAACAAGTTCCTGGCAATTCGTGGCCTGCCGACGCTGCCGGCGCCACAGTCGTTCAACCAGTCCTACGTCTTCGCCAAGAACTAGCCGCAGATATGCGACCGCACATCTGTGAGGAAATATGAGGGCCTTTCCCTCGGGCATCCGGCAGGCATGAAAGTCGTGGTCGAACCGCTCGACGCACCTGACTTTTCTCCGAATCGCCGCCGCGGATCCTTTGGGCCAGGAACGGGATGGGAAGTTTGACAGGGTTGTCGGCAGGCCATTAGCATGGGTTCAGCGTTGCCGTTTCAGGTTGGGGCAGCGCGAGTGGTCCTCCTGCCCAACATGGGTCCGTACCAACCCCGTCCGGAGTCCGGTTGCCTACAGTGGCCATCGGATGTGATTCCGGTGGTGGAAGTCAGGCGACAGGGAGCGTGGGAATGTCCGTCGACACCAACCGTGTCCTCCGAGTAGGAGTCGTCTGGCGAGGGCAGGTCGTCGCGGAGCGCGTCCTCGACCGCCGCGTCGATCTCACGGTCGGGACCAAGCCCGAGGCGACGCTGCATGTCGACGCCAAGACGCACCCGGGGTTCCCCGTCCTCGCTGAGATTGCGGCACTGCACCACGGCGCCTACCACGTCGTCGTCCCCACGGATCCGACCCATCAGGTCAGTCTGCGCGGTGGTATCGCTGGTAACGCCGCGTCCGCCAAGGAAGACGCGATTCAGGTTCACGGCCGCAAGCTGATTCCGTTTGAATACTACACGGGCGGCTCGGTGACGTTGGGCGACGTCATCGTGATGTTCCAGTTCGTACGCTCTGAGGCGACCCCGACCGTCACCCGTCAGGAAATCGTCCTGCGGGTTGGACTTGTTCACGAGTCGCGGCTGATCAGCGATCAGGTGTACCCCCTGACCCGCACCGTCAGCGTGGGCGGCACGGTGCACGACACGCTGTCCTTGCCTGACGTCGACTACAAGGGCACTTCGGCAACGTTTGCGCCCGACAAGGCCAAAGGCAAGGTCCACGTCCGTGTGCCCGTCGCCGGCCAGATGCGCCTTTCGGCCGAGACCGACCCCATCGACGGCAACGAAGCGGTCAAGCGCCGGCTCGCAGTCAAGAACGGAGATTTCTTCGAGTTTGACCTTCCCGTCGGTGGCCGGGGCTTGGTCGCTTTGGGTCCATACACGGTGCTGTTCCAGTTGCTTAAGCAGACCGCCGTCATCCCCGCACCGGCCAAACGATCGTTTGGCTCGTACCTGACCGGCGCGTTCATGTCGGACTCGACGTGGACGACCTCGCTGCTGATTGCGATTGTGCTGACGGCATCCATCGTCGGACAGGCGCTGCTGTTCAATCGCACGACCGGTCGATTCCTGGACAAGGCGATGGCCGAGGAAGAGCTGACGACCTCGACCTATGAGGTCTTGATCGAGCAGAAGGAAGAGCCCAAGCCTGAGGAAGAGAAGCCTGTCGTCGACATCATGAGCGATGCGGCGAAGAAGGCAGAGCAGAAGGAACTCGACAAGGAAGCCAAGAAGGCCAAGAAAGAAGAGAAGCCCCAGTCGATTGGTCAGCAGATCGATCCTGAGGAACGACGCCGCAACGCGCGAGAAGCCGTGCAGAAGCGCACCATTGCGGGCGCGTTCATGCAGGGTGGCGCGGCTACGAAGCTGTTCGGCGAGGCCGGCGAAGGCGAGGCCGGCGATGTCGTCGCCAAGACCTTCGGAGGCGCTGGCGGCGAGGGCGAGGGCGACGGACCCAGCGCCGGCCTGAAGCTGGCGGGCGGCGGCAGCGGCGGCGCGACCATGGAGCGCGTGGCGACCGGCAGCAAGGGCTTCGGTGCCCGCGAGGCGGGCGAGACCAAGATCGAAGCAAACAAGCAGGAAAAGAAGCTCAACATCAGCCTGTCGATGGGCGAGATGGGCGGCTCTGGCGAGGCCAAGGCGGACGTGGCCAAGGTCGTGTCGCGCAAGAACTCCGCCGTCCAGCGCTGCTATGAACAGGCCCTTCGCGACAACCCCGAGGAGGGCGGCAAGGTGAAGGTCATCTTCACGGTCGGCACCGCGGGTACCGTCACCGACGTTTCGGTGTCCGGCGCATCTGGCGCGTTTGCGGACTGCATCCGCAACAAGTTCCAAGCGATCCGCGGCTTGCCTGCACTTCCTGCGCCGCAATCGTTCAATCAGTCCTACGTCTTCTCCAAGAACTGACGGCCCTGGCGATGCGACAACCGCATCCAGCACCGCTTCGAGACTCCACCGTCGTGGTCGGCCTGACGGGGGGCATCGCATCTGGCAAGTCATCGGTATCCCAACGCTTTCTTCGCCTCGGTGCGCGGATCGTCGATGCCGATCGCATCGCGCGACAGGTGGTCGAGCCTGGGACGCCGGGTCTGCGCGACGTGGTGCTTCGCTTTGGTCCGGACGTGCTGCTGCCCGACGGTTCCCTGGAGCGCGGAAGGCTCGGCTCGCTCGTGTTTGCCGACCCACAGGCACTCGCAGCGCTGAACGGACTGCTGCATCCCAGAATTGTGCAACGCGTGGCCGAGGAATGCGTGCAGGCGGGACGCGATGGGGTCGCCTTGGTCGTGTTGGACGCCGCCCTGCTGTTCGAACTGGGGCTGGATCGGCAGTGCGAGGCCACCGTTCTGGTCGACTGCTCTGCGGACCAGCAGGTCGAGCGCCTGATGCGCGACCGGGGCTTGGACGCAACCCAAGCGCGGCAACGGCTGGCTGCCCAGTGGGCACCGGAAGCCCGGCGGGCTCGAGCCTCGCTGGTGTTGGACAACCGCGGTACACTCGCAGACTTGGACGTGGAGACGCAGCGGGTTTGGAACTGCCTGCAAACGCTCGTCCAAGCGCGAAGGACCGGCGCATCCTCGACCTGACCCACGGCTGCCATTCCGGAATTCGCCATGCCTGACGCCACAGCCCCGCTTTCCTCCGCACGCACGGTGCTCGTCACGGGCTTTCCGGTCGACGCGGCGCGGCGGCTGATCCGCGAGCTGGTGTCGGACGGCGATCGGGTGCTGATGCTCGCCCGGACCAATTTTGCCAGCGAGGCTGCAGACTTCGCCGCAAGGCTGGCGTCGAGCCTGGGGGATGTGGCCGGCGGCACGGTCGAAGTGCTGGAAGGGGACATTCTCGAGCTGGACCTAGGTCTGTCGGGCGCGAGGGTGCGGCAGTTGCACGCGGAAGTTCAAGAGATCCATCATCTTGCGGCCATCAGCTATCTGGGCATCCGGGCCTCGCGCATGCGCGCCGTCAACATCGAGGGGTTGCGGGAGTTGCTGGAGCTGGCCTTGGGCATGCGGTCGCTGCAGCGGCTGTGCCTTTGGTCGACAGCGTTCGTTGCGGGGGCCCGCGAAGGGCTTGTCCGCGAAGACGAATTGATGGTCGGACAGCGTTTCCGCAACCCCTACGAACAGACCAAGGCAGAGGCCGAGGTCCTGGCGCGCGCGGCGATGGCCAAGCTGCCCATCACTGTCGTACGGCCTTCCATCGTGGTCGGCGACAGCCAGTCGGGCGAAGTGTCGCGGTTCGACGGGCCGTACCAGATGATCGGTGCGATCGTGCGGGCCGCCATCGACACCTCGGTCTCGCTGCCGGGCCGCGGTGACTACCCGTTGAACGTCGTTCCGGTGGACCACGCGGTCAAAGCTGCGATGTTCCTGACGCGGCATCCGGAGGCGGTGGGCGGCACCTTTCACTTGGTCGACCAGAACCCCTTGACGGCCCGACAGTTTTTCGAAGCCGTTGCCGATGCTGCTGAGCGCCCCCGACCTTCTACGGCGTGGCTGCCCGGCAGTGTGACGCGGGCGCTGCTCGGCCTGCCCGGACTTGCCGCGCGCAGCAACGAGCGTTCATTCCTGGAGTGGTTCGACACCGATGTGCGCTTTGACGACCGTCGCGCAAGGGCGCTGCTGGACCCCGGCGGCTTGCACTGCCCTCCGGCAACTTCCTATGTCGAGACGCTCGTGCGGTATGTGCGCGAGACCGCTTGATCGAGGCGGATCGCTGCGGTCGAACGCCTCACCCGCGCGCTTGCACGAAGATTGACGGCGGCAGACACGCTGGTAAGCTGGTGGGTTCCAGTGCGCCGATTTGGGCCAGTTTGGCCGAGTCGTGGCGCACTTCGGCTTGCTTCCCACTCGCCTCGCCAACCGGTGTCCCCATGACCCGCCCCACAAACCTCGATGCCCAGACGCGCATCACCTCCGTGCGAGAGCTGGCGGCTCCGGGAACTACGCGCGACGCCTATCTGGTGCAGGTGCGGGGTCCGGACCTTGGCCGTCGGCTCATTCTGCAAGACAAGGTCATCAGCATCGGCCGCGATCCTGAGAGCAGCGTCGTCCTCCGTAGCGACAGCGTGTCGCGCTACCACGCCCGCATCGAGCCTTGGGAGGGCGGCCACCGCATCGTCGACAACATGTCCACCAACGGGACGTATCGCAATCAGGTGCAAGTCAGCGGCAACCACCCGCTGGTCACTGGCGACTACGTGCAGGTGGGCGACGCGATCTTCAAGTACCTGTCCGGCGACAACATCGAGCTGGCCTACCACGAGGAGATCTATCGGCTGACCATCGAGGACAGCCTGACGCAGATCGCCAACAAGCGTGCGTTGATCGACTTCCTGGACAAGGAGTTCGCCCGCGCCCGCCGGTACAAGCGCGATCTGGCCGTGATCATGGCGGATCTGGACCACTTCAAGCGCGTCAACGACACCTTTGGTCACTTGATGGGCGACTTCGTGTTGCGCGAGTTTGCCAAGGTCGTGGGCGGTCGCATTCGCCGCGAGGAGCTGTTTGCCCGTTACGGCGGCGAGGAGTTCTGCGTCGTGCTGCCCGAGATGGACAAGCCCAGCGCGGTGCGGTTCGCTGAGACGCTGCGCGGTTTGATCGAGGAACACACGTTTACCTTTGAAGGCAACGTCATGCGCCTGACGTGCAGCCTGGGTGTCGCCGTCGTCAACGACACCATGACGCGCCCCGAGGACCTGCTGGTCGTGGCCGACGAGAACCTGTACCGCGCCAAGAACGAGGGCCGCAACCGCGTGATGGGCTGACGCACCGACCCTTGGCGACTCGTGCCCATCGTCAGGTCAAGGTGCGCACTGGAGTCGACGCCATGTCCGGTGCGCTCCAACCCCCAGCATCCCCGACTGATTCTCTGTGGGTCCGGCTGGCACGGCGTGGTCTTGCCTGGTCGCTGCCGTTCTGGCTCGTCGCGTGCGGTGGTCAGGGCTGCCAGAGCTGTGCGACCCCCAATACCCCCAAGGTGACGCCAGAGACGCTGCTGCTGCCCGAGGCGGCGCAGGTGCGGCTGACCCAGCACGGCTTTGACGTGGTGGCCGGCCAGATCCTTTCGATTCTCAAGGCGATTCTTGGAACGAATGCGAACGGTCTCGCCGTTGTCGACGTGGCCAAAGTGCTGGGGGGACTGCTGCCGCCGATTCAGGGGGGGCTGGGGCTGTTTGCCGGGCAAGGCACGGTGCGCGACCTGGTGCTGACGCTGGACCTTGCGGGCATTCAGGTGGCGCTCGTGGAGGACTCGAAGCCGGCGCGGGTGCGGGTCACGCTGGACCACGCGCAAGTGGGCGTCCAGCAAGGGATCGTGTCGGGGAAAGCCGGTTTTGCCGGACTCGAGTCGGACGCGGCGTGCCGGCTGGAAAACGGGCTGGACGTCGGGCTGCCCAGCGCGCACCTGGCCACGCTGTCGGCGCAGCTGGACTTGGTGCTGGACGTCGACGCGGAGGGAAAGCTGCAGCTGCACGCGGAGGTTGTCGACCCGGTGCTGCACGACGTGGGCTTCGCGCTGGCCAAGGACTGCGCCCTGAAAGAGTGCACGGACCAGGCCATGGGTGAGCCGCCGTGTCTGGAGTGCGACCTCTGCGCGACCGGACAGTTGGCGAGCGGTGCGCTGGCCGGGATGAAGCAGCTGCTGGAGCCGGTGCTCGACCAGTTGTTGCAAGCGGCGGGCAACCTGCTGATCGAGGCGGTGCTGGCGGACAAGCTGAACGGTCAGCCGCTGGATCTGGAGCAGGCGGTGGACCTGAAGGCGATGCTGGAACAGGCAAGTCCGCTGGTCGGGTCGGTACTGGGCCGTGCTAACCCGTTGATGCTGCGGGGAAAGCCATCGCCAGCGGCATTCTCCGTGGTGGATCTGGGGCTGCAGGGCAAGTTCGACGCGGCCGTCTTCGCTCAGGCCCACCCGTGCGTACCCGACGCCGGGCAGGACACAACGCTTGCGTTCGGACAGCTGGTCCAGGGCGCGGCACCGCAGATTCCCCAGGTGATGCAACAGGTTGGGTCTGACGGTCAGGGGCACCCGCAAGCGGTCGACTTGGCCGTGGTGCTTGGCCGCAACGCGCTGGAGGAGGCGACCTGGGCGGTGACGCGCTCTGGTCTGCTGTGTCTGGCGGTGGACTCCCGCACGCTGCACTCGGCCAGCGGCGGCAAGCTGGTGCTGTCGACCGGTCTGGCCGACTTGGTGCTGCCCGGGCTGCGGAGACTGGCGGGAGCCGACGCACCGCTGCGGATTCAGGCGGCTCCGTCGGCCCGCCCTCAGGACGCGCCGATCGTGGAGTTGGCCCAACAGACCGACGGAAGCACTCAGATCCACGCGACATTGCACGGCGTTGGGTTGCGGATCGAGGCCCTGGTGCGCGGTCGCTGGCTGACGGTTGCCGAGCTGCGGTCGGATGCCGTGGTGCGGCTGTCGGTGCAGGTCGTGGCGGGTCGGCTGCGGCTGGCCGTCGAAGACGCGCAGGTTCAGGGTCTGGAGGTGGTCGGCGAGCCGACTTTTGCCCACGCGGGACTCGAGGTGCTGGCCCCGGCGGTCGCCCAAGCGGTGACCGCGGTGCTGTTGGCGAAACCACTGGAATTCGAGCTGGATCTGCAGTCAATGCTGACGCAGGCGCTGTCGCTGCCGCTGACTGCCCAGCTGATCGCGGTGGAGGCGGGGGGCGACAAGCAGGACTGGCTGGTGGTGGGGCTGGGCCTTCAGGCCGGCGCACAGGGGGCCCCATGACCCGCGGCCGCACACGCTCCAACTTTGCGATTCTTTTGGCGTTTGCGTGGCCGGTTGTGGCCGCGTTCGCCGGATGCAACGCGCCGCCAGGCCCCGCGCCCAGCTGCGCCACGACGTCGGACTGCCCGTCCGGCACCCACTGCGGCCCGGCCAGCGTTTGCTCGGGTGACGTCGCGTGCCTGACGGACCCCGACTGCTGCCTGGGAGAGACGTGCGAACACCAGAAATGCCGCCCGCGCCAGATGTGCTCGCCCGGCCAAGGGTGCGGCGACCCCGGAAAGAGCTGCGAGGCCGGGCTATGTGTGCCGAAAACGTGCACCAACAATGCTATGTGCGGTGATGGGCGGACCTGCCTGTGGGGCCGGTGCGCCGCCGGGCTGCCGTGTGGTGGCGCGTGCGGCGTGGGTGAGGCGTGCTCCATTCTGGTCGACCGCTGCGTTGCCTTGAGCGGCTCGCCGAACGCTTGCCCATCGGGGCGACTGCGGGTGCTGTCCAACGACGCGGATCTCTTGACGGAAGGTTGCTTCGCGCGCCCACAGCAGACGACGTGTCGACTGTTGCCTCCCGTGGTCGAAGGCGAGGTCGGGCTGCCGGGCGTGCTGCTGCACACGGGCAACTCGCTGACGCATCTGGCCTATGACCGCACGTATGGTGACCTGTTGGCGACCACATACAGCGCTGCGCCCCCGTTCGACGTGGTCTCCTCGCGGACGATCGCGGGCCTTCCTGAGCCCGGCGTGGTGCTGGGCGACCCCGACGGCCCGCGTTTGGGGATTCTGGCGCCGGGACCGGACAAGGGCGAGGCATTCGACGCTGCGGTGCTGTCCGACGGAGCGGTGGCGGTGGCCTTTCGCGACAAGGACGCCGACGAGCTGCGGTTCCTGCGGTATTCGGCCGATGGCGGCCCCTGGCCGGACCACGTCATCGCCAAGGAACCCGGAGCGGGCACGACGCTCTCGCTGGCCTTGCTGCCGTCGGGAGCTCCAGTGGTCGCGGCCTTCACGCCGGCCCGCACCGACCCGCCGACGCCGTCCCAGCTGCGCCTGTACGCCGCCAAGAGCCTCACGCCGCAAACGGCAAGCGATTGGCAGGTGCTGCAGGTGGCATCCGACGCCGTGCCGGCACCCTTGCCCTCGCCGTTTCGCGACGTGCCTGCGGGGCGCGGGTCGTGGCTGGATCTTGCGGTGGGTGGCGAAGGAGCGATCGCGCTGGCGGCGTACAGCGCCACTGCGGGCGACCTCGTGCTGTACCGCGGGACGCTGGCGCAAGGGCTGACCGGCAAGCTGGTCGATCGGCAGACAATCCCTAGTGGATCCAGTGATTTTGGTCGGTTCGTGTCGCTGGACCTGCAGCTGGATGGTCTGGCGTGGATGGCATGCGAGGACACGGCAGGCGGGCGGCTGCTGCTGGTGCACGAGGTGGGCGCAGGCTTTCAGGTCGACGTGCTGGACGACGGTCGCCGCGACGACGGCCTGCACCGCGTAGGTGCGGATGCTGCACTGATGGTGCACTCGAGCGGCGGTGCGATGGTCGCCTATCAGGACACGCGGGTGGGCGACCTGCTGTGGGTGCGGGTGTCCAAAGCGGGGGCGACACCGGAGCGGCAGACAATGGCGACCCAAGCGCTCGCTGGCTTCTCCCCGACGATCGTCGCGCTGGGCAGCAAGGCCTGGGCGCTTGCCTCGACGACTGTCCAGATCACGCCGAAGGGCGAGGCGAAGTCCGCCGTCCACGTGCAAGGGCTGGTCTGGTCGGGGGAGTAGGGGCGGTTAGCGCAGCCGCTCAGCGACGCGCTTGCTCAGCTCGATCAGCATGTCCGCATCGCAGATCTTGGTCGCGCAGGAGACGGCGGCGACCAGGGGACGGCGCGGATCGGCGAACACCACGGACACCAACGTGCCGAAGTAGGAACGGAAGCCCTGCTCCGTCACCTTGTTGGTCGGCGCGACATTGGACCACGTATTTCGCATGGTGTTGAAGCGCGTGCGGCTCTCAGCCAGGTTTTCGTCGCGCCACACCTGAACGCCGACGCCGAAGCCGTCCCCCTTGTCGGGCGCGTAGTACAGCGAGTTGTAGCGCGGCGAAGCGGCGATGCCCGGCAGGTCGGCGCGGCGCAGCTTCTGCTTGGCGCCCAGCACACGCTCGAGGTCGGCCACCGAGATGTAGCCGCTGACTTCCAGGTTCAGCTCGTCGGGTGACGGCGCCATGCCACGCGCAGGCAGGGCCGTCGCAGGCGCAGGGTCCCCCGTGTGGCGGGCGGCGTCGATGACCACGCCACCGGCCTTGGCCGTCGGATCGGCGGGCTTTTCCTCCGCCTTGTCGGTGCCGACTGCGGTCGGAACGACGGGAGCGGCAGTGGGCGGGGCAACTGCAGCCGCAGCAAGCGGATTCTTCGCCGGGTTCGGGACCGCGCCGATGGCCTGTGCTGCTTGAGCGCCAGCGGTGGGGGCGGCGGCAGGGGCAGGGTTGCGCGCCAGCTGCTCGGCTGTGACGACGGGACGGGTCGGCGGGGTCGGACGACCGCGCGACGGCTTGGCGGCTTCTCCGGGCTTCGCTGCGTCGGCGGGCTTGGTCGCGGCCTTGGCCGGCGCCTTCTTGGCCGCTGCAGTGTCCATCGGCTCTACGGCCGCTTGGTCGCCGGGCTTCTTTTCGCACCCTGCTGCCACGGTGCACGCGACGATGCACGCCGCAAGGCCGAGTCCGCGCTGGATCCATCGTGTCTTCATGCCGATTGCCTTCCCCTTCTGCCTTGAAGCGGCGGCACTATCGGCCCTTCCGCACCCGACTGTCAACGCGCGCAACTGCCTCGTTATTTCGCGCGCCACCGGATCGCTTGACCCTCGCTGGCCCCGCCCGCACAATGCAGAGGCTTGTCCGTGTGCCCGCCGAATCGCTCGACGCCTCACAGACCAGCCCTTTCGCCCCGCTGTCCCGCCCCGGACGAACGACGAGCCCAACATGAAGACCACTTTCGCCTCTGCCGCAGTTCTCGCTTGCATCATGGCCGCTTGCGGTGGGCAGGCAGAGCAGACCAAGGCCGCGAACGACCAGCCCGCGAACGACTCGGCCCGGCCTTCGGCCAGCGCCATCCAGGTCGAGACCGACGGCAACACGGTCATCGAACGCATCGACCTGAACGGCGACATGAAGCCGGACGTGTTCAAGTTCTACCGGGTCGTGGACGCCCCCGCGTCGGCCGTGGCGGGTGAGGGCGCGGCTGGCAACGTCAAGGCGGCGAAGAGGGCCCTGATCCGCAAGGAGATGGACGTCAATTTCGACCAGCGCATCGACATCGTTCAGTACTACTCGGGTGACCCCAGCAAGGAGGTCATGATCCGCGAGGAGATGGATCTGGACTTCGATGGCCGCGTCGACTCGACCCGCCACTATCAGGACGGCCACGTGACGCTCGTCGAGATGGATCTGGGGTTTGACGGCCGCACGGACACGTGGAGCTATTACCAGTTGACCACGGGCGAGGACGGCAAGCCGGTGAATCGCCTGATCGAGCGCCGCCGCGACAACGACGGCGACGGTACCGTAGACGTGTGGGAGTACTACACCAAGGGCGAGCTCACCAAGGTCGGCACCGACACCAACGCCGACGGCACGCCCGACCAGTTCACCCGGGTCGGCGAAAAGCGCTAATCGCCGTGCGGGTTTGCCCGTGACGGCAGGCGCCAAGCCCCCTCAGCTCCCCGACAACCAGGAAAAGCCCAACGGCGCCGGAAACGACGTCGGCAGTGCGGGTTTGTTGCCCCACGCGTCCACCGGAAAGCCGCGGCA
>JBMOIG010000077.1:0-21940 GCA_049317445.1 Myxococcota bacterium | reverse complement strand
GTCGCCCCTGCATTCCCGCTTGACCCACGCCCCTGCCCCCGGCAAGGTCCGACCCCGCAGGCCGGCAGATCGGCCGTGAGGAGAGGACCGTGCAATACCGACGTCTGGGCCGCAGCGGCTTGCAAGTCAGCGTCCTCTCGCTGGGTTCGTGGGTCACCTACCACAACCAGGTCGACACCCGCGCCGCCCGCGAGCTGATGGCCGTCGCCCGCGACGCCGGCGTGAACTTCTTCGACAACGCCGAGGCCTATGCCGGGGGCAAGAGCGAAGAGGTGATGGGAGAGGCGATTCGCGCATTGGGCTGGCCGCGCCTGAGCTATGTGGTCTCGACCAAGTTCTTCTGGGGCCTGAACCCGGGCGACTACCCGGTGAACGCCCGCAACACCCTGAACCGCAAGTACCTGATGCAGGCCATTGACGGCTCACTGCGGCGTTTAGGGCTGGACTTCGTCGACCTGGTCTACTGCCACCGCCCCGACCCGAATACGCCGATCGAAGAGACGGTTTGGGCGATGCACGACATGATTACGCAGGGCAAGGCGCTGTACTGGGGCACCAGCGAGTGGTCTGCTGGCGAGATCCGCAAGGCTTGGAACGTCGCCGACCGCCACCACCTGCACAAGCCCGTCGTCGAGCAACCGGAGTACCACCTGTTCCACCGCCACCGGGTCGAGGAGGAATACGCCCCCCTGTACGACGCGATCGGCACGGGCCTGACCACCTGGAGCCCGCTGGCCAGCGGCTTGCTGACCGGCAAGTACAAGTCTGGCATTCCGAAGGACAGTCGGGGCGCGATGGCGAACCTCTCGTTCCTGCTGCCCGGCCTGACCGACCCGAAGCGACATGAGGCCGTCGCGCACCTGGAGGTTCTGGCGGTCGAGTTGGGTGTGCCCTTGGCGCAGCTGGCCATCGCCTGGGTGGCGCGCAACCCGCGGGTCAGCACGGTGATCACCGGCGCGTCGAACCTCGCACAGCTACATCAGAATCTCGGATCGATGGCGGTGGTCGACATGCTGACGCCTGAGGTGCTGCAGCGCATCGACACGATCTGCGCAGGGCTGACGGGGCTGGACTGATCGCCGCACCTACCTGCCGGCCAGCGCTCGCGCCAGCGCCGCCCGAATCGGCTCGGACGTCGGGTCTGCCTCCGCGGCCTTGCGAAGGGGCGCCACGGCCTCTGCAAACCGCCGCCGCGCCATCAGCGCCTGCCCCAAATTGAACAGCAGCGTCGCGTCACCGGGGGCGGCCTGCACGGCCAACTGCAGATGCTCGATGGCCCGCTCGTGGTCGCCCAAGGTCGCCAGCACAATGGCCAGATTGCCGTGTACTTCCGGGTCGTTCGGCCGCGCGACCAGCACCGCCCGAAAGTGCTCGATCGCCGCTTGTGGCTGACCTTGACGGGCAAGCGCGATGCCGAGCAGACGGTGCGCCTCGATGTTGTTCGGGTTGCGTTGCAACGCCTTGCGGAACTTCGCCTCGGCCCCAGCCAAGTCGCCGGCCTGGAAGTGCAGGGTCGCCGCGCGCACCCAGGACGTATCGTCGACGAAGGCGTCGCGGATGCTGCGCAGCCCGTCGGGAGGAAGATTGACGAATTCCGGGATGTTGGCGGCCCGATCCGGCGTCGTGAAGCGGTCCAGCACGACCGGAGGCGAGTCGAGCCCGGCGGCGTCGATGTGCGTCAGGAACAGCTGCGTGTACGGCCCGTGAACTTTGGACGAGAACACCAGCCAGCGCCCATTCGGCGACCAGCTGTGCCAGGAATTCATGCGCGGCGTGTTGCAGGCCATGCGACGGGCGACGCCACCCTGCGCGGGCAGGATCCACAGTGTGCTGTCCGGCTGCAACAGCATGAAGTTCTTGGCCTGTGTAAAGACGATCCACTTGCCGTCGGGCGAGTAGCGGGCGAAGAAATGGCTCATGCCGCCGCCCGTCGCCCCGGAGATCGGCTCAGCCACGCCGCCTGCGCCGTCATTGAAGGGAATGCGATACAGATCGAACTTGAACTCCCTTCCTCCACTCAGGAATTCTGCAACCTCGGACGGCTCCAGCAGGGCCTTGTCGTGCTTCAGGCCCAGGTCGTAGGCGGCGGCGCGGGCGAACACGATGAACTTGCGGTCGGGGCTCCAGGACGGATTGCTCTGCACAAAGCGCGGGTCATCGGCGCCCGGCAGCGCGGCGAACGTGCGGGTGTCGCGGCGATAAACCGCCAGAATGCCCTTGACCGGGAAGAACAGCTGACTGAACTCCAGATCCTTGGTTGCTACGAACACCGAGCGGTCCTTCACGGTCGAGACCACGAACCGGCCATCCGGCGACACCGACGACAGCAGCCCGAAGGTCTGGGTGCCGTCCTCACGTCGGAAGTCGCTCCACGTGATGACCTTGTCGCGCGACAGCACCGTCTCCGTCGCCGTATCCGCAAGTGCGTAAGATCCCTTGTCGTTCGAGTAGTCGACGTCCATGCCCAGCGTCTTGCCGTCGGCGGAGAACGAGTGGCAGTTGCCGCACACCGGCAGCCCCGTCAGGACGACGGGTGGTGGCGTCCGCGACGACACCGGACCGAAGCGCCAACGGATCTGGCTGGGATCCTTCACCGCATCGATGAAAGGCAGGTTGACCTCGCGATAGAACAGCGGAGCGCCCACCGGGTCCGCAGACGTCGTGAACGCTGCCCCGCCGCTTGCCAGCGGCTTGCCCGCTGCCTGCTGGACGACCGCCACCACGGTCACCTGTGCCGCCGCGTTGCGCGAGCGGTCGCGCATGACCTGCCACTGCGCGTCGGTGGGCGTCCACTGGCGCCCCGACACCGCCACCATGAGCGGCTCGCGGCCATCGGCAAACGCCACCCGGACCGCCCAACCGTCGGCTGACGTCGCGTCCTGCCAGCGCCAGGTCGGAGGCGCAAGGTCGGGCGGAAACACTGTATCGGCAAGAGGTTGTGTCAGCCGCAGGCCCGCTGGTCCAGCACCCTGCCCCAGCGCGGCCATTGCGGTCTGCTCGAACGCCGGAACGGTCGCATCGGCTGCGGACGACGGCACAGCGGGGGCGGGCCCCCGACACGCGACAACCACAGCCAGCGTCGACAGGATCCGCCACAAACGGCGAGAACACCTTGTCATGGTTCGACTTCCTGCGTCGGCTCAGCCGCGGGGGGTGGGGCGAATCGGGCCAGATGGCGGTCGAACCAAGGGCCGATGTCCTCACTGAACGCATACGGCGCCTCGACGACCGGCAGGTTCCACAGCGCCAGCAGTCCGCGTTTATGGGCGGCGACCTTCAGGTTGTGCGTGGGGTCCTGGTTGCGGCCGACGGCGAAGTCGACCTGCTCGCGGTAGGGCAGAAACACCAGCACGTCATAGCGCGCGGCGGCGGCGCGGCACTGGTCGACGAACGCCTGGTTGTTGTGGCGCTCCTCATGCTCGCTCTGGTTTTGCAGCCAGTAGGCCAGGTAGTCGATCACGGTCTTGTCCGAGACGAAGCCGTCATGCTCGGTCTCTGCAGAGATCTTGCGCTTCAAGGCCTCTTCGCGGATTCGCCGGCGCTGCACTACGTCGTTGACGCCGCGCCACGAGTCGCGCCCGTTCTCGCGCAACACCCCCAGCACGTGGTCCTGAATGTACGGAACCTGCAAGTGCGAAGCGAGGTTGTGAGCCAACGTAGTCTTGCCGCAACCCGCCGATCCAACGATGCCGATGCGCATGGGAAACCTCCTGCCAGAACACGAGAGCCTAGGCCAGCACACCTTTGCCAGCAACACGCAACCGCGCCGCACGGCCAGGTCGGGCTTATCCGCCGGATCATGGCTTTGCTTCGCCCCGGAATCGGCCTATCCTCGCCAAGTCACCGATACCGTTGACGCCCCCCACGTCCTTGCGAGGCTCCTCATGGCGAATGCGAGTTGGTCCATTTCCGTCTGGCTGCGTCTTTTGACCGTCGTGGCCGTGGCCGCGCTGACCGTCGCGTGTAGCGACAGCGGCTCTGGGGGCGAGACCATCACGCTGCCCGACACGACCCAGTCGGACCTGACGGGCCAGGACCTGACCGCGGACACCGTGCAGCCCGACACCGTCGCGGACGCCCAGACCGACGACACGGCGACCGAGGACGTGGCCGTGGACGTGAAGCCCGACGTGGAGTCGGGCGATGTGACACCGGATGTGGAACCCGACGTGGCGCCCGACGTTGTGCCTGACATCGTTGAGGATATTGTCGACGTCACCGACGTGACCGAGGTCGTGGAGGACGTGCAACCCGACGTGCAACCCGACGTGCAGCCCGACGTGCAGCCCGACGTCGTCGACACCGCCGACACGCAGGAGCCGATCTGGGGCGCCTTCACCCCCTCCGGCTGCACCAAGTTCGTCAACACGAACAGCGACGGCACCGTCAACCCGTTCATCAGCCCGGCGCGCGACGGCCAGTTCTACGTCAGCTACGTCGCCAAGGGCGGCAACCTGATGCTTTCGTGGGAGGACCCGACTTCGTGCAAGACGGTCGTGGCCCCCATGCAGGTCAACAAGACCCCGGAAGACGTGTACTACTGGGGCAACGTCGCGGTGATCTCGGACAAGGCAGGCAACTTCTACGCGGTTTGGGAGGCTCCGTTTGCCAGCAAGGACAAGATCTCGTTCGCGTGGTCCAAGACCGGCAAGGAGTTCAGCGAGCCGCAAGAGATGGTGACCACCAGCACCAACGGCCTGTACCCCGCCCTGTTCGTCACCGCGCCCGGCGTCGTGCACGCGACCTGGAGCGGCCACCACCCGTACGAAGCGCAGTACGACCCGTACTACGCCGCGAACACGAACGTCTTTGGCGGCGGCGTGTTTTCGACAGGCGTGATGGTCCACGGCGACGCAGAGCAGGACGACCAGGTCGCAATCGCCGTCGATTCCCAAGGCAACATCTACATCGCCTGGCAGAGCTTCGACGGCGACATGTTCGTAGCGAAATCGACCGACGACGGCAAGAGTTGGAGCGCCCCCAAGAAGGTCAACGACGAGACCGGCAAGGCCAATGTCGGCAACGCGAGCTTCCTGGTCGTCACTCCCGACGACCGCGTGGTGCTGATGTGGTCGGACTCGCGCACCGACAGCGAGGGCGACGTGTACGCCGACTCCAGCGCCGACGGCCTGACCTGGGGCGTGGACGTGATGGTCAACGACAACACCGCGCGGTACCAAGAGGATCCGTCGATGGTGGTTGCGACGGCCTCGGCCTGCAAGGGCGCCATCTACGCGGTCTGGCAGGACATGCGCAACAAGTCGAGCTACGACATTTACGCCGCCCGGTCGACCGACGGCGGCAAGACGTGGTCCGCGAACGAGGCCATCGCCAAGGACGTGGAGGGCGACGAGATGAACCCTGCCATCGCCGTCGACCAGTCCTGCAAGGTCGGCGTGGCGTGGCGCGATGCGACGAAGAACGACTCGTTCGACATCGGCTCGACCTACTTCATCTGGTGACCCGCCCGGCCAACGCCGGCCATGCGCCCACTTCAGGCCCGGGGAATTCGCCCCGCCACCGCGCTCGCCCCATCGACACAAACGGGCCAGTGTGGCAGCGTCTCGCGCGGCCCGAGAACGCGACAGTTTCTCTCTCGGCCGCCCACTCTTCCGAGCGCCGCCCCACGATCGGCAGGGGCACCGGCGAGGTCCTGATGCGACTCCAATTCCTTGTGCCTGTCCTGTTTGTCCTGCCGCTCGCGCTGACCGCAGTCGGATGCGGAGACACCAAGGCGAGCGACGCTGCCACCGGTTGTCCGTCCGGCGAGCAGGACCACGACGGCGACGGCGCTTGCCTTCCCGACTGTGCGACCGCGAACCTGAGCTGCCAGCATGGCGCCTGCTCTGACGTCAGCGGCCGCGCCCTGTGCGCTTGCGACTCGGGCTATGCGGGGACCACCTGCTCTGTCTGTGCCCCCACGTGGCAGGACAAGGACAGCAACGGCACCTGCAAGCCCGGCTGCGAGATCGCCAAGGTCTCGTGCACGCACGGCTTCTGCTCTGACAAGACCGGCACCGCCCAGTGCGCGTGCAGCGAAGGCTACGCGGGCACGATCTGCGACCGCTGCGACACCGGCTGGCAGGACGCGGACGGCGACGGCATCTGCAAGCGCGCGTGCAGCACGGCGGGGTTGCAGTGCGGTCAGGGCTACTGCTCATCCGAGACCGGCGTGGTCCACTGCAACTGCGCCACCGGCTACACCGGCGATTCGTGTGAGAAGTGCGCGACCGGCTTTCAGGACAAGAACCTCGACGGCATCTGCAAGCCCACGTGCGCCAAGGCCAAATTGAAGTGCACCACCAACGGCGCCTGCTCCGACGAGTCCGGTACCGCCCAGTGCGAGTGCAAGAACGGCTACGCCGGAGCCAAGTGCACCAGCTGCGCGACCGGCTACCAGGACAAGAACAGCGACGGCGTCTGCGAGCCCGCGTGCGTGGTCGGCCAGTGCGGCCATGGCTCGTGCAGCGACACGACGGGAGAAGCCGTCTGCTCATGCGCGAAGGGCTATCAGGGCGCGAAGTGCCTGGTCTGCGCGGCCGGCTACCAGGACAAGGATGGCAACGGTGAGTGCCTGCCCGACTGCTCGCAGGCCAACCTCGGGTGCCTGAACGGCGCGTGCAGTGACCTGTCCGGCACAGCCAAGTGCGCGTGCAACCTGGGGTATGCCGGCAACTCCTGCATGGGCTGCGCGGTCGGCTATCAGGACAAGGACGGCAACGGTGTGTGCCAGCCCGGTTGCACCGAGACGACGTGCGCCAAGGGCTCGTGCTCGGACGCTGCCGGCATCGCGGTCTGCACCTGCCCGGTCGGCTACACCGGCCCCACCTGCGGGGCGTGCACCGTCGGCTATCAGGACGTGGACGGCGACGGCGTCTGCAACGCCGGATGCACCCTTGCGAATCTGGGGTGCAAGCACGGTGCGTGCAGTGAGCAATCTGGCACGGCGGTCTGCCAGTGCCCCACGGAGTACGTCGGCGCCAAGTGCGAGACCTGTGCCCCCGGAAACCAGGACGCGGACGGCAACGGCACCTGCGCGCCCACCTGCGACACGGCCAAGCTTGCGTGCGTCAAGGGTTCCTGCTCCGAAGCGTCGGGCAATGCGACGTGCGAGTGCGACGAAGGCTACGGCGGCGACCTGTGCGAGATATGTGCGCAGGGCTGGCAGGACAACGACCAGAACGGCGCGTGCCTGCCCGCGTGCTCGACCGCCGGCCTGGACTGCGGCCACGGTCAGTGCGCAGACGCCACCGGCAAGGCCGCTTGCGTGTGCGAGACGGGCTACGAGGGCGACACCTGCAAGGCCTGCGTCGCCGGCTATCAGGACCTCGACGAGGACGGCACCTGCTCGCCCACCTGCGACACCGCCAACCTTGCTTGCGTCTTCGGCAAGTGCTCGGATTCCGACGGCACCGCCGACTGCTTCTGCGACGACACCCACGCGGGCACGCTGTGCGCCGAGTGCAAGGCCGGACTGCAGGACAAGGATTCCAACGGCTCGTGCACGGCAGACTGCGGCACCGCGAACCTGACGTGCAACAAGGGCACGTGCGCGGACACGACCGGCACTGCACTTTGCGTGTGCGACGCCGGCTACAAGGGCGAGACGTGCGCCGCGTGCAACACCGGCTGGCAGGACAACGACGACGACGGCATCTGCGAGTTCGACTGCGCATCCGCCGCCTTGGACTGCGGTGAGGGCGCGTGCTCGGACGCCACCGGTCAGGCGCTGTGCGTGTGCAACCAGGGCTATCAGGACAACGACAAGAACGGCAAGTGCACGGCGGGATGCGGCGTGGCCGAGCTCAGCTGCCCGGCAGGCGAGACGTGCAACGACGCGTCGGGCGTCGCCGGTTGCCACAACCCGTGGCCGAACACGTGCGCCACCGTCAAGGGCGTGACCCCCAACCCGCAAGATGCCGAATACACGCTGTTCTTTGCCAACGACCCGACGCGCCCCTGGCAGGCTTGGTGCGACGACGTCGCGGGATCACCGACGGAGTACCTATCCGTTGCACCTGAGAGCAACTTCAGCACCTGCGAAGGCGGCGGCGGTTATCCCGCCGGCAAGGTGGTGACGACGTGGAGTCGCGTGCGTATCGACCCGGTGACGCTGGTCGTGACGGTGTCCGACTACGCCTTTGCCACCTCAACCGGCGCCATCGCCGCCACCCCGCCCATCGCCAAGGTGCCGTACGCGTCGGCCTGCAACTGCACGTTGGACAAGGGCGCGGCCGCGCGCATCGATCTGTCCGGCACGCCGTTCGAGCTGGCCGACACGTTCTGCTCCATCGGCTTCCTCGCCTTCGGCGGCATCACTCCGGCCAACGGCCAAGGCCAGACGCTTGACCTGACGGGTGGCGGCTTCTGCGGCACGATGGGCCCTTGCACCCAGGGAGTGACCCCGAACCTGCAGCTCTCGATCCTGCCGTGCCCCAACCACACGCAGGGCGCGGACTGCGGCACCTGCACCCCCGACGCCACGGCGTGCGGCGGAGCGTGCGTGGTCTGCCCGGATCAGTTGGCCTTGGACCCGCAGACTTGCGAGTGCCAGTACTCCACCTGATCCGACGGCACGCCGCGGAGGTCGCGATGGTCCAACGGCGCACCCAGATGCACGTGGTGGTCAAGGGGCAAGTCCAAGGCGTGGGCTATCGCTTCAGCACGCAGCAACAAGCCAAGCGCTGGGGTCTGCTGGGCTGGGTGCGCAACGCGGCAGACGGAGGCGTCGAGGCCGTGTTTCAGGGCCCTGAGGACGTCGTGGCGTCGATGGTCGTCTGGTGCGAGCGCGGCCCCCTGCACGCGTCGGTCGAGAGCGTTCTGGCCACCCGGCAAGCGCTCGAGGCATTTCAGGGTTTTGACGTCAGGCACTGACTGATTCGCGATGGACCACTGAGAGGGGACACCGCGGACCGCCGTGCTCGATTTCAGGGCGCTGAGGACTGGGACGGCGCACCGACGACGCACGGATCGTCGCGCGCTATTCCCGCGGATTTGCGCCTCTTCCGTCCGTACGTAAAACGTTCTAGTATCCTGAGAACCACAAAACGTGCAGCGAAGGACCCGCGTCCTGCAGCGCGCAATTTGGGTCACACGACGCCGTTCGCTCCTTCGAATCGGGGGGCCACGGGGCTCTCCCTTTCGGCGGGGGGATAGAGAGCGGCGAATCAGGGGATTTCCTATTGGGGGGTTTCATGGCAGCGATCCGCGTCAGGTGGCCGCGACCGGCCGTCTCGGCATTCGCCATTTGCATTGCGATGTTGGCAGGTTGTGATACGGCAACCAGCGGTTCCGGTACGGTCGTGCAAGATACGACTGCAGCTCCGGACGCCGTGGACGCAACCGACACGCCCGAACCGACCGACACGGTTGCAGACACCGCGCCCTGCCAGGGTCTGGACTGTCCGTGTACCGACGTCACGACATGCGGAACGGCCGCGCCTTGCGAAAAGCGCGCTTGCGAGCAGGGCAAGTGCACGGTGGTCCCCAAGCTGTGCGACGACGGCGACGAATGCACGGCCGACCTGTGCGACCCCGCGACGGGCGAGTGCACGGCCAAGGCGATTCCGCAGTGCGGACCCAAGCCGGTGTACGCCACGACCTTCAGTTGCAAGATCGGCGACGCCAAGGATTGGAAGCTTGACGCGGCCGTGGGCAAGGGACCCGGCTGGGCCATCGACGCCTCGCCCGCGCTGCCCGGCGCGTTCTCGCCCGACTGCTCGCTGAACTTCAACAACGGCACGGACTTCCAGTGCGTCGGCGAGACGCCTGGTCCCAAGATGCGCGCGGTGTCGCCGCTGATCGACGCGTCGGCGCTGCCCGCCAAGGCGCCGCTTTCGCTGACGTTCCGCCTGGGCGGCAAGTGGGAGGTGGGGCAGTACGACGAGCTCGTGGTCGAGATCGGCCCCGATCCGACGCAGACGGCCGCGATCGCCAGTCTGGACCCGCCGGGCGGCGATTGGGACAAAGTCACGCTCGACCTCGCGAAGTTTGCCGGCACCAAGTTCCACGTAGCCTTCGTGTTCTTCTCGGAGGACTGTCAGGTCAACAACGGCGTCGGCCCGTTCATCGACGATCTGGCCGTGGTCGACACGACGTGCAAGTCCGACGCCGCGTGCGACGACGGCAACGACTGCACCATCGACACGTGCCACAAGGCGTCGGGCAAGTGCATCAAGGCCATGTTGCCCGCGGGCACCGGATGCGCGACGAATAACAAGTGCCTGTCGGCCGCCACCTGCAGCGCCGACGGCAAGTGCATGGGCGTCGCCAAGGTGTGCGCACTGACCAGCCTGGCCCCCTGCGAGGCGGCGGCCTGCAACCCCACGACGGGCGATTGCGATGCCGCGCCGGCGCCCGACGGGGCCAAGTGTCTGGACGGCAACCCGTGCACCGGGGTGGGCCTGTGCGACAAGGGCAAGTGCGCCACCACGCCCATCGGCAACGGTCTGCCCTGCGACGACCCGGTCAAGTGCCTGTTCCTGGGCGCCTGCAAGGACTCCGTGTGCGTGGGCGGCAAGCCGGCTCCCGACGGCACGCCCTGCCAGGACGGCGACGCCTGCACCGAGCTGTCGAAGTGCAAAAGCGGCAAGTGCGAGGCCGGACCGGCCGGTTGCGACGACGGCAACGCCTGCACCCAGGACGCCTGCCTGCCTGACAAGGGCTGCAGCCACGCCGCGACGAACGACGATGCGGCGTGCGACGACGGCAGCGCCTGCTCGACCAAGGACCGCTGCAAGTCGGGACAGTGCTTGGGCACGCCCGTCAGCGGCACCTGCGACGACGGCAACGCGTGCACCCAGCAAGACGCGTGCGGGCCCGACGGCAAGTGCGCCGGATTTCCCGCGCCTGGCCTGTGCGACGACGCCAACGGCTGCACCTACGACGCCTGCGTGATCAAGACGGGCGAGTGCATCCACAACCTGCTCGAGGGTGGGCCCTGCGACGACGGATCGGCGTGCACCGTCGAGACGTGCGTGGCAGGCGCGTGCAAGGCCAAGCCCGCCGCCGACGGCGGGCCGTGCACCGACGGCGACGCGTGCTCGACCGGCGACAAGTGCGCTCAGGGCCAGTGCAAAGGCAGCGCCACGGCCGCGGACGGCCTGGCTTGCGATGACGGCAGCGGCTGCACCAACAACGACAAGTGCACGGGCGGCAAGTGCGACGGCAGCCCGGTGGCCGGCCTTTGCGACGACGCCAACCCGTGCACCGCCGACGCCTGCCAGAAGGGCACCAACCAGTACGAGCCCTTCACCTGCACCCACGCCGCCATCGGCGACGGCGGGGCCTGCGACGACGGCGACGCCTGCACCAGCGGCGACAAGTGCGCGGCCGGCGCGTGCAAGGGCGCGCTGACCAACGCCTGCACGATCCACTTCGACGACCCGTTCGCCTGCGACAAGAACCTGGGCTGGACGTTCGCGCCGGCCGCAGACGACGCCAAGGGCATCCCCGGTTGGGCCATCGACGGCACGCCCGCCAAGCCCGCCGCGTTCTCGGGTGCGTGCTCGCTGAACCTGAACAACGGCATCAACTACGACTTGAAGGGACCCGGCGGCGTGTCGCAAGCGGTCGCGGCGAGCACGGTCGGCCCAGCCATCGACGTGCCGGCGGGGGTGGCAGAGGCTCAGTTGGTCTTCCAGAGCTGGTACGACGTCGAGGACTACCAGAACTTCGACGTCCGCTATGTCGACTTCTCGGTCGACGGCTTCAAGACCGTGGACTCGGCGACGTTGTCCAACGCGGCGGCCAACGCCAAGTCGTGGAAGAAGGTGACACTGCCGGTGAGCAAGTACGCCGGCAAGAAGCTGCAAATCCGCTTCCGCTTCGAATCGATGGACGCGCTGAACAACGCGGGTGCCGGCTGGTTCGTCGACGACGTGCAGGTGCGGTCGTCCAAGGCGGCCAACTAGGCAAGAGCGACTTCGTGCAGCGGGTTGCGGCCGAAGGTGCGCCGCGAACGCACGCGCGCGCCTGATGGCGCGTTCTTGGTGGCGGGCATCGGTGCGCGGCAGGCCATTCCTTCCCGCACTTCCGGAGTTACAGCGTCCCACGCCGCCGCAGCTCGTCGCGCTCGTCTGCCGCCAGCTCGGCAAGCAGCCCGCCCAGATCGACCTCGTTCTCGGTCGCCGCGTGACGCCCCGTCAGCTCGGAGTCGGGCAGCAGGTCGCCACGCGCGTACAGGTCCCACATCTCGGCCGCGTGGAACAGCGGTGCCTGAGTGGGCGTGTGGTCCAGCAGAAAGTGGTTCAGGTTGGCGACGTCGCGCAGCAGGATCTCGCGCGCGCTCTGGTTCTGCGCGGCGTCGAACGACTGCGGGAAGTCGATCAGCACGGGGCCATCCGCCGACAGCAGGACGTTGAAGTCCGACAGGTCGCCGTGGACCACACCCGCGCACAGCATCTTGACCACTTCGCGGATCAGCTGGTCGAAGATGGCTTGCGCGACCTCAGGTTGCAGTTCGACGTCGCCCAGTCTGGGTGCGGGGCGGCCGTCAGCGTCCTTGACCAGCTCCATCACCAGCACGCCGTCTTCGAAGTGGTGCGGGGTCGGCACGCGCACGCCCGCGTCGCGCAAGCGGTAGATCATGTCGACTTCGGCCGACCGCCACGCCGCCTCTTCCTGCGCCTTGCCATGACGACTGCCCTTGGCCATGGCGCGGGCATCGCGCGAGCTGCGGGACCGGCGTCCCTCCGTGTAGGCGGCGCGGTGCTTGAATGACCGGTGCTCAGCTTCCTTGTAGACCTTGGCGACGCGCTCTTCGCCTTCCGACATCACCAGATAGACCTGGGCTTCCTTGCCGCTCATCAGAGGTCGCAGAACTTCGTCGACGATGCCTTGATCCATCAGCGATTGCAGGCCGGTCGGTGTACGCAAGAAATTCCTTCGGTTCGGGGCCGGTGGACAAGGGCCGTAGACGGGGCGCGGATGGTGCGCCCGGGGTTGCGGCGGCGCAAGAACTATCTTCCCCCAAGACCGGGAGCTTTGCGCGCTTGGCTGCGCCACGAGACACGGGCAAGATGGCGCGTCCACGACGCCCGCCCGGGGGTTCCGCCATGTCCAAGTCCTCAGGCCTCTTGCTCTTCTTCGTGCTGGCGTGCGGCCTGACATGGGGCCTCGACGTGCCTTGGGTACTGACGGTCCTGCAGGGCCACTCGCCGCCTCCCTATGCCATGAACCTGACGGGGCTGGGCGCACTGGGACCGACCTTGGCCGCCTTGGTCGTCGCTTGGCCGCGCGGCGAGTCGCGTCAGGTCTTTGGCCACTGGCGCACCCACCCGCTGTGGATCGTGGTCGCGTTGTTCGCCCCAGGCGCGCTGCATCTGGTCGCGACGCTGCTCGAGGTCGCGCTGGGCGGCCACCCGGCGCAGTGGTTCTATCCTCCCGTCGAACCAGAGCGCATCGCCGCCCTGCTGATGTTCCCCATCGGCGAGGAGTTTGGCTGGCGCGGCTTTGCCCATCCCCGTATCACGGCGCGCTTTGGCATGGTCACAGGGTCGTTGCTGCTGGGTCTGGTCTGGGGCGTGTGGCACGTGGGCATGATGTTCCAGCCGGGGTCGGGCGTAGCGCACGCCCTGACGGCGACGGGCCTTGCAGCGCTGGAGTTGGCGCTGTGGAGCGTGTGTTTCGCCTGGTTCTTCGAGAGGAGCGGCCGCAGCATGGCCGTCGCGATGGCCCTGCACGCCGGCGCCCATCTGGACAACGTGAACCGCGCGCCGGAAGGCGAGATCCGCTTGCGTGTGCTGCGGTTGGCGGTGGTCGCGGTGGCGGCCGGGCTGGCGGCCTGGGCGTTGACGCGCAAGCGGAAGGCAGAGGTCGCGTAAGGGGAGCGGAACGGGCGCCTGACCATCGCAACGCTAGTTCGGAGAGGCCAGCAACAGTCGATTCTTGGGAGAGATCTCCGCGGGAATGGCCTGGGTGTGGATCTGATACCCCGCCGCCCGCAGACGTACCGCCCGCTCGACGTCCACAGCCAGCGCCTTGTCCAGCCAACCGTCCAGATCGCCATGCGTCCTCAGGACTTGGCAGCAAGGCAGGACAGCCACCCGCGCCCCCACCTCGATGGCCCGCGTCAGGATCGTGTCTGTCAGGTCGCCACAGGCGTGAGCGGAGACAATCAGGTCGTCCGGAAACAGCTCGACGTCCTCCAGCCGCGCTTGACGAAACGACACACGCCCCTGCAGTCGAGGCCACGCCGCAGCCACCGCGTCTGCCAGCAGCAAGTGGTTGTCGGTCAGCCGGGTGTCGACCGCGAGCGCGCCCGTCGCCGTCTCGTCCAGCAGCAGCAGAACCTGAGCCAACAGGCCGTGGCCACAGCACAAGTCGACGACGCGACCGCCGCGCAGGCGCCGGTGGACGCGCCGGGCGACCTCCCACGCTTCGTAGAGCTCCTTGCGCGGCAACACACCGGCACCGCACACCGCGCGCGCCAGCCGGGCAAACAGCGTGTCACCGGGAAAGAGGTCGACCTGCTGCGGAGTCAGTCGGTTGCGCGATCCCGTGTGCATGGGTCCCCCCAGAGCGCCACGGGAAGGACGTGCAGTCCGCGACGGGTCAACGCTTATAGCACGCCGTTGTCGCAAGTTGCGGCAATCGAAGGCGACCAACGTGGTCCTGACATCTTCGGAGACTTGTGGTGCGCAAGTGTATCCAGCGAGTGGTTGCCGTCGGATTTCTACATGGACGACCTGTGTCCGGAGGACTACAGTTCTCTACCAGCCATCGAGATGCCCCCGTGTCCACGCCTGTCCGTTGCGGCAATTCCGCGCAGGCATGACTCGGGGAACGTGCTTTTGCTCGCAGAGCAGGAGTCGGTCATGAAGCGGCTCAAGTCAGTCCCCGGGCCCCAGCACTTGACAGCGGTCCTGCCGCTCGTCTCCGCGGACGTGGCGCTTCCGCCGCGACCCTCTGCACCTGTGTTGCCGGGTGACGACCACGCCCAGAGCCTGATGTCCGCGACGCCCGGTACCCTGTACGAGTACATGGACGAGACGGAGGGCGCCCGCCGCTACCTGTTCGTGGGGTCCGGACAAGACCGTGTCGTCGAGTGGAACGCCCGCGATTTCGAGACCGATGCGAGTCTGCCCTGGTCGTCGATCGACCCGGAATACGCCATCCTTGCCCTGCTGGAGCGCGAACAGGACCTGGCGCGGTTGAACCGCAAGCTTCAGGCGGAGGCCGATGCGCTGGCCCAAGCCAACGAAACCATCCGACGCATCGCCGCGACTGATCCGTTGACCAATCTGGCCAATCGTCGTCACTTTCGCGAATCGCTGGAGAAAGCGTGCGCCTATGCGCGGCGACATGGGGGCGCGGTGACGGTGGTCAGCTTCGACCTCGACGGACTGAAGCTCGTGAACGACACCAAGGGGCACGCGGCGGGCGACGGCGTCCTGACTGGCTTCGCGGCCATCCTGACGGAAGAGGCAAGGGCCGAGGATGTCCTGGGGCGGCTGGGCGGCGACGAGTTCACAGTGCTGCTGGTGGGTGCCGACGAGCGAGGCGGCTGGCAGTTCGCCAAGCGGGTCCAGCAAGCGGTGCGGGCCTGTCGCGACCTCAGCGCGGCGGGCATCACGGTCAGCAGTGGCGTCGCGGGGTGGAAGGCGGGGCACGACGGCGAAGAGCTCCTTCGACGCGCGGACGAGGCCCTGTACCACGCCAAACACCGGGGCGGAGACGCGGTCGAGGTCCACGGCGCAGCGTGACATGCTCTGGCTTGCTTCGATCGGCGAGTCCGGCTGGCTTCGGTGGACGGGCCGCTTGGTCCCCGACCGCTTGAGCCCGGGGGGCGTTGGGCGTACTGTCGCGCGGCGCTTCCCCTCGGCGTGCCCCCCTGCGTTCGGGCACCGACCCCGGGTTGCGGAACAGGACGTGGCGACCGGTGGCACCCTCCAGTGCAGCCCCAGCCGGCTCTTCTCGAACGCGGGTCGGACAAAGCTCCCCATGATCGCTCGCTTGCAGTGGTTGCTGATTCTGGTCGTGCCGCTGATCGGCGCCGGTTGCGAGGCTCCGGTGGTGCCGCCCCCGGTCAAGCTGCCGGTACCGGTGACGGTGGCAGCGGTCGTGCAGCGCGACGTGCCGGTGCAGGTCAGGGCCATCGGTACGGTCGAGGCGTTTGCCTCCGTCGCCCTCCAACCGCAGGTGACGGCGCGCATTGCCAAGGTGCACTTTCTAGAGGGCAGCGAGGTCAAGGCGGGCGACCTGTTGATCGAGCTGGATCCGCAGCCGTTTCTCGCGGCGCTGAGTCAGGCCAAGGCGTCGCTGGCCAAGAACCAGGCGCAGGCCCGCTTTGCCCGCCAGCAGGCGAGCCGCTACGAGGGCTTGCTGGCTCAGGAAATCGTCACCCGCGATCAGGTCGACCAGCTGCGGTCGAATGCCGAGTCGCTGGCCGCCGCCGTAGCCGCCGACCGCGCCGCTATTGAGAGCGCACAGATCCAGCTGGGCTACTGCACCCTGCGCGCACCGATCTCGGGCCGCACCGGATTGCTCGCGCTGAAAGAGGGCAACCTGGTCAAGGCCAACGACATTGCGCTAGTCACGCTGAACCAGATCGCCCCCGTCTACGTCACCTTCAGCGTGTCTGAGCGGATGCTGGCCGACGTGCGGCGCGGCATGGCCGAAGGCGCGCTGCAGGTCACGGCGGCGGTGCCGAACGAGGCCGGTAGCGTCGAGACGGGCACGATTGGCTTTCTGGACAACGCCGTCAGTGCGACGACCGGCACGATTCGGCTGCGCGGGCAGTTTGCCAACGAGTCGCGCAAGCTCTGGCCGGGTCAGTTCGTCGAGGTGGTGTTGACGCTGGGGCAACGGCAGCAGGCCCTGCTGGTGCCCACGCAAGCCGTCCAGACCAGCCAGCAAGGCACCTTCGTGTACGTGGTCAGGGCCGACCAGACGGTGGAGATGCGGCCGGTGACGGTCGACTTCGCAAGCGGGCAGGAAACCCTGCTGACCAAGGGAGTTGCGGCGGGCGAGACCATCGTCGTCGACGGCCAACTGCGCCTGACGCCGGGGGCCAAGGTCAAGACGGGGGCCAAAGCGCCCGCCGCGGACAGGCGGCCATGAACATCGCTGACCTGTTCATCCGCAGGCCAATCATGACCTCGCTGGTCATGGTCGCCATCCTTGTCGCCGGCGCGGCGTCGTATCGCCTGTTGCCCGTCAACGACCTGCCCAACGTCGACTTCCCCACCATTCAGGTCAATGCCGACCTGCCCGGCGCCAACCCCCAGACGATGGCGTCGGCCGTCGCAACGCCGCTCGAGAACCAGCTTTCGACCATCGCTGGCGTCGACTCGATGACGTCCAGCAACGGCATCGGCTCGACCCGCATCACCATCCAGTTCAACCTGGACCGCGACATCGACGCCGCCGCCCAGGACGTGCAGGCGGCCATCTCTGCGGCGTCGCGCTCGCTGCCCAAGGACATGAAGGCGCCGCCGTCGCTGCGCAAGGTCAATCCCGCCGACCAGCCGGTGCTGTATCTGGCGCTCAGCTCGCCGACCCTGCCGCTGTCGGTCGTCAACGAGTACGCCGAGACCCTGATTGCACAACGCATTTCGTCGGTCAGCGGCGTGGCGCAGGTCAGCGTGCACGGGTCGCAGAAGTTCGCCGTACGCGCCCAGCTGGACCCCAAGGCGCTCGCGTCCCGTCAGCTCGGCATCGACGAGGTCGCCAACGCCATCGCTGAGGCAAACGTCAACCTGCCTGTCGGCACGCTGGATGGCCCACAGCAGGCCTTCACCATCGAAGCCAGCGGTCAGATGTTCAAGGCAGCGGCGTACCGGGAGGTCGTGGCGGCCTATCGCGACGGCGCACCCGTGCGGCTGGAAGACCTGGGCACGGTGCTCGACGGCGTGGAAAACCCAAGGGCTGCGGCGTGGTACAACAACACCCGCGCGATCATGCTGACGGTACAACGCCAGCCCGGCACCAACACCGTCGAGGTGGTCAACAACGTCAAGAACCTGCTGCCGGGGTTTCGCAGCCAGATGCCCGCGTCGGTCGAACTGAACGTCGTGTACGACCGCTCGCAGCTGATTCGCGAGTCGATGCGCGACGTCGAATTCACGCTGCTGCTGACGATCGGCCTCGTGATCCTCGTGATCTTCCTGTTCCTGCGCAACCTGTCGGCCACGGTGATTCCCTCGCTGGCTGTGCCCATGTCGATCATCGGCACCTTTTCCGTCATGCAGTTGCTCGGTTATTCGATCAACAACATCTCGATGATGGCCCTGACGCTGGCGGTCGGGTTCGTGGTCGACGATGCCATCGTGATGCTCGAGAACATCGTGCGGCACATGGAAAAGGGCGACAGCGCCATGGTGGCCGCGTTCAAGGGGTCCAAGGAGATCGGCTTCACCATCCTGTCGATGAGCATCTCGCTGGCCGCGGTCTTCATCCCCGTGCTGTTCATGGGCGGCATCCTGGGGCGCTTGCTGAACGAGTTCGCGGTCGTCATCACCGTCGCCATCGTGATCTCGTGCTTCGTGTCGCTGACGTTGACGCCGATGCTGTGCAGCCGCTTTCTCAAGCCGCCCAACCGCAACGCCCACGGCCGGTTGTTCCTGCTCGCCGAGCGTTTTCTCGACGGTATGCTCGACGTGTACCAGCGCTCGCTGAAGCAGGTGCTGCGGTTTCGCCGCACGACGCTGGTGGCCACGCTGTTGCTGACGGCGGCGACCGGGTGGCTGTTCACGGTGATTCCCATGGGTTTCCTGCCCAACGAGGACACGGGACGGCTGAACGCAGACACCGAAGCCGCCCAAGGCACGTCGTTCACGGCGATGAAGGCCCATCAGGAGGCGCTGGCGGCCATCGTCGCCAAGGACCCGAACATCGAGGGCTTCATGTCCTCCATCGGCGGCGGGCAGAGCGGCGGCGCCAGCAACACGGGTCGCCTGTTCATGCGCCTCAAGCCCCGCAGCCAGCGCACGCTCACAGCCGACGAGATCATTCTGGAGCTTCGCCCCAAGCTCGCCAAGGTGCCGGGCGTGCGCGTGTTTTTGAAGAACGTCCCCTCGATCCAGATCGGCGGCAGCCAGTCCAAGAGCATGTATCAGTTCACGTTGCAGGGGCAGGACACCGAAGTGCTGTACCGCGCCGCCGCGGCGTTCGAGGACCGGCTGCGCGACACGCCCCAGCTGATCGACGTGACGAGCGACCTGCAGATCACGAATCCCCAGGTCCGCGTCGACATCAACCGCGACAAGGTGGCCAGTCTCGGTTTGTCGGTGCGGCAGGTGGAGGACGCGCTGGCGTACGCGTATGGCAGTCGGCAGGTCACCTCGATCTTCGCGGCTACGGCGCAGTACCAGGTGATCCTCGAGCTGCTGCCCCGCTATCAGGGCGACCCCGCGGCGCTGGGGATGCTGTATGTGCACGCCGGGTCGGGCAAGCTGGTGCCGCTCGACACCATCGCCACCGTGACCAAGTCGACCGGCCCGCTGACGGTCAACCACCTGGGCCAGCTGCCCGCCGTTACCGTCTCGTTCAACCTGCGCGAGGGCGTGGCCCTGGGCGACGGCATGAAGGTGGTCGACGACCTGGCACAGAAGACGCTGCCGGCCACCATCAGCACCAGCTTCCAGGGCACTGCGCAGGCGTTTCAGTCGTCGTTTAGCGGTCTGTGGTTGCTTCTGGTCATGGCCATTTTCGTCATCTATGTCGTGCTGGGGGTTCTTTACGAGAGCTATATCCACCCCATCACCATTTTGTCGGGGCTTCCTGCGGCGGGTTTTGGGGCACTTGTGACGTTGATGGTGTTTGACTGCGACCTGAATATCTATGGGTTCGTCGGCATCATCATGCTGCTGGGCATCGTGAAGAAGAACGCCATCATGATGATCGACTTCGCCTTGGAGGCCGAGCGGACCGAGGGCAAGTCGCCGTTGGATGCGATTTACGAGGGCGCCGTGGTGCGGTTTCGCCCCATCATGATGACGACCATGGCGGCGCTGATGGGGACGCTGCCGATTGCCTTGGGGCTGGGTGCCGGCGGCGAGTCGCGGCAGCCGCTTGGGCTTGCGGTTGTCGGTGGGTTGTTGACTTCGCAGTTGCTGACGCTCTACATCACTCCTGTCGTTTATTACTATATGGATCGGTTGCTTCGGTGGGTTCGGCCGAATCGGACACCTGCGGTTGCCAGCGTGGCGTGACGGCGCACACATGGCCGTCGTTTGCGCCGTTCAAGCGCTTGCACGGGGCACTCAACCACGCAACATCAGGTCACAAAAGCCTCGGAATTAGCCTTTCGGCCGTCACCTTTCCCAAGGCCTCCGCTCAGTCCATCGCCGCCGGGGTCGCATCACCCCGCCTGATCCTGTTCGCGCGCGGCACTTTGGCTCAGCGAGCGATCAGGGGCGATGGCCTCACGCTCGCCCAGCACCGTCGCAACGTCCCGCCCGCCCGCCAAGTGGGGCCCGCGGTGGGCCGTCGCGCCGGCGCTGCCCCGCCTTGACGCCCACGCGCAAGAGGGCTATCGTTCGAGTATCGGTTTGTCCGATACCACGAGGACCCATGCACCCCCGCCCGACGCTGGAAGCGTTCGACCAGTTCCTGCACGCACGCGACCTTCGGACCGAAGCCGTCATCATCGGTGGGACGGCACTGGTCCTGCTGGGCGTCATCGAACGCGCGACCCGCGATGTGGACGTGCTCGCGCCGGAGCTGTCGCCGATTGTGCTCGAATCGGCGCGCGCCTTTGCCCGCGAGCAGCGCGACCGCGGCGTCGATCTGGCGGACGACTGGCTCAACAACGGCCCCTCCTTGCTCGGCGACGCGCTCCCGAGTGGCTGGCGGGAACGCACGGAGCGCGTGTTCACGGGACGAGCACTGCGGCTGGATACGCTCGGACGCATGGACCTGCTCCGGTCGAAGCTGTTCGCGTTGTGCGACCGCGGCACCGACCTGCTCGACTGCCTCGCACTGAAGCCGGACGAAGCCGAGATCGACCAGATTCTTCCCTGGCTCGCCGATCAGGATGGCAATCCCGATTGGCCAGCCTACGTTCGTCAGGTGCTGACCGACCTGCGGCGGAGGCTGCATCATGCCCTTTAGCCGCCCCAGCGAAGTCCTCCGCCGCCTCGAGCCCGAGACCCTGACGGGCGCTCTTGTGGGCTTGGGCATGGCGTTTGGCGCAGCGCCCATCCCCGACGCCGACATCGAAGCCACGCTGGTCCAGGCGTCGGAGGTGGGCATGGACGCCGGCGACCTGCGCGTCCTCGGGGTGCTGACCACGTGGATGGGCGTGCACCGGGCGCGGGTGAACGTGGACCGGCTGGCGCGTTTCCTTCGCGACCACCCGTCGATACGTGTGCGGGCCTATTGGTGTGCGGTGGCGCAGTGGCAGGCCAAGGACCGGCGCTTCGGTCTGCTCGCCAAGGTGTGCCCGACGACCGCAGTGGCGCTGCTGCCGGTCGGCAACGACTTCCAAATCGCCAGACGGGGCGAGGACGAGCGGTTTTCCGGCACATGTCTCCAGGTGCCCAAGGGCGCGTTGCGCGACCGGCCTGCCGACGTGCTGGATCCCGTCCGGCTGACCGAACGGCACGCCGGCTACCGCAACCGTGTGCGGATGGGCCCCACGTGGCGCGCGGACGTCTGGTCGGTCCTCGAGCAGGCGCCCGGACTTGCCGTTGCCGACGTCGCGCGGCGGGCCGGCTGCTCGTTCGCGACGGCATGGCAGGTCGCCCAAGACTTCCGGTTATGGCGACAGGCCGGCGGGTAGGGGACATGGGGTCAGGTAGTTCCAGTTACCAGATGCCGCGGGCGAGCGGCGGGGGTGGGTCCGCACGCCGTTGCCCAGGTCACCGGCACGCTTGGACGCGCCGAACTCGACCGAGGCCGGGTCGACGCGATGGGCGCGGTCCCAACCGCCGCTGCCCAAGTTCGTGCAGCGGGGGTTCGAGGCGTATCTGGCTTGCGGGCAGCTCGCCGCCGGTCT
>JBMOIG010000076.1:0-22982 GCA_049317445.1 Myxococcota bacterium | reverse complement strand
TATACGGTGGGCGCTCGTACGCTGGGTGCTCCTGTCTTCCCATAGCGGGGTACACGCCTCCTTTCGTTTTGCTGAGTTACGATTCAAGCGCCGGCTCCTGCCCGCGTATGTCCGCGTCATCAGATCGAAGGTCAGTCCGCGGATGCGCCCGCAAGGGCGACGCGCTCGACAACTGAACACCCGTTCAGTATCCTCAGAAGCGAGGCACCCGATGTACGTCCCCCTCCTGACCAAATCCAACTACAGCTTCCTGGAAGGCGCCTCGCACCCGGCCGAGCTGGTCGCCGCGGCCCACGAGCTCGGCTTGCCTGCGCTGGCCATGACCGACCGCGACGGCGTCCACGGCATCGTCCGCGCGTTCGTAGAGGCCAAATCGCTGGGCATCCGCTTGATCGTCGGTTCGCAAGTCACCGTCGCCACACACCTTCCGCCTGCCGCCGCGACCGGGCCGCTCTCTGCCGCCGACTTGGACGGCTGGCCCGTCGAGACGCCCGTGCTGCTCGCCGCCGACCGGGCAGGGTACGGTCGCCTGTGCCAGCTCTTGACCGTGGGCCGCCGCCGCTGCGCCAAGGGCACGAGCCTCGTGACGTGGCAGGAGGTCGCCGCCGCCGCCCAGGGCCTCGTGCTCCTGTACCCCGACGCGGGCCTGGACCTCCCTGCTGCCCGTGACCTCGCCGCTACCCGTGACCCCCTTGCCCGTGACCCCAAGCAAGCCCCCGCCCCGCCTGAACTTCCCGACCCGGTCGTGCGCCTGCTGCGCCCCTTGCCCACGCCCTTGCCCCGCGACCCGCTGCACCAGGTGGCCGATGCCTTTGGCGACCGCGCCTACGGCCTGCTGACCCGCCACCACCAGGCCGACGAGGTGCACGCCGAACGGCGCCTGCGTGCCCGCATGAAGGCGCTGGGGTGGCCGTTGGTGGGCGCGACCGAGGTGCTGTACCACTCGCCCGCCCGCCGCCCGCTGCAAGACGTGCTGACGTGCATCCGCCACGGCGTGCCGCTGCACCAGGCGGGGACGAAGCTGAAGGGCAATGCGGAACATGGGTTGTGGACGCCGTTTGCGTTCGACCGGCTGTTTGCCGACGACCCGGCGCTGGTGTCCCGAACGCTTGCCGTCGCCGACCGCTGCCGCTTTTCGATGGCCGACCTGCGCTATCGCTATCCGTCCGAGCGGCTGCCCGACGGCTCGACCGAGACCGAGTGGCTGCGCGAGCTGGTGCGCCGTGGGGCGCTGGACCGCTGGCAGGGACCGCTGCCGGATGCCGCACAGGCCCAGATCGACAGGGAATTGGCGCTGATCGAGACGCTGGACTACGGCGGCTATTTCCTGACGATGTGGGAGATCGTCCAGTTCTGCCGAGGTGAGGGAATCCTGTGCCAAGGACGCGGATCGGCGGCGAATTCGGTGGTCTGCTATGCGCTGGGCATCACGGCCATCGACCCGGTGCGGATGGGGCTGCTGTTCGAGCGCTTTCTCTCGCTGGAGCGCGCCGAGCCGCCAGACATCGACCTCGACATCGAGCACGAGCGGCGCGAGGAGGTGATCCAGCACGTTTACGCCAAGTACGACCGCTCGCACGCCGCCATGGTCGCCAACGTGATCCGCTACCGCGCGAAGTCGGCGGTGCGCGACGTGGGCAAGGCGCTGGGCATCGCCGAGACGTCGCTCGACCGGCTGGCGCGGCTGACCTCGCACTACGGCGACGGCGTAGACGAGGCGGCGCTGGGGCTGGCGGGTCTGGACCCCAACACCCAGGCGCACCAGCTGCTGATGCAGTTGACGCAAGAGATCCAGGACTTTCCCCGGCATCTGTCGGTCCATCCGGGCGGCTTTCTGCTGGGCCACGAGCCGGTCGACACGCTGGTGCCGGTCGAGAACGCGACGATGGAGGCGCGCACCGTCATCCAGTGGGACAAGGAGGACGTCGAGGCGCTGGGTCTGTTCAAGGTCGACCTGCTGGGGCTGGGGATGCTGACGCAGGTCCATCGGTGTTTCGACTTGCTGAAGCAGACCAAGGGGTTGGACCTGTCGATGGCTACGGTGCCGGCCGAGGACCCCGAGACCTACGCGATGATTTCGCGCGGCGACACGGTCGGCGTGTTCCAGATCGAGAGTCGCGCGCAGATGAGCATGTTGCCGCGCCTGAGGCCCAAGACCTTCTACGACCTGGTGATCGAGGTGGCGATCATTCGCCCGGGACCGATTACGGGCGGCATGGTCCACCCCTACCTGCGGCGGCGCGACGGCGAAGAGGCGGTCGAGTATCCGCACCCCAGTCTGCGCCCGGTGCTGGAAAAGACGTTGGGGGTTCCGCTGTTCCAAGAGCAGGTGATGAAGCTGGCGATGGTGGCGGCCGACTACACGCCGGGAGAGGCGGACCAGCTGCGGCGCGACATGGCGGCGTGGCGCAAGTCTGGGCGCATCGAGGGCCACCACGACCGATTGGTGCAGCGCATGACGGCCAAGGGCATCGAAGCGGCCTTTGCCGAGCGGGTGTTCGACCAGATCCGGGGGTTTGGCGAGTATGGATTTCCAGAATCCCATGCCGCGTCATTTGCCTTGATTTCGTATGTGACCTCGTGGCTGAAGTGTCACCATCCCGCCGAATTCACGTGTGCATTGCTCAATGCCCAGCCGATGGGGTTCTACACGCCCGCGACGATCCTCGAGGACGCGCGCAGACACGGCGTGCAGGTGCTGCCCATCGACGTCACGCGCTCGGGGTGGGATTGCGCGATGGTGCCTGACGTGACTCTTCAGGGCGCACCCACCGCCGTGCGCATGGGGCTGCGGTACGTCAGGGGCTTGGGGGCGCGGCACCGGCAGGCCATCGAAGCTGCGTCCGGGCCTTGGTTTTCGCTCGATGCCTTCGTGCGCGAGACGCAGCTGGACCGGGCGGCGCTGGAGGCACTGGCAGAGTCGGGGGCGTTCGACGGTCTGCAGCTCGACCGCCGGCAGGCGCTGTGGCAGGTGCGGGCGCTGGTGCAGCGGGCGCACGAGACGCTGGAGCTCGACCGACACGAGGACCTGCCGCTGTTCCAAACGCTTGATCGTCAACAGGAAATCCTGTGGGACTACCAGCGCAGCAGCCACTCGACCCGCGGCCACCCGCTGCAAC
Source organism: Myxococcota bacterium (assembly GCA_049317445.1). Lineage (GTDB taxonomy): Bacteria > Myxococcota_A > UBA9042 > UBA9042 > UBA9042 > CAJBNH01. The sequence continues at coordinate 19,863 of JBMOIG010000076.1, read as the reverse complement.
CCCTGCGCGACGAGCTCAGCCGTCGGGGATTGCCCACCGCCGCCCAGGTCAACGCGATGCGCGACGGTCGCCGCCTGGACTACGCCGGCCTCGTGATCTGCCGGCAGCGCCCGGGCACGGCCAAGGGCGTCACGTTCTTCACGCTCGAAGACGAGACCGGCTTCGTGAATTTGGTGGTGTGGCGCGACGTGTACGAGAAGTTCCAACTGCTGGCCAAGACGTCGGCCGTGGCGGGCGTGTCGGGCAAGCTGCAGTCGCAGCACAACGTCGTACACCTGGTGGTCGAGCGGTTCTGGGAGCTGCAGTTGGGGGCGGTGGCTCCGGCACGGGCGAGTCGCGACTTCCACTGAGCTTGCGACTTCGATTGAGCCTTCAGCCGCGTCAGCGTACAGTTCCCGAATCCACTACGCCCCGGCGGGGCAGGGAGAACGGTCATGGTCCGGCAGCGTGGGCTCGTGGTGCTGGGTTTGATGTGCGTGGCTGCGGGGTTGGCCTCGCCCGCAGCGGCAGCGATCCCGAACACGGTGCTGATCGAAGGCGTCCTGCAGGCGACCGGCGGCGGCGCGGCAGCCGACGGCGACTACGCGATGACGTTCACCTTGGTGACGGCGGGGCAGAACCCGACGACGTGGAAGGAAGGGCCGGTGACGATCGCCGTGAAGAACGCGGCCTTCGTGCACGCGCTGGGCTCGGTGACGCCCCTTGACGCCTCGATCCTCGACAAGCCCGACGCTGTCTCGCTGCAGATCCAGATCGGCGAAGACCCGGCGCTGCCCAAGCAACCGCTGAACGCGTCGCTGTTCGCCCTGCGCGCGGCGTTGTCGCAAGGACTGTCGTGCTCGGGCTGTGTGACCGCGGCGCAGCTGGGCGCGACCGTGATCGACGACCTGATCGCGGCGGGCAAGCTGGCCAAGGTGGCGAAGACGGGCGCCTTTGCCGACCTGTCGGGAGGGCCGGACCTCAGCGGCTACGCGCAGCTGTCCAAGCTGGCCAAGGTCGCCACATCGGGGGCGTACGCCGACCTGCTGGGCCTGCCAGACCTGACCGTGTACGCCAAAACCGTCTCGCTGGCGACGGTGGCGACCAGCGGAAGCTACAAGGATCTCGAAAACTTGCCCGTACTGGCCAAGCTCGACGCGTCCTGCGGCACCGGTCTGGTCATCAAGGGCCTGAAGGCCAACGGCGAATACGAGTGCGTGGCGTCGATGGACCCGTCCGCGCTGCCGGGCGACGGACTGGACGAGATCTCAGGCGGCTTGCTGACCAACCAGTTCAACGAGGCGGCGGCCAGTGCCAAGACGCCTCTGGAGATCCCGGACAACAACCCGGTCGGCATCAGCGACCTGATCGACCTGCCCGACTTCGGTCTGGCGCAGTCGTTGACGGTGTCTGCCGAAGTGACGAACAGCGACACGGCCAACCTGGTGTTGAATCTGGTCGACCCCGACGGCACCAAGTACGTCCTGTGGAGCAAGACCGCCAAGGGCACCACCGTCAAGACGACCTGGCCCACCCTGACCAAGACCGTGTCGGGGGATCTGGGTGGGTGGGTTGGCAAGAACCCGAAGGGGAAGTGGTACTTGCAGGTCATCGACACGGCCTTCCTGAACAACGCCAAGGACGGCGCCCTCAAGGCCTGGAGCATTCAGGTCAAGGTGCAGTCGTCGGTCAAGGTGGGCATGGCGGGCGCGTTGGTGCTGCAGAACGTCGCTCAGGAGCCGTTCCCATGTGGCACATCGGTGCAGGGCGCCCTGTACTTCGACAGCACGGACAAGGCCGTGCGGTACTGCGACGGCTCGATCTGGCGCAAGATGAACGACACCTGCGGCAACGGCAACTTGGACACGGGCGAGCAGTGTGACGACGGTAACCAAACCAACGGCGACGGCTGCAGCTCGACCTGTGTCGCAGCGACGGGTTACGCAGAGGCCAAGCCGGGTGCGTCGTGTGCCAACGTCTTGACGCTTGCCAAGGCAGAGGGTGGCTCACCCAAGACCGGCCTGTACTGGGTCGACCCCGACGGCGCCGGGGCGCTGGCAGCGCGACAGGTGGGCTGCGACATGACGACCGACGGCGGCGGCTGGACGGTCGTGTGGGCCTCGGCCGACACCGATCCCGGCGACGTGCCGTGGACGACCGGCTCCTACGGCACCAATCCGTTCATCGAGAAGTCCAAGGTCACACTGGCCTACCTGCAAGCGCTGCAGCAGACCGAGCATCTGTTGGTCCGCAAGTCCGGCGCAGGCTGGCTGAAGGTAAACAAGCCCTTCTTCGCTTCGTCGCAGTGGCCGGGGCACAACCACTACTCCGCGACCATCACCAGCGCGTCGGGCCAGACGGCAGCGGCCACGCTCGCCTTCTCCAACACCGGCATTGGCGGCGGCGGCTGGTACGCACTGGCCAACGGTGCCCCCGACCACCACGCGCCCGGCAGCTACATGGACCTGAACGGCGGCTGCACCAACGACTACGTCTATGTGTACGGTGGCAACTACTTCGCCTCGAACACGGCGCTGGGGTCGGGCTGGCCGGCCAGCAACCAATGCTCGAACTCCGCGACCGACAACCCCGGGACTTGGGTCGGGGTCCGGTAGGGAAAGCTGAGAATACGGGCAGATTTACAGTTCTACAGGCCCGGGTCGGCCGCGTAGGTCACTTGGACCTCGTCACCGGGCAGCGGCGCCTGCGTGAAGAACACCGCGGTGTCGAACGGCGTGCACTTGCTGGACTCGCACACCAGCTCACCCTGACAGTCCCGCGACAACTTGCACGACTCACCCTCTCCGGGGAGCGTGACCACACCGGCGCGGCAGTCCGGCGCGTGCGCCACGTAGTACGAATCGACGGCCTTTGAGGCGGGATTCGCCACATAGACCATCTCCTTCGACACCTTGCCCCGCTTGCGGACGACGTCCAGCAGTGGCTCTCCCTTGGCGTTGGCGAAGGGCGGATGCGGCAAGCACACCTTGACGACGCGGCGCAGCACCAGGTCGGACACCTGCGTCAATGCGGGACCGAAGTCGCTGCCGGAGCAGATGTTGAAGGCCACGCCGTTCTCGCGGAACGCTTGGACCAACGTCAGGTACCGGGACCCGTAATCCGCGGACCCCCGAGCGCCCGCGCAGACGTACGGGGACTGGCCGGAGAAGAACGGCTTGACGGACGACTTGTAGAATTCGATGCGGTCGGTGGCCTGCTGGGCGGCGATGGCTGCGGCCGTCCCTGCGATGGGCACCGCGTCGCCCGTAATGGCCGCTACCATGACGCGGCTGGGGTCTGATTTGAGGGTGCGAAAGCGGTTCACGAAGTCGCCCACCGGTGCTACGAAGCTATTGAAGGTCGGCGCGCCCAAGGCCGTGTTCAGCACGGGATTGCCGCCGACCTGGTCGCCCTTCAGCGCGCAAGTGCCTGTCGAGAAGCCGGTGATCTCGGTCTTGTAGCTCGCGTTGCTGGCCATCGGCAGGTCCAGGCGCACGGAGCAGTCGTCGGCGTCGCTGATGAAGACGATGACCAGGTACGCGTCGTCGCGGACCAGCTGCTTGAACTGGCAGTCGGCCGTCATCTCACCCTTGGGGTCGCGCGGGCAGTTGGGGCCGTAGGGGTCGAGCGCCATCCACGCCGACCGCAGACCGCCCTCGAAGCCCGCTTCCGTCGTCGACGAGATGCCGGGCGACGCGATGCAGCGGAACAGGTCCAGGTTGCCCTTGACGGTGGCGTCGGTGGGGTTGGGACGTGACTTCAGCACGGCGGGCAGTTTGTCGGCCGTCGGGCAGGTCGAAGTGTCGGGCGGGTACATGCAGCCTGCCACCGACGAGTCACCGCCGGGGGCGTAACAGATCATCTTCTGTTGCGTGACCGCTACCTTGGGCTCAAACGTGGCTCGGCACTCCGCGTCGCTCTTGCAGCGGGACTCGCAGAACGCGTTGATGGAGCAGTTGCTGTTCGCGATGTTCGAGGCCAGCGAAGGCTTGGTGCACTTCCACGTCAGGTTGCCGGCCGACGCGTTGGCGAAGGTGGCGGTGGCTGCGGCAGGACACAGAGAGGATGCGGTCTTGTTGGCGTAGGTGAACTCGAACGAGCTCTTGCCGCACTGATTGTCGCTGGCGCAGGGGACCGTGACGCGCTCGATGCACTGGGCGGGAAAGGTCTTGGCGGCAGAGTGCAGGAAGGCGCCAACCTTCTTGACGGATGAGGTGTCGGCCGTGCCGGCGGGATCTGGAGCCTGTTGCACCGTCACGACGGCCATCTGCGCATCGATGGTGCCGAGAGACTCGAGGTTCTTGACGAAGCTGGTGAAGCCGGCAGCAAGTTCACGTTGTTCTTGACACATGGATGTCGAATGGTCGATGACCCATAGGAAATCCAGCTTCACCGGGTCGGTGTTGGACAACGACTTGACGACACGCACTTCCAGCGAATCGGTCAGCCGCACGATCGGATAGTCGTTGCAGCTGCCGGCCAGAACCGCGAGACCGAGCAGGAGGGGCCAGTGCGACTTGCTCATCGGACCTCTGCAGCGCCCGGGGGGAGCGCGAGGGCCGCAGGGGCGCGGCCTACCCCTGCACGGTAGCAGCAAGGGCGAGACTGCGCCACGGTCCGCCGCACACGCCTCGCGCTTGGCACGGCCGGGGGCGACGCCTACACTGCCTGCCTTCCCGGCTCGACACGGGCCCGTCCCCGAGGCACCCCGGCGTGTGGCGAATCTGCCCCAATTGTGGTCATCGCACCGACTCGTACGCCTGCGAGAAGGACGGCGGCGAGACGCGCTTCATCCGCACCGACACGGAGTTCCCGGGTCGCCTTCATGAGGGCGATCTGCTGCTGGAGCACTATGAGGTTCACGACCTGATCGGCGTGGGCGGCATGGGGGCCGTGTATCGCGGGCAACAGCGCATGACCCACCAGCAGGTGGCGATCAAGGTGCTGTGGCGGGACCTGGCGGCTGACCCGGTCGAGGTGCGGCGCTTTTCGCGCGAGGCCCGGGCCGCGTCGCTGCTGAGCCATCCCAACTCTGTGCGCGTGTTCGATTTTGGCGCCGACGACCGAACCGGAACGCTGTTCATCGTCATGGAGTTTCTGGTCGGCCAGAAGCTGTCGGACGTCCTGCGCTCGACTCCCGTGCTGCCCCCCGGGCGCGTGGTGCACATCGTCACGCAGGTCGCCAAGGCGCTGGAGGAAGCCCACCGCAAGGGCGTCGTGCATCGCGACCTGAAGCCCGACAACATCTTCTTGCAGGAGATTGCGGGCGAAAAGGACTTCGTGAAGGTGCTGGACTTTGGTCTTGCCAAGTTCATCGCCGGGGACTTCGAGCGCGACCAACTGACGCGCGTGGGCTATGTCGTCGGGTCGCCGGAGTACATGGCGCCCGAGCAGGCGTCGGGCGGCAACGTGGGGCCGGCAGCGGACCTCTACTCGCTCGGCGTGGTGTTGTACGAGTGCCTGACCGGGAATTTGCCGTTCGACTCGAATTCGACTGCGGAAGTGTTGCGCATGCACATCCTGCAGGGCCCTCCGCCACTGGTCGCTCCGTCGGGTGAGGACTTGCCCCCGGCGCTGGTCGAAGTCGTGCTCCGCTGTTTGGCGAAGGACCCGAGCGATCGCCCCGCGAGTGCAGATGCCTTGCGGATTCAGCTGTTGCAGGCCTGTGACCGCCGCGGCTTGTCCGTTCCCCGCGCCCCTGGTCCCACGCGGGAGGACCGCGGCGCAGCGAGTCGCCCCAGACCGCCGGTCGGTTCCTCTGACGCGCCCCCGTTCGCGCCTGCCGACAGCGGCTGGGGCACCTTGGACGACCGCCTCGACCCGCTGCCCGACGCCGATCGCGCCGCACCGTTGCTGACGCCCGCCGCCCGCACCCGCGCCGTCGGTCGGGCCCTCGCTCACTCACCCTGGGGCTTGTTGATCCTCGGGGTAGGAATCGGCATGACGATTGCAGCGTTCTGGATCGCGTGGCGCTGACCGTCACAATTCGAAACGAGCCGTTCATGGACGCCGCAACACGAGCCTCCTAGCTTGATGGTCTGCCTGAACCCCCCAGGCGTTCCGCCGCATCCGACGGGTCACGCACCGTCACCGTTTTGCAAGAGGAACCCGCATGGACCACCCCTCCGCTATCGTCCGCCTGACTGGCGTCGACAAGGACTACCTGCTCGGCAAGGTGGTCGTCCCTGCGCTGCGAGGCATCGATCTCGCCATCCAGCCTGGCGAATTCACCGTCATCGCGGGACCGTCCGGCAGCGGCAAAACCACCGCCCTGAACCTGATCGGCTGTGTCGACGTCGCCACGCGCGGCATCGTCACGGTGGACGGGCACGACACGGCCAAGCTCAGCGAGCGCGACTTGACGAAGCTGCGGCTGGAGCGACTGGGCTTCATCTTCCAGTCGTTCAATCTGGTCGGCGTACTGGATGCCTTTCAGAACGTTGAGTTTCCGTTGCTGCTGCAGCGCAAGCTGACCAAGGCAGAGCGGCGCGAGCGGGTGATGGACCTGCTGCAGGAGGTCGGCATCGACCAGTACGCCAAGCACCGGCCAAACGAGCTGAGCGGTGGACAGCGGCAGCGCGTGGCGATCGCTCGGGCGCTGGTCACACGGCCGCAGATCGTGCTGGCCGACGAGCCGACGGCGAATCTGGACTCCGAGACCGGCAACGCCATTGTCGACCTGATGGAGAAGCTGAACGACGAGGGCACGACCTTCCTCTTCTCGACCCACGACCCCCGCGTCGTCGACCGCGCGGGTCGCGTCGTGCGCCTGATGGACGGCCGCATCGTCGAGGACGTCACGCGCCGCGCCGTGGGGGCCTCCCGCATCGCCCAGTCAGCCTGAAGCCACGGAGACGCCCATGGTGCTGTTTCGCATCGCGCTCCGGAACCTCTGGAGTCACAAGACCAAAACCCTGATCGTCGGTGGCCTGCTGGTCTTCGGCACGCTGCTGGTGGTGTTGGGTCAGAGCCTGCTGACCACGCTGGACCAGTCGATGGCCCGCAGCATCGTCAACAGCGTCGCAGGGCACCTGCAGGTGTACGCCGCCGACGCCAAGGACAACCTCGCGCTGTTTGGCTCGTTCGAGGGGACGGAAATTGGTCAGATCAAGGACTTTCCGCGCGTCCGCAAGGTGCTGGAGGGCCTGCCGGAGGTGCAGGCCGTCATCCCGATGGGCATCGACTCGGCGGTCGTGTTCGGTGGCAACGTGCTGGACGTGAAGCTGGAGCAGCTGCGAGCCGCTGAGAAGCTGGGCGACCACGCGCGGTCGCACGCGCTGCGCAACCACGTGCGGCGCATCGTCGTGTTGCTGCACCAGGAGCTGAAGAATCTGAACGGCCTGGTCGACAAGGCCAAGCTGACCGAAGAGACGCGCCAGGGGCTGGTGGACGTTGAGCGCGCGGCCGCGAAGGAATTCTGGGACAGCTACGAGACCGACGTACTGGGGCATCTCGAGTTTCTGGAGAACAAGATCGCCCCGATGGCCCTGGGCGAGGACATGATCTTCCTTCGCTACATCGGCACCGACACCACCCGCTACGCAAAGGCCTTCGATCTGTTCGAGATGGTCGACGGACAGCCGATTCCTGCGGGCAAGCGGGGATTTCTGTTCAACAAGCTTACCTACGAAGAGCAGGTCAAGCACAAGACCGCGCGACGTCTCGACCGCATGCGCGACCGACTGGCCGGCGGCTTCCAGCTTGCGACGGACGATGAACTGAAGAACTGGCGCAAGCTCAACAAGGACCAGCACAAGGAGATCACCTACCAGCTCGACGACGACTCGGCAGCCGCCGTTCGCAAGGCCCTGCAAGCCGAGCTGAAGTCGTCTGAGACCGACCTCGTCAAGCTGATTGTCGCGTTCATGGACATGAACGACCAGAATTTCGCTCGTCGTTACAAGCTGTTCTACGAGGCGGTGGTGCCGCACCTCAACCTCTACAGCGTCAAGATCGGTGACACGCTGACCCTACGCGGGCTGACGGCGTCGGGCTATCCCACGTCCGTTCCTGTCACGCTGTACGGCACGTTCCGCTTCCGCAGTCTGGACAAGTCGGCGGTATCTGGAGCGGCGAACCTTACGGATCTGAACACGTTTCGCGACCTCTACGGCTTCATGAGTGCCGACCGCAAGAAGGAACTGGAGGCGTTGGAGGCCAAGAGCGGCGTGCGCGCGATCTCCCGCGACGAAGCGGAGGCTGCGTTGTTCGGTGGCGAGGGCGAAGAGGTGGCCCCAGAGGCGGTTGCCGTCACGCCCACGGCTGTCGAGGCAGCCTTGGATCCGACGGTGGGCTTCGACGAGTTCGCAGGCGTCGACATGGCGACCGGAGCCAAGACCCACGGAGCGTCGCTGGCCGACCTGACGTACACGCAGGCGCAGACCGACGGAGGGGTGGTGCGCAACGCCGCCATCATGCTCAAGCCGGGTGTCGCGGTGACAGACGGACTGCGGGCGGTCACGCTTGCCGTCGAGCGCGAAAAGCTGGGGTTGAAGGTCGTCGACTGGCGCAAGGCCAGCGGCCTGATCGGCGATTTCGTGTGGGTCATCTATGTCATTCTGTTCACTGCGATTTTCGTCATCTTCATCGTGGCGCTGGTCATCATCAACAACTCGATGGTGATGGCGACGATGGAGCGGGTGCGCGAGATCGGCACCATGCGGGCCATCGGTGCCCAACGGACCGAGATCCTCAAGATGTTCGCTGCCGAAGCCGTCGTGCTGGGGACCGTCTTCGGCGCGGTGGGCGTGGGGCTGGGCGCGGCCATTGTCGGGACCTTGGGCTACGTCGGCATCCCCGCGTACGTGGACCAGATGGTCTTCCTGTTCGCGGGACCGCGCCTGCACTTGCTGCTGTCGCCGACGCACCTGCTGTTCGCTTGGGCGATCGTCTACGTGGTCGCCGCGCTGTCGACGATCTACCCGGCCTACCTGGCCACCCGAATCACGCCGCTGCAGGCGATGCAGGACGCGGAGTAACCACGATGGGCCAGCTTCTTCTGATCAGCCTGCGCAACCTGTTCCAGCATCGGCGGCGAACGCTGCTGCTGGGGTCGGCGATCGCGTTCGTCACCATGCTGCTGGTGCTGCTGTCGTCGCTGTTCAACGGCATGCAGGACACGATGCTGCGGTCAGCGACGACGTTGATGACCGGACACGTCAACATCGGTGGCTTCTACAAGATCACCGCGGGCTCTGCGGCGCCGGTCGTCACCAACTACGCGAAGATCGAGCAGATCGTGCGCCGCGAGATCAAAGGGTTGGACAACGTGGTCGTGCGCGGCCGCGGCTTCGGCAAGGTCATCAGCGACACGACCTCGCTGCAGGGCGCCATCAACGGCATCGACATCACGCACGAAAAGGGCTTTCGCGACGTCGTGCAGGTGCGGTCGGGACGGCTGGAGGACCTGGCGCAACCCCGTACAGCGCTGATCTTCGAGTCTCAGGCCGAGCGGCTGGAGGTCAAGGTCGGCGACATGCTGACCCTGTCGTCTCCCACCTTCCGTGGCGTGCAGAACACGGTCGACGTGCGCATCGTGGCCATCGGCGGCGACCTTGGGTTCATGAGCAACTTCATGATCTTCGTGAACTCCGAGGCCATCCGCGACCTGTACCAGCTGGACGTGACGACCGCCGGCGCCTTGCACCTGTACCTGAAGGATCCTGAGCAGGCCGATGCGGTGGCGGCCAAGCTGCGCAAGGTGCTGCTGGCTGAGGGTTACGGCGTCATGGACAAGGTCGCCCAGCCGTACTTCCACAAGTTCGACACGGTCAAGCGTGAGGACTGGGTGGGGCAGAAGCTCGACCTGACCACGTGGATCGACGAGATGCTGTTCATTCGCTACACGTTGCAGACGCTGAGCGTCCTGATCGCCATCCTCGTGACCGTGTTGCTGGTCATCATCGTCATCGGCGTGATGAACACCCTGTGGATGGCGGTCCGCGAAAGAACCAGAGAGATCGGCACCTTGCGCGCCATCGGCATGCAGAGGGGGCGGATTCTGGCCATGTTCGTGATCGAGACCGCGCTGCTGGCTTTGGGGGCGACCCTGTTTGGCGTGTTGCTGGCGACCCTGCTGGCCGCGGGGGTGAACGCCGCCGAGTTCGTCGTGCCCAAGGGTTTCCAGATGTTCCTGATGTCGGACACGCTGCGGTTGGTGGTCGACGTGCCCACGGCCGTGCGGTCGCTGCTGATCATCTCCGTCATCACCACACTGGGATCGCTCGAGCCCGCCTGGCGCGCCGCCCGCTTGCAGCCCGTTACCGCGATGCACGCCAACTGAGCCAAGGAAGGAAGGCCCATGACCCGTCGTCACACGCTTCGCCTGACCCTTTGGGTCGCCGCGCTGGGCCTGCTGCCCGCCGCCGCCCATGCCCAACCCGCTGCCCCGGCCGTTGCCGCCGAGACCGCGCCGCCCGTCGCCGCGCCGCCGCAGCCGTTGGACGCTGCCGCAGTCAAGAAGCTGCTGCAGGAGATCGATGACCGGCAGCGTAATTCGGGTGATTACAAGACGTTGGTCTATATCGAGCGCAAAGAGCGCAACAAGAACGACGTGGTCTTCGAGGCCGTCGTCTACCGCCGCGATGCCGACGACAAGCTGATGATCCTGTTCCTGCAACCCAAGGCAGAGCGGGGCAAGGGCTATCTGCGCATCGAGAAGAACCTGTGGATGTACGACCCGGGCGCGGGCAAGTGGGAGCGGCGGACCGAGCGCGAGCACATCGGCGGCACCGACAGCCGGCGAGCGGACTTCGACGAGTCGCGGTTGGCCGAGGAGTACGAGGCGACCTACGAGGGCATCGAGAAGCTGGGCAAGGTCGACGCGCACAAGTTGACCCTGACGGTGAAGAAGGGGGTCGACGTGGCGTATCCCAAGCTCTCGCTTTGGGTTTCCGCCGCATCGAGCATGGTGCTGAAGCGCCAGGAGTTCGCGGCCAGCGGCAAGCTGATGCGCACCACGTACACGCCCAAGTGGGCCCGACTGTACAGCGCCTCGAAGAAGGCAGAGGTCTGGTCGCCCAAGGAGATTCGCATCTTCGACGAGGTCGAGAAGGGCAACTCGACGGTGATCCTGATGAAGGAGCAGGACCTGCGCCCCCTGCAGACCAACCTGTTCACCAAGGCGTGGTTGGAGTCGCAGTCGCGGTAGGAGGCCCCATGTTCCGAACGATCGCCGCGGTGGCCTTGGCGCTGGCCGTGATGCCGGTGGGCGCCATCGCCCAACCCGCTGTAACAGAAGAACAATCGCGCGAGGCCGACCTGTTCGCCGAGGACGATGGCACCGCCAAGCCCGCTGCGCCTGCACCGGTGACGCCAGGAGTCACTGCGACTCCCACGTCTGCCACCGACGACACGGGCGACCTCGGCGACTCCCGTGCCATGGGGCAAGTGACCGAAAACACCGAACTGTTGCGCGACCACACGCAGCTGGGCGGCCTGTTCTACCTGCGCAACGGCTTGCAGTGGAATCAGGACACGGACGCGTCGGACCAGCGCCTGACGCAGTCCACGCTGGTGGACCTGTACCTGGACGCCCGCGTCAACGACCGGGTGCGCGCCTACCTCCGTGGTCGCACGGTCTACAACCCGCTGGCCGATGTCGCGGCGACGTCGCCGATGGCGGGGCTGCTGGGGGCCAAGGCCAGCGCCGACGAGGTCTCGGTGCTGCTGGACCAAGCGTGGCTGAAATTCGACATCGCGCGCAGGGTGTTCCTGACGCTGGGCAAGCAGCAGGTCCGTTGGGGCACGACGCGCATGTGGAATCCGGTCGATGTGATCAACCCGACGCGACGCGATCCGCTGACCTTCTTCGACGAGCGCCAGGGTCTGCCGATGGTCAAGATCCACGTGCCGTTCGAGAACGGCTGGAACGGCTACCTGCTGGCCCTGACCGATGACGCCGCCAAGCTGGACCAACCGGGCGTCGCCTCACGCATCGAGTACGTGGTCGAGTCGGCCGAGATCGGCCTCGTGGGCGCCGTTCGCAAGGGGCAGGACCCCAAGGTCGGTCTGGACTTGTCCGCAGGCGTCGGCGACTTCGATGTCACGGGCGAGGTGGGCACGGTCTTCGTGGGCGACACCGTCGAGTGGCAGGCCAGCGCGGGCATCAACTGGACGTGGGCCTATGCCGAGGACGACAGTTTCTCGTTGGGGGTCGAGTACTTCCACAACGCTCAGGGTGCCGGTGACGACGCAGGCGTGGTCTCGGCCGGTGCCGCGGCGATTCAGGCGGGAAAGCCTTGGCCGTATCAGCCCTTCTACACCGGCACGGACTACGCGGCAGTGGTGGCGGCCGTTCTGTCGCCGGGGCCCTGGACCGACGCGGTGGTCAGCTTCATCGGTTTGACGAACTTGAGCGACGGCTCGGCCCTCGGGCGCCTGTCCCTTCAGGGCAGGGTGCTGACCGACCTGTCACTGGAGGGTTACGTCTCGGCGCCGGTGGGCGAGGGCGAGTTTACCGGCTACACGCGGGAGATCCGCAAGCAATTCGGCCCCATGGCGGCGCTGATCGGTGCGGAACTGCCGACCCGGCAGGTGGCGACCGTGGGCCTGAACCTGCGCGTGGACATGTAGCGCGGTCCCCATGGCCACCACCGACAATTCCTGACCGTTGACACGATCTTGCCCCCCCGACAGACTCCGCGGCTCCCCCCCATCACCGCCTGTCTCGAGGACGCGATGCACGACCCCCAGTTGACCCAAGAGGCCCTGGCCTCTTTGCCCGCCGACATCGCCCACAGCCCGCTGTTCAGCGGTGACCTGGCGCCGGTTCCGGCCTCGCGGCGCACGTGGAACACCTATGCGTTCGCGGCGTTGTGGATCTCGATGGCCCACTGCATTCCGACCTACATGATGGCGGGCGGCCTGATCTCCGAAGGCATGAACTGGTGGCAGGCCTTGCTGACCATCGGCTTGGGCAACCTGATTGTGCTCGGGCCGATCCTGCTGAACGCCCACCCCGGCACCAAGTACGGCGTCCCGTTTCCGGTGCTGGCGCGGTCCTCGTTCGGCACCCAGGGGGCGAACGTCGCGGCTGTCCTGCGCGCCGTGGTCGCCTGCGGGTGGTTCGGCATCCAGACCTTCATCGGTGGTGAGGCGGTCAAGACCTTTCTGGTCGCGCTGTGGCCGGCGTATGGAAGTCTGGGCGGCGACACGATGATCCTGGGCCTGTCGCTGCCCAGCGCAATCACGTTCATGATCTTCTGGTCGCTGCAGATCTACATCATCTTCCGCGGCATGAACGCGGTGCGGATCTTCGAGAATTGGGCCGCCCCCATCGTGCTGTTCCTGGCCGCCGCGCTGCTGGTGTGGGTGGTCAACCGTGCCGGCGGTCTGGGGCCGATGCTGCATCAGCCGTCGAAGTTCGCGACCACCGCCGAGTTCTGGGTCGTGTTCGTGCCGTCGCTGACGGCCATGATCGGCTTCTGGGCGACGTTGTCGTTGAACATTCCGGACTTCACCCGGTACGGCAAGGGTCAGCGCGAGCAGATGCTGGGGCAGACGCTGGGCCTGCCGACCACGATGATCCTGTTCTCGGCCATGGGCGTCGTGATCACCAGCGCCGCGCAGGCCGTGCTGACGGGGCACACGATCGCCGAGCTGTGGGATCCGGTGGTGATTCTGGGCCAGCTGACCAGCTCGACCGCGCCCAAGGGCCTGACCGAGCCGCTGATCGCCTCGGGCGCCGTGCGCTGGGCCGTCGCTTTCATCTCGCTGCTGGGCGTGGGCATCGCGACCATCTCGGTCAACATCGCGGCCAACGTGGTCAGCCCCGCCAACGACTTTGCCAACTTGGCGCCGCGCCTGATCTCTTTCAAGACGGGCGGCCTGATCACCGGCATCGTCGGCATCGTGATGATGCCGTGGAAGCTGATGGCGTCGGCAGGCGACTACATCTTTACGTGGCTGATCGGCTACTCGGCACTGCTGGGTCCCATCGCCGGCATCATGATTGCCGACTACTGGCTGGTGCGGCGCCGCGAGCTCGACGTGCCTGACCTGTACCGCACGACCGGCCGCTACGCCGGCGTCAATCCGGTGGCGGAGGTCGCGCTGGTGGTGGGCGTGTTGCCCAATCTCCCGGGCTTTCTGAAGGCGGCGGGGCTGTTGCACGGGCCCAAGACGTTCTGGGACGAGCTGTACGTGTACGCGTGGTTCGTCGGCTTTCTGCTGGCCGGTGGCGTGTACCTGGTCGGCATGAAGCTGCGCCCGCACCGGCAGGTGGGGCAGGGTCAGACGGCTGGCGAAACGGCCTAGGCTACAGGCTGGCCGCGTAGTCGAACCGCCAGTGCAGCATCAGGAAAGCCTGACCGACGTGCCAGATCGAAGCGTCGTCGAAGCCGCCCACCTCCAGATACGGCCCCTGCAGCTTCTGCGGGATGTAGAGCTGTGACGCCCAGCCCAGGCTGAACAGGAACCGATCGGTCACCGGCACCTCCCACTTCAGGGTCGCGGCGACGCCCGGACGCAGAAAGTGAAGCGTCGAGAAGACTTGCGTGTCCGACTGCAGGAAGGCGTAGGTCAGGATCGCGCCCAAGCTGATGTCCAGGTTGGTCTGCGCGCGGGCAAGCGCCACCGAGAGGCTCCAGGGCTCCCACGTCACACCGTACATGCCGGAGTGGCCGATACCCGGCGAGATCACCAGCGAATCCGGGATGAAGATCGACGGTGAGTAGCGGAACTCCTGCATCTGCAACGCCTGCGCCTGATACTTCGGGGGCACGCGATGGATCAGCTTGCGGATCATGGCGTTGTCCAGCACGGCGGCCACCGACAGCTTGATGCCCGGGTGGTATGCGAACTCGTCGCCAATCGGGCCTGTGACCCAGTGCGCGGCCGGACCCACTCCGATGTCGACCGGCAGGACCACTTCGACTGCTCGGGCAGGGCGCGTCGGGGCCAGCACAAGGGCGGCAAACAGCAGCGCGGACAGCGGGGTGACGGGATGGCGCATCGGCAACTCCTTGAAACGGCGAGTGGTGAGCGTCGGGGGTGGGCAGGGCGGCTGTCAAGCTGGACGGTGCGGGGTTTGCCCGAACCCCCGGCAAGGCCTACGATGCGTGGACTGCCGCAAGGAGGCCCGCCATGTCCGCTCTGCTCCAACGAAACCTCGCCCTGTTTGCCCTGACCGTGCTGTTGGCCGCGTGCGAAGGCGCCACGGGGACGAACGTGCCACTCACAGGCGGCGACGTCGACACCGGGCAGATCGGCGAAACCAGTGACGACGGAGCGGTCGACGTGCTGTCCGACACGGTGCAAGGCACGGACACCGTCACCTATCCTGACCTCCCGCCGGATGCCCAGGTCGACGTGTCGGTCGATTCGCAGCCGTACGACGCGCCGCCCCCGGACGCTCTGGCGTGTCCGGCCGACCCGTTCAGCGAGAAGTGCTCGGTTCCCGGCCAGAAGTGCGAGATCGGTCAGGAGTGCTGCTGCGGCCAGTGCTATCCGTCGCTGGTGTGCACCTGCGGCGCCGCGGGTCAGGGGTGGTCCTGCTACAACACCGACGCGTGCATGATCTCCAGCTGCCCCGACGTGATCGGCGAGGTCGACACGGCCGGCGACACCGGCCCCGACGCCAGCGTCGACTCGTCGCCCGATGGCGGCCAGACCGTGCAGTGCGGCGGCGAGAACCACTTCTTCCCGACGTTCTCGGACGCGTGCACCAGCGACGCCGACTGCAACATCGGCTTGCACCAGATCAATTGCTGTGGCACCAAGGTCGCGATTGGCGTGACGGGCGGCGACTTCGCGGCGTTCCAGCAGGCCGAGGCCATCTGCTCGCCGCAGTTTCCCAAGTGCGGTTGCGCGACCTTCCCCACCCAAGCGCAAGACGGCTTCACCGCCGCGATGGGCAACGAGGGCTTGGGCGTGCGTTGCGTGGAGGGCATGTGCCGCACCTTCGTGCAGGGCGCCCAGGTCGACTGCGCGGATAAGGAAAAGGGCATTCCCCAGCCGTTCAAGGCGTGCCAGGACACGTCTGAGTGCGTCTACGTCCTGCACCAGACCGACTGCTGCGGCTCGGAAGTGGCGGTCGGCATGAGTCAGGGCACCGCCGCCTCGTACGCCGCTGCCGAAGCCAAGTGCTCTGCCGGGCAGCCGGTTTGCGACTGCATGGCCAAGCCTACCACCGCCGAAGACGGCGTCAGCGCGGGCGAGGGCATGTTGGCCGTCACGTGTCAGTCGGGGCTGTGCTACACCTACGTCAAGCAATAGTCAGGCGCCGCGCTCACTTGCGTGCGTCGATCTCGGCGTAGCGATACACCCAGCTGAACTTGTAGTTGCGGTACCAATCCGACGGCAGCCAGCCCGAGTCGCCGCGCTGCAGCGCCTGCCCCATGTCCCACACGAAGTTGTCGTACGACTGGCTCCCCAGCATCCGCGCGGCGACGTAGCCGTTGAAGCACCAGTGGCCACCGTCGTCGCCGCCGGTGCCGATGGCGGTCTCGGACTTCAGTTGGTCGATGGCGGGGCGCACGGCCGACAGGATCTCGCTCTCACTGGACCGGTCGGTCGCCTGCACGTAGATCGTGTAGGCCTTCAACGAGTTCTCCCCGTACTGTCCCGCACAGTAGATCGCCGCGTAATAGACCACGTGATTCATAGACTTGGCCTCGGCCGGGGGCTGTTCGGCTGGCGGGTCCCGTCGCGGCGGGTCGACACTTGGAGGCGGAGTCTGCGCGACGGTGGGCAGGTCGCCGGGAGACAGCTCGTTCTCGTGGTACGCCCGCAACCGCGGCGGGTCGAAGTTCGAGGTGCCCGTGATCAGACCGTACACGCTGCCGCAGCGGCTCTGCACCGGCACCCGCAGTCGTCCGGGCTTGTCGACCCACACATACTCGCCCACGTGGTACTTGCCGGGCAGGCGCGACATGGCGCCGTAGTACGGCTTCAGTCCCTCCGGGTCGAAGATGCACGCGAGCTCGCCTTGGCTGAAGCCGTCGGGGTCCTTCACCGTGGGGGACGCGCCGCGCTCGAAGAAGAGTCGCGCCATCGCCAGTTTTTCGGGCATTTCGAGAATGGCGCCGCGCAACATGACCGCCAGCACCGGACCCTTGCTGGTCAGCGCGTCGATTTCGGTCTTCTTGGCGCGTTTCAGCAGCACCGGCAGGCTCTTCCACGCGCACCACGACAAGGCGTGGTACAGGCAGTTCTGCTCTTCGCAAGCTGCGTTGGGGGCGATCCGAGCGCCCGCCTTCAGGTATTCGCCGACAGCATCAGAAGAGTCCTTCCGGATAAGCCAGGCGAACATCTCGTTGTCGATCTTGGGCTTCTTGGCCAAGGCAGTCCCGGCGCCCAGCGTCAGGCCGACGGCGAGGGTCAACAGCACAAACGCGGATGGGCAGCGTGCGGTGGGGCGCATGGAGTCTCCAAAGGCAAATATCGTGCTGACGATACCCGGGGTGGGGCGGGGCGGCAACGGTTGCGGAGGGGGAGGGGGCGGTACCTCCGGTCGGTGCCGGACGCGCAACGACACAGCGCGCGGGAAACGGTAGGCTTGCCGGGGACCTCTTGCCAGGATGCCGCCATGACTTGCACAACCCCATGCTCCTCGTCGACTTTCCCCCGCATCGCCCTCGCGTTCGCAGCCGCGGTCGCGCTCGCGGCCTGCGAGCAGTCGAACGGGGCGGCCTCGCCGGCCACGACCAACGACGTCGCCGACGGCAACCTCGGACCGACCGACGACGCGGCCAGCGACGCGACCGGCGCCGATGCCGAAGCCGATGCTGCAGCGGCCGACGCGCCCGTGGATGCTGCGCCGCCCCAGGATGTGCCATCCACCGACGCCACGCCGGGCGACTCGACTGCGGTAGACACGAGCCCGGCCGATGCCGACCCGGATGCGTTCTCGTGTCAGGCGACGATGCAGGCGCTGAACGACGGCGTGAATGCGCTGCTGGCGACCGCGCAGACCTGCGACAAGTCGAGTGAATGCGTGCATGTGTGGGCCGACACCTCGTGCCAGGGCACCTGCGGTTATGCCGTGAACTTCGCCCGCAAGGACGATTTCCAAGCTGGCCTCGCGGCGCTCGACGAAACCCTGTGCAAGGCGACGAACTACCCCGACCACTGCGGCTATGCCACGCCCGACTGCATGGAGCCCAAGGTCGCGTGCGAAAACGGCATGTGCACCGCGTGGGCCAAGGGGCCGACCTGCGAGGACATGAAGGATGCGCTGGACCAGAAGCTCGCCAGCTTGATCGACGCCGCCAACACCTGCACCGTCGACAGCGACTGCGCGCATGCCTCCACCACCACCGCTTGCCAGGGCACGTGCGGCGTCGCCATCCGCGCCGACCGACTCGGCGACTTCGCCACTCAACTGGCCGCCATGGACCAGGAATTGTGCGTCGCCACCGACTATGCCGCGCAGTGCGGGTACTCGACGCCCAAGTGCATGGCGCCAGACCCCGGCTGTGTCGACCAGCGTTGCGTGTACGACAAGCCGTGATCTGACCCTGGTCCTACCCGCCCCCGCCGGGCTCGAGGACGCCTCCCGCCAGCAACCTGGCCAGAAACTCAGGGACCGGCAGGACTTCCACCTCGCTACTCCGTTGACGCGAACACCTGCTCCACGAGCCACGATGCCGGCAGGAAGGACCCTCACCACCCGTGCGCGGCAGGAACAGGCTCGCCTGGCCCCTGTCGACGCCGCCGCGGGGTCGACGGCCACCGGGCAGCCACGAGCCGCAGATCCAGTGCGCCCCTGCCATGCATGATTCCCTTGCCCTCTCAGAAGTTGCGGGCGGGCGACCCGGTGCACCTGCTCCGCCACACCACGGTCGCGTCGTCGGGTGTCGGTCAAGGCCTCCCGCAGCGCGCGCTCGGGTGGAAGGTCGCCGGCCGGAGGCCCGCTCGTACCCGGACGAGAGACACCGGTCAGGAAACACGCCCCCGCACCGCACCCAACCTTGCGCCGGCCCCAGGTTCCCGCTAACTTGACCATACGCGTCCGATTTGCGACGCCCGAGCCACCGTGAAAGTCCTGACCGCCACCACCAGCGCTTTCCTCTTGCTGATCCAAGCCTTGGGTCTGCAACTGGTGTGTCTGTGCGGTTCGTGCGACTTGAGCCAGGCTTGGTCCTCCGGCCTCGGTCTGTCCGTCGCGCCGCACGAGGGCGAGGTTCACGACTGCTGCAAGCGCGCGATGGACCGGGCCCACCCCGGTGCGCCGGGTGTCACGGGCAACACTGACTGCTGCGGCAACAAGCACGCGGTCCAGGGGCCCGAGACGACCACCCCAGAGCGCGAGGCCGCCCTGGACCTGCACGCGACCTCGCTGGCCGTCCAGCTGCCCCCGCTCGCCACGCCCGCCGTGCTGCCGGCCCTGATTGCGTTGGGTTCGGTGCAGGCGCGCGGACCGCCCGGTCCTCCCGCGGTTCCGCTGTTTCTGACCCACCAGGCCCTGCTGATCTAGGTCGTTCGCGGCCGGGTGCGCGCGCTTTGCTTGCGCTGCGCTCAGGTTGCCGTGCGTCCGTCGTGCCGGTGGCCCTTGCCGCGCCCTCCCTACTCCCAGACGTAGCTTGCACGCCCAGGGCGAGGTTCGCCCCGGTGCCGTTTTCGCCGTTGCGTGGCCGTCTGAT
Organism: Myxococcota bacterium; assembly: GCA_049317445.1. Taxonomy (GTDB): domain Bacteria; phylum Myxococcota_A; class UBA9042; order UBA9042; family UBA9042; genus CAJBNH01. Next base: position 301 of record JBMOIG010000076.1, on the reverse strand, counting down.
GACGCCACGCCAGGAGTCCATCCCCATGCGTCTCTCTCCCTCGCTGTCGTCCCTCGCTGTTTCCCTCGTCCTGCTCCTGGGTTCCGTGGCCTCGCTGCACGCCGCCACGCCTCCTGACCCTCCGGCCGACCTGACCCCCACCCAGGTGGGCGCCATCGTCGACGCCTATCTGTCGCTCGGGGCTTCTCTGGTCGCGGGCGACGCCGCGTGGGCCGACAAGCACGCCGCCAAGCTGCAAGAGGTCTCGACCGTCACCCCTGAGATCCAGAAGCTGGTCAAGGACTTTCCCAAGGACCTGAAG
>JBMOIG010000075.1:0-23032 GCA_049317445.1 Myxococcota bacterium | reverse complement strand
GCGGGTGGCCGAGCTGGCGCGCATGTTGGGGGCGGTCGAAGGAGAGGGCGATACGGCGATCGCCCACGCCCGGCAGCTGCTGGCGGCCTGCCGCAAGCGCGGGTCGACTCCCGTGAATCCGATGGATTGTTCGCCGGGGCAAGGCTAGGATGCCCGGCCGGACGACAGGGGGAGACGACAAGATGGCCACCACCGCTACCCGCCGCATCTGGACCCCGATGGCGATGCTGGCCCCGATGGCCCTGCTGGTCCCGGCTGCGGTGCTGACCTTGGGCGTGCTGGCAGCGGGCTGCTCCTCGTCGCTGGACACCGGTCCGCAGTTTCTGCAGGTCAGCCACTTGCAGGACACGTACAACGTCCAGACATCGTATGACATTTGGGCGACGGTGCGCGGTGGATCCGGTGGCGTGCAGCGCGTGGTGCTGGAGTACCGGCGTGCCGGCGATGCTGCTGCGATTTCGCTTGCGATGACTCGGGTTGCGGGCGACGCCTGGCAGGGCGCGATTCCGCCGCAAGCGGCAGGTACCGACGTGCACTACCGGCTGCAGGCCCTGGACGACAGCGACCAAGAGGCGCGCTATCCGACCGATGCGACCGACACGAGCGCTTGGCTGCGCTTTCGCGTGATGCGATGGGACGAGCAGCCGGGGCAGTACGACGACGCCGGAAGTGCCGAAGTCACTCCGCCCGACGATGCCACCGCGTCTGACACAGACGACGATGCCGCAGACACGCTGGACGTGGAGTCCGATCTCGATGTGGTGGATGCGGAGCCCGACGCCGGGCCCGACCTTGCCGAGACGACGCCGATCGACACCCAGCAGGAAGTCGATGCAGGTCCCGACTTCGACACCGTCGACGTCCCCGACACCGCCGACATTCCGTGGGCCGACAGCGACAAAGACGGCATCCTCGACGGGCAGGACAACTGTCCCAATACCAAGAATACCAGCCAACTGGACGGCGACGGTGACGGACTCGGCGACGCCTGCGACGACGACCTGGACAACGACGGCGTGGTCAACGCCGCGGACAACTGCAGCAAGGTGAAGAACCCGGACCAAGCCAATCTGGACGGCGACAATGTGGGCGACGCCTGCGACACCGATCTGGACGGCGACAAGATCCTCAACACGTTGGACAATTGCCCCTACGTCGGCAACGCGAACCAGAAGGACACGGACGGCGACAAGATCGGCGACGCCTGCGACCCCACCGCCGGCAACGACAAGGATCAGGACGGCATCCCCGACACGCTGGACAACTGCCCCACGGCACCCAACCCGCAGCAAAACGACGTCGACAAGGACGGCTTGGGCGATGCCTGCGATCTGGATCTGGACGGCGACGGCAAGCCCAACGAGATGGACAACTGCCCGTTTGTCGCCAACCCGACGCAGGCGGACTCCGATGGCGACGGACAGGGCGATGCCTGCGACACCGCGAACGACAAGGACAAGGACGGCGTGCCAGACTCAATCGACAACTGCCCCGCAGTCGCGAACCCCCAGCAGGCCGATCAGGACAAGGACGGCAAGGGCGACGTGTGCGACCCTGACTTGGACGGCGACGGCTGGCTGAACGGCTTCGACAACTGCCCCGGCGTGCCCAACAAGGTGCAGACCGACACCGACGGCGATGGCAAGGGCGACGTGTGTGATGACGAGCCCCTCTGCGGCGACGGCAAGCCTGCCTGTCCCACCGGCATGATGTGCTTCGCGCCACTGTGTCTGAAGCCGAAACCCTGCACCTCGCAAGCGCAATGCGCGTCGGGGACCTTCTGCTGGGAGGGGTACTGTGTGCCGCCCCAAGTCGTGCCGTCTGACTTCTGCACCGCGACCGCGCAGTGCCCGACAGGCTTCGTGTGCCAGCTGGGTCGCTGCTCGCCCGAGAAGTGCGTGTGGAACGCCGACTGTCCGCAAGGTGAGCAGTGCCTGTTGGGCGAGTGCCTGCCCGTGACCTTGCCGGTCAGCGGCTGCCAGTTCGACGAGCAGTGCGGCGACAAGCAACAGTGTCTGGGCGGCGTGTGCGTACCGGCGCAGTGCAAGACGAGCGCCGACTGCACAGGACAGAACGGCAACTGTTTCATGGGCTTCTGTATTCCGCTGCCGATCCCAGAGATGGCGTGCAAGGCCGACAAGGACTGCCCCAAGCTGCCCGGCGTAGGCCAGCTGCAGTGCGCGGCGGGCGTGTGCATCCCTAGCATCCCGGGCATGCCCGACCTCTGCACCACCAGCAAAGACTGTGGCGCGAACGAGCAGTGCCTGATCGCGGTGTGCGTGCCCGTGGACTGCCAGACAGCCGCCGACTGCGCCAAGGACGAGGCGTGCACCTTCGGCGCCTGCATGCCCGCCGGCACGCAGCTTCCCCAGCCGGGGCAGTGCAAGACCGACGCCGACTGCACCGACGGCGGCACCTGTCTCGCCACCGCGTGCGTCCCGCTGCCGGGCGGCTTCCCCGGTGGCATCGACATGTGCGGCGCTGGCGGCTCGTGCCCCAAGGGCAAGACCTGCCAGTTCGGCCTGATCTGCCTGTGATCTTGCCTTGATCCACCGATGTGGAGGACGGCGTGCCGAGCCCCCCGCGACCGCCCGTTGCCGATTTCTCGACCGCTGCCGACAGCGCGCCGCTGCACGCCGGTCGGCCCGGCGATCGGCCGCTCGACCTGCGCGAAATTGACTTGCGGGACGCTCAGTTCTCTGGCGCGGACCTGACCGATGCCGACCTGTCGCACGCTTGCCTGGCGGGTGCTGACCTGTCCGGTGCAGTGCTGCGCGGCGCGCGACTGTTGCGGGCGGACCTGACGCTGGCCAAGCTGGTCGGGGCGGACCTGAGCAACGCCGACCTGTCGGGAGCAGACCTGTCCGGCGCCGATCTGTCTGAGGCACAACTGGCAGGAGCAGACCTGCACGATGCCGAGTGGGGCTGGGCGAAAGTTCAAGGTACGCGGGGACTTCCTCACGATCTGTTGGCGCAGGGGCGGTCCGATGGTCGCTTGCAGGGCGCCGCAGTCGATGGAGACACCGGCGAGCCGCTGGCCGGCCTGACGGCCTATCGCCGGGGCGAGCGGGCGCACACGGCAGGCGAGTTGGGGCTGGCCGAGCGCCATTTTTCGACCGCGCTGCGGTGGGTTCCAGAGTCCGACGCGGCGCGCTATGCCTTGGGCACCGTCGCGCTGGACCGCGGCGACGCCGACGGCGCAGCGGCGTGGTGGGAAGGGGCGGTTCGCGCGGACCCGGCGGCAGACCGTGCCCGGCTGGACCTCGCGGTGTTGCGCGCCTGGCAGGGGCAGTGGGATGCGGCGGTTGAGTTGCTGGAGCCCCTGACTGCCAAACGCGATGCGGCGGACTGGGCGATTCCGGCGCTGGACGCCGGTCGACACGCGGATCTCGCTGAGATGACCCGTTTTCTAGCGCGCAAGGTGCCGGACTCGCCGGGCCTGCGCTGGGCTCAACGACCGCCCGTTGCCGCTGCCGCGGTTCCCGCCGACGACGTCGCGGTGCGGGTGGGCGACGAGGCTTGGGTGGCGACCGAACGGACTGACATCGAAGGGCAATTCCGCGTCGGTGACCGCTCTGTGGCTGCGTGGCACGCGACCATCGCCCGAGCGATTGCGATTGGCGCACTCGACCTTGCCTGGCGCGCAGAGCAACGGCTGACGCGGATCGCCCCGGAGCAGCGCCTGTGGGGACTCGAGCTGCGGCAGCTGGACGTCACGGCTCAAGCCATCGAGTCGCTGGTCCGCACACGTCGGGGCCCTCTGGGCAAAGTTCTGGCAGTCCGTTGGGTTGCGCTTGGCATCCACGGCCCGACGGCAAGGGTGGTGTGCGAGGGCGGCACTGCTTTCGCCAAGCGTTACTCAGGCATCTCGCGCCCGACCGCCAGCGTCGCCTACACCCATCGTGTGTGCCGTGAGCTTGCTCGGCGCGGTCTTGAAGTTCCCGCCGCGCTTGAGGATCGGGCCGGCGACGACACGATGCGTTTCGGCGACGACCTGCTGGCCCTGTATCCGGATCTGGCCGGCACTTCGATTCGCGGCGAGGATCTGGATGCAGCCACCGCCGAGCGACTCGGCGCGCTGCTGGGTCAGGTACATCGGCTGGGCGCCGAGTTTGGCGGCGCAGGCCGACCTCGGGGCGGGGCAAGGGTCGGGTCGCGGACCGTGCGGCACTTCGCGCCCGCTCAGGCCTGGCTGGCGACGCTGGGGCAGGACCCGCAGTGCGCCGCCGAGTTCGACCGGCACCCGCTGGCTGCTCGGCTGGGGTCCCTGATCGACGCGACCGGTCGCAGGCTGCGCGCGGTGGTTGCAGACTGTCCGCCGGGCCTCTGCCACGGCGACTTCGGCGCCGGCAACGTGCTGCACCTGACGGCTTCGTCTGACGATTTTGCGGTGATCGACTGGGACCTGTGCGACGTTGACCTGCTTGCGTGGGACCTTGCGCGAACCGTGGATCTGCTTGCGGTCCGCTGGCCCCAGGACCCGTCTCGCCCGGCCGAAGTGCGCCACCCCATCCTCCAGGCGCTGGTTCGCGGCTATCACGCGGAGCGGCCGCTCAACCGGGCCGAGCGACGCGCGCTGCCTGTGTTGATTGCGGCCAGCCGCCTCGACCTGGACGCATCGATTCTGCCGATGTGCGTGCGTCTGGAGCCCGACATGCTGCCTCCGGTCGTCGAACGGCAGATCGTGCGGTTGTCGCGTGCGGTGGCCGGAGCCCCGGACCTGGCCGCCTCGGTCACGAGCGCTTTGGGATAGGTCTCGCCAATTCTCCTTGACCATCGGCGAGTTCGGCAATTACCGCACCCGGTTGGCAGTCGCCCCGCCTTGGCCTACGATGGCCTCCAATTGCTTATGCCGCGCGCCGCTTGGGCGCCCTCGACTGCCACCCTTGGGACCGGATAGGGAATTGTCGCCGCAACGCCCCAGCCCCTGCCCCCATCGCGCGACGCTGCCGTGCCCCTCGGGGTTCGCCCGCACGCTGTCGATCCTGCTGTGGGTCGTCGTGTGCATCGGGCCCGCACCTGCGCTGGCCGCCAAGCCGAAGCCAACGGGTCCGCCGCCCCCACCGACCGCGCCTGCGCCGCCGCAACCCTCACCTGTTGAAGCTGAGCCCGCCGCGCCAACCGCGCCCGCGCCTGTGCCTGTGCGCCCCAAGGGTGTGCGTCCGGCGGTGTCGGCCGACGCAGCGCCCGCGATCGACCCGTTCGAGGACGCGGTCAACGCCTTTGAATATCAGGACTTCGACAGGGCCATCCCGCAGTTGCGCGCGCTGCTCTACCCCAAGACCGCGCTGGATCGGAAGCGGGAACTGCAGGCGCGCGAGTACTTGGGCGCGGCGCTGTGGTGGCAGAACGACCTGCGTGGCGCGTTGGACGAGTTCACGGCGCTGATGGTGCACAACCAGCGGGCCAAGCTGGACCCTGCACGCTATCCGCCCAAGATGGTTGCGGACTTCGAAGCCCAGCGCGCCAATCTGATTCGCATGGGCGTCATCGAGCCTGAAGAGAACGTGCGGGACCCGGAACCCCCTCGACCGGTGGAGCCACCGCCCGTCGCCTTGCTGTTCTTTCCCTTTGGTGTCGGACAGTTCGCCAACCAGCAGCCGACCAAGGGGTGGATCCTGCTCGGCGCGGAGACCGTTCTAGCGTCGGTGTCGGCCGCCTACTACCTGTCGAACCGCGAAGCAGGGCTCAGCGGAAGCAAGCCCTTGGCAGGCGAGGTGATTCAGCTGTCCACCGGGGCCGCCTTCTGGCTTGTCGCCGGCTGGGGCATTGTGGACGCATGGAACAACCGCAAGGTACTGCCACCGGTCGACACAGCCGGACAGACCGCAGGGCGTTGAACGGGTTGACGCGCGGCGGTTGTACAATCCGACTGTCCTGGTCCATCCTGCCGTGGCCTTTCCCGCAGGAGTGATCGACCCCATGACCCCGTATGCGTGGCTGCAGGAGCTTGGACCCGGCGAGGTCGTCAAGACTTCGCACCGCATCGAAAAGATGGTCTGCAGCATCGGCACCGACGCGAACAGCGACATCCAGCTGCGCGGCAAGGGCATTGCAGACGTCCACGCTCAGCTGCGCACCACCCCAAAAGGGACCTCGCTGGAAGCCGTCGGCGGCGAACGGCTCGTCGTGAACGGCCGACGCTGCGATGCCCATGCCCTGCAGGCGGGCGACGTCGTGGACATCGGCTCGGTGCGTCTGCGTTTTCACATCGGCCAGCAGCGAGAGCCGGCCGCGCGCACAGTGTCCGGTCCAGTCCACGCGCAGGAAGACCTGTTGGGGGCTCTGGCACGGTTTTCTGAATCATTGGCAGGCAGTTACGATGTCGATCGGCTGCTCGAGACGATGCTCGACTCGATTCTCGCCGTGACCCGCGCGTCGCGAGGCGTCGTGCTGCTGCTGGTGGACGAGAAGCCGCAGGTCCGCGTGACCCGAAGCCTGACCATGGGGACCCAGCCCAGCACAAGTCCGCTTGCCATTTCGGACTCTATCGTCGAGCGGGTGCTGCAAACGCGACAGCCCGTCATCGTGTCCGACGCCCTGAACGACCGCGAGTTCAACGCCGCGCAATCGGTGATGGACTTCAAGATCTGTTCGGTGTTGTGCGTGCCCCTGATGGTGCGAGGCGAGCTGCTGGGCGCGATCTACCTGAGCAACGACAACGTAGTGAACCTGTTCACCGAAGAGTCGCGCGACGTCGCCACAGTCTTTGCCGGCCAGGCCGCCATGGTCCTGCGCAACGCCATCCTGATCAGCGACCTCAAGCTCAGCAACCAGAGCCTGACGCAGCAGATCGAGCGGATGAACTTCGGCAGCCTGATCGGCGCCTGCGATTCGATGCGCGAGATGTTCCGCAAGATCGAGAAGGTCGCGGGCACCGACATCTCTGTGCTGATCGAGGGTGAGACGGGCACCGGCAAGGAGTTGGTAGCGGGCGAGATCCACCGCCGCTCCAACCGCGCCAAGGGCCCGTTCGTGGTCATCAATTGCGGCGCGATTCCGGCGAATCTGCTGGAGAGCGAGCTGTTCGGCCACGTGCGCGGCGCCTTCACGGGTGCGGTAGTCACGCGCGACGGCAAGTTTCAGCAGGCCCACGGTGGCACGCTGTTCCTGGACGAGATTGGCGAACTGCCGCTGGCGCTGCAGGTCAAGCTCCTGCGCGTCCTGGAGGATCGCAAGGTGTCTCGAGTGGGCGACTCGCAAGGTCGCGACGTCGACATCCGCATCGTCGCCGCGACCAATCGAACGCTGTCGGAAGAGGTCAAGACCGGCAACTTCCGCGAGGACCTGTTCTACCGCCTCAATGTCGTGCGTCTGCACCTCGCGCCCCTGCGCGACCGGGGTGAGGACGTGATGATGCTGGCCCGCTATTTCCTGAAGCGTCAGTCTGAGGAATTGTCGGTGCGCATCAACGGCTTTTCCGAAGACGCCGTGCGCGCCATGCACCTGCACCGCTGGCCGGGCAATATCCGTGAGCTCGAAAACCGCATCAAGAAGGCCGTCATCTTCTGCGACACCCGGACGATCACCGCGGCAGACCTCGACTTGGGCGCGTTGCAGGCGGGACGGATTGAACCATTGAACGAAGCGAAAGAGACCTTCGCCCGCGGCTATGTGCGGCGAATTCTGGAGATCAACGGCGGCAACCGCGCGCAGACGTCCAAGGATCTGGGTGTGGATGTGCGGACGGTGTTCCGGTACCTGGAGCGGGAGCGCGACGACGACGCCTCGCCCGAGTTCGACTAGCCCAAGTCCCTACAGCTTCTGCATTTCCTTGCGGGCCGCCTCGACAAAGCGCGCCTCTGTCGGCTGCTTGCCCGCTACCGCCAGATACACCTCGAAGGCCTGCTTAGCCGCCGGCTTGTCGCCCTTGTCGCGCAAGGCGCACGCCAAGTTATAGAGCGCCGGCAGGTACCCGGGGCGCAGCTCCAGCGCCTTGCGGTAGGCGGCCACCTCAGCGGCCATGTCGCGCAAACGGTGCTGCACGACGCCGATGTTGTAGTACGCGCGGTGATGCTTGGGGTCCCGGGCGATGCACTGCTGGTAAGTCGACACCGCACGCCGCAGCCATGCGGTGCGCTGTGGCTCCTCGAGCTGCTGCGCTTTGAGGTGCACGGCCTCGGCGAGGTCGTAGTAGGGCTCGGCGTTGTCGGGAGCCACCGCGATGGCGCGCTCGAAGCCGGCGATCGCCTCGTCGTAGCGTTTCTCACTCAGCAACAGCATGGCCTTGTTCAGGTAGGCGTCCTGACCGGTGGGGTCATAGCCAATGGCCATGTCATAGTGACGCAGGGCGTCGGTGGGCCGACCGAGATCCTCATACGCCACGCCCAGATTGAAGTGCGCGCGCCCGTAGGTGGGGTCGAGCTCGACCGCCTTCAGATAGGCTTTCGCTTCGTTCGAAAAGTCGCGGCGGCGGCCCCAAGCGACGCCCAGATTGAACCAGCACTCCTTCAGGTCCGGCTTGTCGTCGACGCAAAACTGAAAGGCGGTGGTGGCTTCTTCCAGCTTGCCGTCGCTCAGCTTCTCCACGCCTTCACGAAACCAGTCCTCCGCGCTGCGGGTCTCGGCGGCAAGGGCGACGGACGACAGCGTCCACACCGTCAGGGCGGCGCCGATCGAACCGATCCAACTGGGGCGAACCGCGTACATGCAAGGCTCCTGTGACTCACGCGTCCCGCTGCAGGCCGCAAACGGTGCCCAGTGTGCTTCCTTCGGCGTCCGTGTCAAACCGATAGACGGGACCACGTGCGCGACAATCCGAACGTTTCGCTAAGACTCGTTGCGGCCTCCGATGCTGAACGGGTACACTACTTGCCCCTTGTCGTGTATTCCCCCCGCGCGATGGGTTCTTTTTGGCTCCACCTGAGGTCGTCCCATGAAGTTGCGTCTCGTCCTGCTCCTCCTCGCCACGACTGCGTTCCTCGCCGCTTGCAGCGACACGGGTGAAAGCAGCGGTGACACAACCCCGCTCGACACCATCACAGGGGATACCCAAATCGATGGCGTTGGCGACACCGCAGGCGACGTGGCAGACGCCTCTGATGCCAAGGACACGGCTGGCGACACCGTCGCGCAGTGCAAGGTCGCGCAGGACTGCAAGGACGAGGACCCGTGCACGGACGGGCTCTGCCAGGCGGGCAAGTGCGTGCAGGTGGCGAACAAGTCGAGCTGCGACGACGGCGACGAGTGCACGACGGGCGACTACTGCTCGAACAAGAAGTGCATGCCCGGCAAGACCAATGCGTGCACCGACGTGGTGGCCGACGGCGGCGACGCGGTCGATACGACGCCCGACGGCTCGGACGTGGCCGGCCCTGAGCTGCTGCCCGGCGATCTGGTCATCACCGAAGTCATGTACAACCCCTACGGCACAAGTGCCGTGCCCGTGGCCGACGCCGATGGCGAGTGGTTCGAGATCTACAACACCACCGACACGGCCATCGACCTGACCGGCCTGCTGATTCGTGACAAGGGCACCGAGAAGTACCTGGTCCAGAGCGGCACGACGACGATTGCGCCCAAGGGCTGGTTCGTGTTCGGCCGCACGACCGACACCGCGAAGAACGGTGGCGCGATCGTGAACCACGCCTACGGCAACGCGATGACGCTGACCAACACCACCGACGCCTTGGTCCTTGAGTCCAACGGCGTGGTCATCGACGAGATTGCTTACAACACCGGTGGCGGCTGGCCGACCCTGAACGGTGTCGCCATGTCCCTGAGCCCGAGCGAGACGTCGAACACCGGCAACGATCTCGCCGACGCTTGGTGCGGCGCGACGACCCTGATGCCCGGCGGCGACAAGGGCACGCCCGGCGCGGCGAACGACATCTGCGAGAAGGACAAGGACAAGGACGGCATTGCCGACCATCTGGACAACTGCCCCAGCGTCGCCAACCCCACCCAGTACGACGGCAACGACAACGGCATCGGCGACGACTGCGAAGGCCCCGTGGTCTCGTGCGGCAACGGCACGCTGGACGAGGGCGAAGAGTGCGAGGACAGCAATCACGTCGGCGGCGATGGGTGCAGCGCGTGGTGCATGAAGGAGCTGCCGGTGGCCGCCGGTGCGCTGGTTATCGCCGAATTCATGCCCAACCCGGCCACCGTGTCGGACGACCTGGGCGAGTGGATCGAGCTGTACAACCCGACCGAGAGCGACATCCAGATCAACGGCCTGACGCTGCAGGTCGGGACGACGACGCCGATCAAGCACGTTCTGGGCGCACCGGCGGCGCTGATCGTTCCCGCCAAGGGCGTGTTCCTGCTGGCCAACAACGCGGATCCGCTGAAGAACGGCCAGTTGCCGAAGCCCGGCTACGTCTATTCGAAGATCGTCCTCAGCTCGACGTCGGCGACGCTGAGCATCTGGTCCGCAGGCGTCGAGGTCGACAAGGTCGTGTACGACAAGACCTTCCCCATTCTGGCTGGCAAGTCCGCCGCTCTCGACCCGACCAAGTTCGACACCACTTCGAACGACGCAGGCCTCAACTGGTGCAAGGGCCAGGCCCCCTACGGCGCCGGCGACTTCGGCTCGCCCGGCAAGCTGAACCCCAGCTGCGAAGGCGCCGATCAGGACGAGGACAAGGACGGCATCCCGGACAAGACGGACAACTGCAAGAGCGTCAAGAACGTGCAGCAAGAGGACATCGACCAGGACGGTTGGGGCGACGCCTGCGACAACTGCAAGGACCTGGCGAATCCGGATCAGGCCGATGCGAACAACAACGACATCGGCAACGCCTGCGAGGCCCCCGGCTGCGGCAACGGCGTCCTCGAGGTCGTCGAGGCCTGTGACGACGGCAACCTCAAGCCCGGCGACGGCTGCAGCCCCAAGTGCCTCATTGAGGTGCAACTGGAGGTCGGCGCCTTGGTCATCAACGAGCTGCTGCCCGACCCCAACGTCGTCACGGATGCCAACGGCGAGTGGATCGAGCTCTACAACCCCGGAACCGTGGACGTGGATCTCGCGGGCCTGACGGTGCGCGTCAACTCATCGATGCACGTCATCACGCCCGTCGATTCCGTTCTGGTTCCGGCCGGCGGCTATGCGGTGCTGGCCAAGAACGGCGACGTGGCGACCAACGGCGGCGTGACGGTGGCCTACGCCTACGGCAGCGCAGTCTCCCTGTCGAACTCCGGCACCGTGACCGTGCAGATCGAACAGAACGGCACCGTGATCGACCAGGTCGTCTACACCCCCGGCAAGAACGGCTGGCCAGGGCTGAATACCGGCAAGTCCTACCAGCTCGATCTTGCCAAGGCGACCGCCGCCGACAACGACGCCGGGGCCAATTGGTGCGTCGCGACGGTCAAGTTCGGCGCCGGCGACTATGGCACCCCAGGCCTCGTCAACCCCGCCTGTCCGGTCGACACCGATGGCGACGGCAAGTACGACGACGCGGACAACTGCAAGCTCGTCAAGAACGCCGACCAGAAGGACACCGACGGCGACAAGGTGGGTGACGCCTGCGACAACTGCCCGACGGTGGCCAACGCCGATCAGGTCGACACCGACAACGACGGCAAGGGCGACGTCTGCCAAGCCCTGCCCGACCCGGTGTGCGGCAACAAGGTCATCGAGGCCGGCGAAGAGTGCGACGACGGCAACGACCTCGCTGGCGACGGCTGCGACAAGTGCCTGACGGAAATCGCGGACGCGGTCCAGCCCGGCGACCTGATGATCACCGAGATCATGAACGATCCGACCATCGTCACCGATGAGAAGGGCGAGTGGTTCGAAATTACGAACCTGACCGACAAGCCGATCGACCTCGACAAGATGGTCGTGGTCGGCAAGGCGGCCGCCACCGACAGCTTCACGGTCGATGGCAAGGGCAGCCCGGTCCTGATCCAGCCCGGCCAGTACTTCGTCTTCGGTGGCAACGCCGACATCACCACCAACGGCGGTGCGACGATCAACTATGCCTACACGCAGAGCAAGTTCCCGCTGGGCAACTCCACCAGCGACATCGTCGAGTTGAAGATCGGCAACGTCACGATCGACAAGGTCGAGTACTTCCTCGGGTCGAACGGTTGGCCGACCGCCAAGGGCAAGAGCTTCTCGCTCAGCGACGACGTGACCTCCACCGTCGACAACGACATCGGCGCCAACTGGTGCGCCGGCAGCGAGGTCTTCGGCAAGGGCGACTTGGGCTCGCCGGGCAAGCAGAACCCGACCTGCGTGGCGCCGCCCCCGCCGCCGGCTCCGTACATGTACATGCCCGGCGACCCGCGCTTCGACCTCTGGCTCGACACGATGTGGCTTGCGCTGCGCTACCGAATGTTCGGTCTGTAGTCCGGGCCGAACCGGCTTGCGAGGGCGCCCTTCCCCCCGGGGGCGCCTGGCCTTCAGTCCCGGCGGCCCGGTCCGCCCATCCAAGCTGTGAGGGACCCCGCAGAGTGCACCAACGGTGCTTTTGCGTGTACTCCCCATGCGAAGGAGATCGTCATGCGTTTGGTTGCTCTTCTGACTCGCTCGATCACGTTCCGCTCGACGATGACCGCCTTCGCCGCCGTGGCTTGGTTGGCCGTCGCGGGATGCGGCTCGGACGCAACCGATGCCAAGGACACGTCGGTGGATTCCTCGGGTGACGTGGACCCGGGCGACGCGGTAGCGGACGTCGACGACGCCCAGACCGACGCGGTGGACCCGGACTCGGTCGCCACCGACGTGGACGCCCCAGACACGCTCGAAGACATCGATTCGGGTTTCGGGCCCGACCTGCAGCCGGACGCTGATGCGGACGCGGAAACGGACGCGGCAACGGACGCAGAAGCGGACGCCGACGTGGCCCTGCCCGGCTGCACGACCTCTACGGAATGCGACGCTGCCACGCCGTTTTGCGACCTCGGCACCGGCAGTTGCGTCGAGTGCCTGCACGCCGCCCACTGCGGCTGGCCGGGCGGCCGCTGCGTCGATGGCGCGTGTCAGGACGCGGTCGAGTGCGCTGAGGACGCCACCTGCACGTCACTGGGAGACATCTGCGACGACTTGGGCTTCTGCGCCGAGTGCGCCGCAAGTGCCGACTGCGGCCAGGGCGAAACCTGCACCGCGGGCCAGTGCTACCCCGAGGCCAAGGCGTGCTCGATCCATGAGGACTGCTCCGGTGTGCAGAACCAGTGCGTTTCCGGTACGTGCGCCCAGTGCGCCCAGGACAGCGAGTGCGCCAGCGCCGAGTACTGCTGGGGCGGCCTCTGTCTGCCGGATATTTGCCTGCCGGGCGACGCCGCGTGTTCGGACGACCAAACGCTGCTGATCTGCAACGAGGCGGGCAGCGGCATCGACGTCAACGCGTGCGGTGAGGGCAATGTGTGCGCCGATGACCAGTGTCAGGCGCAAGTCTGCGAGCCCGCGGCGGTCAAGTGCGCCGACGCCAAGCTGGCGACCTGCAACGGTCTTGGCCTTGCATGGGACGAGGCGGCGTGCCCCGACCAGTCGACCTGCGTGGCCGGCGCCTGCGCTGCCTTGGTGTGCGAGCCGGATCAGAAGGTCTGCAAGGACAACGCGGTAGAGACTTGCGACGCGACCGGAACCGCACCGACCCTGGACGCTTGCAAGGACTCACAGATCTGCAAGGTGGGTGCGTGCGTGGACAAGATCTGCACGCCCGGTGCCACCAAGTGCGACGGCAACAACCTGCTGACCTGCTCCGACGATGCCACGGCTTGGAACACCGCTGCTTGCGGCGACGGCAAGGTCTGCGCGGTCGACAAGTGCTTTGCCGCAGTTCTGCCGGGCAGTCTTGTGGTGACGGAGCTGATGCCGAACCCCAAGAAGGTTCTGGACGCCGACGGGGAGTACATCGAGATCTTCAACGCGACCCAGTCCAACATCGATCTCGCAGGCCTGACGCTGAAGTCCGGCGCCGGCGTGCATCAGATCCCGACCGCCAAGTCGATTCCGGTGGCGAGTGGTGCGTACGTCGTGCTGTCGCGCAGCGCTACGGAGACGGCGAACGGTGGCTTCCTCCCGGCGTATGCATACGGCACAGCGCTGACCCTGCCCAACACCGTTTCCTGCACTGTTGCCATCGAGCAGGTCGGCAACGTGATCGACAGCGTGCACTACGACCCGGGCAAGGAAGGTTGGGCCGCCATGCCCGACGGCGCGTCCTACCAGCTCGACCCGGCCAAGGCCAATGCCCAAGACAACGACGCTGCGGCCAATTGGTGTATGGCGACCAAGGTGTTCGGCGCGGGCGACTTCGGCTCTCCCGGCGCGGCCAACCCGGCGTGCCCGGTCGACTCCGACGGCGACGGACTGTTCGACGACAGCGACAACTGCAAGGACATCTCCAATGCCGACCAGAAGGACACCGACAAGGACGGCGTCGGCGACGTGTGCGACAACTGCCCGGCCGCTGCCAACAGCGACCAGAAGGACGGCGACGGCGACGGCCTGGGCGACGTGTGCGACCCGCAGAACTGCCTGCCCGGCGCCATCAAGTGCAGCGGCGAGAAGCTCGCCACCTGCGAAGCCAACGGCTTGAGCTGGGCGGAGCAAGCGTGCCCGGTGAAGATGACCTGCGTTGGCGACGCCTGCACGGCCGTCATCTGCGAGGCCAACCTCGCAGTCTGCAACGGGAACTCGGTCGACGCGTGCGATGCGACCGGTACCAAGCTGACCAATACGGCGTGCAAGGATACGCAAGTCTGCAAGGCGGGCGCCTGCGCGGACAAGATCTGCACCCCCGGCGCCAAGAAGTGCGAAGTCAACACGCTGAAGACCTGTGCAGGGGACGGCACCGTCTGGAACGACGCGCCCTGCGGCGACGGCAAGATCTGCTCAGTCGACAAGTGCTTCGCCGTCGTCGCTCCCGGCAGTCTGGTCATCACCGAGCTCATGCCGAACCCCAAGGCCGTGCTCGACAGCGCCGGCGAGTGGCTCGAGGTGCACAACGACACGAATTCCGCCATCGAGTTCGGTGGTTTGACGCTACGGTCCGGCACCGCAACGCACGTGGTGTCGACGGCCAGTCCGCTGACGGTCAATGCCGGCGCCTATGTCGTCCTCGCCATCAGCGCGTCGGAGACCACCAACGGCGGGCTCGTCCCCTTCTACGCCTACGGTGCGGCGCTGAACCTGCCCAACTCATCCTCGACCACGGTGGCCATCGAGCAGGCGGGCGTCGTCATCGACAGCGTCCACTTCGTTCCGGCTGGCGGCGACGGCTGGCTGGCAGCGGGCAACGGCGCGTCGTACCAACTCAACAGCGCCAAGACCAACGCGCAGGACAATGACGCAGGCGCGAATTGGTGCCTGTCGACCAAGGCGTTCGGCGCGGGCGACCTCGGCTCTCCCGGCGCCGCCAACGCAGAGTGCATCGCGGATGCGGACAGCGACGGCGTGGCGGATGGCATCGACAACTGTAAGCTCAAGTCGAACCCCGATCAGGCTGACGCGGACAACGACGGCTTCGGTGACGTGTGCGACAACTGCAAGCTGAAGACCAACGTCGATCAGGCCGATGTAGACAACGATGGGGTGGGCGACGTCTGCGACAACTGCAAGTCGATCTCGAACGCCGATCAGGCCGACACCGACCAGGACACGGTCGGCAACGTCTGCGACAACTGCCCCGTGAACGCCAACACCGACCAGAAGGACACCAACGGCAACGGCAAGGGCGACGTCTGCGAGGGAGCTCCGGCCACCGAGTGCGGCAACAACGTGGTCGAGGCTGGTGAGGAGTGCGACGACGGCGGCAAGGTCGACGGCGACGGCTGCAGTGCGGCGTGCAAGTTCGAGCTCGCGAGCAGCGTCAAGGCAGGAGATCTGGTCATCACCGAGATCATGTACAACCCCAGCGCCGTGCTGGACGACAAGGGTGAGTGGTTTGAGGTCAAGAACGTGTCCAAGTTCATGATCGACGTGGACAAGATGGTTGTGGTCGGCAAGAGCGCCACGACCGACACCTTCACGGTCGCCGGCTCCAACATCATCAAGCCCGGCCAGTACTTCGTGTTCGGCATCAACTCGGACCCGACCCTCAACGGCGGAGCGACAATCCAATACGTCTACTCGGCGGCCAAGTTCCCGCTCGGCAACACCACCAGTGACATCGTGGAGTTGCAGATCGGCGGCGTTTCGATCGACAAGGTCGAGTACCTGACCTCGGCGCCCTGGCCAACCAGCGTCAACGGCTTCAGCCTGTCGCTGTCGAACAACACGACCACCGCGACGCTGAACGACAGCGGCTCGAACTGGTGCGGCGCCACCACGGCCATGACCGGCGGCGACAAGGGCACTCCCGGCTCGGCCAACCCGACCTGCGCCGGCGTCCTGCCCCCTGGCCCGCCGCCGCAAGCGAAATCGACGCCCAAGGCCTCGCTGCCTGCCCCGCCTTACGTCGACCTGTTCACCAATGCCTTGCGCCTGATCTGGTGCCTCGACTTCTTCGGCCGGTGATCCCCGACCCTGAGTCCAACGAGACCTGGCTGGCGCTGTGGGCGGTGATTCGCTCCGGCGCCGAGCTTGGTCGAGGTCCAGCCGGGCTCGACCTCCCTGATGGTCTTGAAGTACCCGACTTTCTGGACTTTTCAACGCCAGACCGCTCGGAGTCTCGCGCTTTCAGTGCGCTTTCCGCGGCAGGCCCGGACCGGTCCGCGCAGGTATGCGCAGCGCTGGCTCTGGTCGGCGAGGCAGCTCCACAGTTGGCCAGCGCGCTGGGGGCGTTGCAGTCGGAACCGTTGCTCGACGCGCTGGACGCCGACGGTGCGTGGCTGCTGTGCCGATGCCTGACCGAGTTGCAGCAACCCTTTGCTTTGCCGCTGGAATCGCGTCTGGGTCGGCTGCTGGCTCGTGCGCTGGCGTCGTCGGAGGTCCTGCTGGCCGACGCTGCGGTCGATGCCGTGCGGACGCTCGGGGCCGGTGCCCTCCAAGGCGCCCTGCTGCAGCGATTGGCCCATGACGTCGATCTGCACGAGCACGCCCGTATCGAGCGGTGGCTGGGGTGTCTGGAGGCGATCGCCGACGACGATGCGGTGCGCGGTCTGGAGGAGTGGCTCTACCGCCAAGGCCCGCGTCTGTCAGCGCCGCACGCATGGCGGGCGCGGCGGCTGATCCAGCAGGTGCGGCAGACGCGGCGTCGTTAGCGGCGAAATCGGACCGCTGCTGAGCCTTGTCGTGCGCCGGACGGCGTGCTACTTCGGCCGACATGAAGACACTCATTCGCCTCCGCATGTCCTCCCACGACGCCCACTACGGTGGCAATTTGGTCGACGGCGCCCGCATGTTGGGCCTGTTCGGCGACGTCGCCACCGAGCTCCTGATCCGCCACGACGGCGACGAGGGGCTGTTTCGCGCCTATGACTCGGTCGAATTCCTGGCTCCCGTCTATGCCGGCGACTACATCGAGGCTGAGGGCGAGATCACCCAGGTCGGCAAGACCAGCCGGAAGATGCGTTTTGAGGCCCGCAAGGTCATCTCGCCGCGCCCCGACTTGAACGACTCGGCCGCCGACGCGCTGGACGAGCCCGTCGTCGTGTGCCGCGCCACCGGCACCTGCGTAGTCGTGGCCGACCGACAGCGGAGACGCGGATGACCCAGCCGCTGCTGATCACGGCCGCAATCTGCGGCGCCGAGCTGACCCGCGCCGACACGCCCTGGCTGCCGCTGTCGCCCGAGGAGCTGGCCGCCGAGGCGATTCGCTGCTATCACGTTGGTGCACGGATGGTGCACTTGCACGTCCGCGAGCCCGATGGCCGCCCGAGTCAGCGCGCTGACCTCTTCGGTCAGGCGATGGCGTTGATCCGCGCTGAAGTCCCTATGATCGTTCAGTTCAGCACCGGCGGCGCCGTCGGCATGCCGGTCGAAGTGCGGGCCGACGCCGTCAAGCTGAGGCCCGATATGGCGACGCTGACGACGGGAACGGTGAACTTCGGCGACGACGTGTTCGCCAACCCGATGCCGTCGGTGCGCGCGATCGCCAAGCGGTTGCGGGAGTTTGGCGTGCGCCCCGAGATCGAGTGCTTCGACACCGGCATGGTCGACGCGGCCCTGCGGCTGGCCAAGCAAGGGCTGCTTGAGCTGCCGGCGCACTTCGACTTCGTGCTGGGGGTGCCGGGCGGCATGGGCGCAACGACGGCCCACCTGGACTTCATCCGAACCCTGATTCCGTCGGACTCGACGTGGTCGGTCGCGGGCATTGGCCGCTTCGAGTTGCCGCTGGCGCAACACGCCGTCACCGTCGGAGGCCATGTGCGCGTCGGCCTCGAGGACAACATCTTCCTGTCCAAGGGCGTGTTGGCAGAGGGTACAGCGCCGCTGGTTCAGGCAGTTGCGCAGATGGCGCAACACGCTGGTCGGCCGCTGGCGACGCCGCAGCAAGCACGCGAATTGTTGCGGGTTTAGGCACCGAACCTGCCCGGGCGAGTCGGACTAGTGTCCGCCCTTCGGCTTCGGATACTTCTTCTGGAACTTCTTGACCCACGCATCGACCGTCGGGTCGTCGGGAAGGGTCTGGTCCAGCGCGACCATGCTCAGCTCCAGTGTGCTGGCGTCGGGCGGTAGCGCCAGGCTGCCTTCAAGCTCGGTCGTGATCTTCTGCTGGCGAGCCTTCAGGACGGCGAGTTGCTGCTCGAGGTTCTTGCGCGCGTCCGCGGTCAAGGCAATGCCACCGCGGTCGCCGATCTGGAGCTGGCTGCGGGTCGTCATCAGCTGGCTCGCCAGGTCCTGCCGCTCCTGCTCCATGGCAGCTCGACGGCCGGCCATGAAGTAGCGGTCGCGGTTGCCGCGCACGTGGACCATGACTTCGCCCAGAAACTTGCCCTTCTGGAACGCGTCGGCGTAGTAGCTCGGCCCAATGGGCGCAAGCTTCATCGTCATGTCCTGGGTCAGCGAACCCAGCACCAGATGGATGCCGGACACCTGATTCACGACCTGCTCCGCCTCGGGCCGGTTCAGCTGACTGAGCAGCACGATGAAGTCACACCCCTGCGCGCGCAGCTCCTTGACGGCGGTCTGGGCCTCCTGAACGACCGGGCGGATCTCCAAGCCATTGGGTTCAATGTGCTTTTCGACCGCTGGCGAGCGCGGGCTGAGCAGGCCGAAGAAGCCGACCTTCAACGGCCCGGCCTGAACCGCCAGGGTTGCCGGGAACACCCGCTCTCCGGTCGCCTTCGTGTAAAGGTTCGCGGAAATCATCGGAATCTTGTACTTCTTGGACAGCTCCTGCAGATGGCTGACGCCAAGGGCCACGTCCAGCACGCCGACGTTCATCACCGAGTAGCCCATGTAGGCCATCGACTTCATGAACACGTCGGCGCGGGTCAG
The DNA here is from genome assembly GCA_049317445.1 of Myxococcota bacterium. Taxonomy (GTDB): domain Bacteria; phylum Myxococcota_A; class UBA9042; order UBA9042; family UBA9042; genus CAJBNH01. Next base: position 3,756 of record JBMOIG010000075.1, on the reverse strand, counting down.
AGCCTCACCGGGGCGCTCTTCAGGAGTAAACGGTCCTGGGGTCATCAGCCCGCCGATGTCGACGAGCAGCCCGTTGTTGTGGTTGCGTTGCCTGTCCTGCCAAGTCTGGGATCGCCGAGCAAGACCGCCCAGCGGGTTGTGCGATCAACCGCAAGGATCGGTTTCACCGATCACGTTGCCGGAGAAGCCGATCGCGACCTGCCGATCAGGCGGCGCCGGCGCGAGGTCAGGTTCGGGAACCTTGGGGACGATGGGCGTCGGCATCATTTCGCCCACGGGAGCCACGGCAGGCGGCATGGGGCGGTTGGTGGCCGTCGCCTCGACCACCTGAACGGGCGGTGCGGCAGCGATGGCCACGGGCTGTACAGCCGACGGCAAAACAACGGCCACGGGTGCGACGGACTGCTGCGCGACGGGGCGCCCGTGCAGTAGCCAGCTGCCGACCAACGCGGGAACGGCCACGGCAACGGCCGCGACGATCCAGGTGCGGAACGACATGAAACCTCCTGGGAAGCCGAACGCAAACCCAAGATGGGCAGCACTTCGGCGGCGCGGCAGGTTAGCAGCGCGACCGCCCGCACGCAATTGACCCGCCCCTACCCAAGCATTACTGTTCGGCGTCTTGCGGCGGGCCCCTGCCGCCCCCCCCCGGCCCAGGAGACCAGCCGACATGTTCCTGTCCAGCCTGTTCGCTCGCCGCCCGCTGCTGGCATGGAGCATCGTCGTCGCCGTCGTCGTGACCGCGGTGTATGCAGCCTTCTCGTCCGGGATGCTGCGCAACCCCTCCCCGCACTTCCACTTTGTCGATATGGCCGCGTCGTTTCTTGACGGACGCTTGGACACCGACACCCCGCGCCGCACCCTGAACGCGCCGCCGCGGCCGGAAGACCGCCACGGGCTGCAGGACGCCGTCAATCGCCATCTCGCCGGCCCCGGCGGCCGCAACAACGGCTGGAACGACTGGGCAAGCTACCGTGTGCTGACACTGAAGGGCGGCGAGGTGGTCAAAGGCGTGTTCCCCTGGAAGGACGTCCCCGGGGCGCGCCAGAAGGAGTTCTGGACGCTGGACGGCCGCCTGATGGTCATCGACGTGGACCGCGAGGTGAAGACCGGCTGCAATCCCGCACGTCCGTATGCCCGCTGCGACGAAGTGGTCTACCAGATCTCGTTTCCGCCCTTTCCCGCGGTCGCCATGATGCCGCTGGTGGCCATCTGGGGTTACGACGTCCACGATGTGGTCGTGACGCTGCTGGTCGCGGTGCTGACGTCAGTCCTGATGTTCCTTTGGTTCGCGCGAATGCGTCGGGAGCACTTGGTCGTGCACGGCGTGGATAGCCAACTGTGGCTGGTGGCGCTGTTCGCATTTGGCACCGCGTTCTTCTACAGCTCGATTCGCGGTCAGGTGTGGTTTACCGCCCTTGTCTTCGGCGCCGCCCTGCACGTGGGCTATCTGCTGGCCGCGCAAGACGCGCGTCGACCAATGCTTGCTGGGGTGCTGTTCGGCCTCGGCGTCGCCACCCGCACACCGCTGCTGTTCGCGGGCGTGTTCTTCCCGCTGGAGGCCTTCTTTCCCCGCGGCAAGTGGCTGGGCGGCGAGGGCAAGTCCGCTTTCTGGCAGGCATTCGGCAAGCTCGTCCGCTTCGCTCTGCCTGCCGCAGTCATCGGTGGCGCGTTGGCGTGGCTGAACTGGGTTCGCTGGGAGAACCCGACGGAATTCGGCCACCTGTACCTGCTGGAGGGCACCCGTGGCCCGACTCGCGAGCACGGTCTGTTCAATTTCGTGTTCTTGAACGGCAACTTGGGTGCCGCCCTAACGAACATGCCGCGGCTGCTGTCCGAGGCTCCGTTTGTCCTGGTCACCCGTCACGGTCTGGGGCTGATGGCCAGCACGCCAGTGTTTCTGGCCATGCTGGGCACGCCGAAGCAGCCACCCGCCGACTTGATCGCCCTGGACCCCGCCGAGGACGCTCGCCGTCGCGGCCTGCAGCGCCATCTGCTGATCACCGTGCTTGCCGTCGCCCTACCGGGTCTTGTGTACCAGAACGACGGCTGGCAGCAGTTCTCGTACCGGTTCGCGATCGACTTCCTCCCTCCTCTCATGGGGTTCTTCGCCCTGCGCGTGCCTTTCCTGACGCGCAATGCCAAGCTGCTGATCCTGCTTGCGATCGTCGTGCAGGCGTTTGGTGCCGTGACGTTTGGGCGCATCGAGCAGTTCTACTACGACTGACCCCTCCAGCCGTCCGCCCGTGCCCCGAGGACCCGATGTCCGCGCCCGTTCAAGACGACCCCACGCCACTGGATTCGCTTCAGGAATGCACGGCTTGGGTGCTGTCGGGGCGGCGCGATCAGTCGCACTTCCGCATCGGCACGGAATACGAGCGACTCGCCATCGACGCCCAAGGCAACCTGCTGCCCTACGAAGGGCCGGTCAGCATTCGAACGCTGCTCGATCGGCTGGTCGTGCGACACGGCTGGGAGCCGATCCTCGAGGCCGGACGGCCGATTGCGCTACAGCGCGGGGTTGCTGCGATCTCGCTGGAGCCCGCCGGCCAGTTCGAGTTGAGCGGCGCTGCGATGGTCGGCGTGTCGGACATGGCGGCAGAGCTGGGTGGGCACCTGTCAGAATTGCGCGATGTCGCCCACGATCTGGGCGTGCGGTTCGTGCACGTGGGTCTGAACCCGGTGACACCGGTCGACGCTACGCCGCGGATGCCCAAGGGGCGCTACGCCATCATGCGGCGGATCATGCCCAAGGTCGGCGCGTGGGGCCTGCACATGATGCATCTGACGTGCACCGTGCAGACCAACATCGACTTCTCCAGTGAAGACGAGTGCATGGAAATGCTGCGGCTGGGCCATCTGCTCTCACCAGTGCTGATCGCGCTGTTCGCCAACTCGCCGTATCTGGCAGGTCGCGACACCGGATTCGCCAGCTTTCGCGCACACCTGTGGACCGACGTCGACGATAGACGCTGCAACGTCAAAGGCTTGTGCTTCGACCCGAACGCCCGCGTGCAGGACTACGTGGACTGGTTGCTCGACGTGCCGATGTACTTCCTGGACAAGGTGCTGCCCGACGGCAGTCACGGCTACGAGGAACTGGCGGAACCGCTTACCTTTCGGCGCTTCTTCCACCAAGGCTACCACGGCCGCCGCCCGACGCTTTCCGACTGGGCGCTGCACGCCTCGACCGTGTTCCCCGACGTGCGGCTGAAGCGCTACATCGAGTTGCGCCAGTGTGATCTGGTGCCCGCCGACGCCCTGCCCTCGCTGCCCGCGCTGACCAAGGGCGCGTTTTACGACGAAGCGACGCGCAAGGCGTTGCGGCTGCTGCTGCGCGACGGCGACCGCACCGTGGACCGGGCTGCCCTGCGCGAGGCTGCGTGCAAGGACGCGCTGCACGCAAGGGTGGGCGACGTGCATGTGGGCGAGTGGGCTCGCGAAGTGCTGCGCCTGACCCGCATCGGTCTGCAACGGCAGGCAGCCGACACCCGCATGGATGTGGACGCCGCCGACGCCCTGCAGCCGCTGGAGGCCATCGCGGCCGGCGACGCTCCGCCGTTCTATGATCGGGTGCGACGAGAGATGGCGAAGGGCACCGGACTGTTGGGACTCGCCGACGCCTGGTAGCCCGCGCACGACGGCGCGCCGACCACACCGACGGTCCGGCGGGCCGAAAACACCTCTGAATGGACTGGGAAGGAGCGGGATACGGGGCTCGAACCCGCAACATTCAGCTTGGGAAGCTGACGCTCT
>JBMOIG010000074.1:0-23645 GCA_049317445.1 Myxococcota bacterium | reverse complement strand
TCTCAGCGCCCGGCGGCGGTGCGCGAACCGCCGAGGGAGCAAGGAACAGCAGAGACACTGCAGCCGTCGAGAGAGACACTGTCCACGCAAACACGGTACAACCCACAAGACCCCCCGCCCACCGCCAGACCGACCCCATGTCGGTCGGTTCCGGGCGACCAACGCTGAGTCTGCCGCGCCGGATCCCCCCAGTCAACCGCTCCAACCACTTACAATCTCGCGATTGTCAGCCCGGCGAACGCCCCCAGCCCGCGCGTTGCCGGTGGTCCACTCGCCGGTACCGCTGCGGTAGGTCTTGAGCTTCACCCGAATGCGGCCGGCGTCGGGGACGAGGAACCGGCAGCGTGGTCTAACCCCCGGACTTCCGAGGGGGCCAAACGCACACCGAGGGCCCCGCCTCAGCGTCGGTAAAGAGGCGCGAGCGGGTCAAGAAGCGCAGCCCCTCGGCCCCATCGAGCGAGAACATGCCGCCGCGGCCCGGCACCACATCGATGATCAGCTGGGTGTGCTGCCAATACCCGTACTGCGCCCGGCCGATGAAGAAGGGGCAACCGCCGATGCTGCCCAGCTCGACATCCGCGTCGCCAGTCAACAACTCACCGAGCGGGTAGCACATGGGGGCACTACCGTCGCAGCAGCCGCCCGATTGGTGAAACATCAGCGGCCCGTGCTTGGCACGCAGCACCTCAATCAGCTCTAGCGCCGCCGGCGTGGCGAGAACCCGGTCGATCATGGTGCCCCCGTTTGGTCCAGCACTCTGGCGGGGTCGAACTCGCCGCCGCCAGAAGTGCCAGAGCCAATCTACGACAACTTCCTAGAAGAAACCCAACGCCTTGGGGCTGTAGCTGACCAGCAGATTCTTGGTGCGCTGGTAGTGGTCGAGCATCATCTTGTGGGTCTCGCGGCCAATGCCCGACTGCTTGTAGCCGCCAAACGCCGCGTGGGCCGGGTAGGCGTGGTAGCAGTTGGTCCACACACGGCCAGCCTTGATTTCGCGGCCCATGCGGTAGGCCCGGCTGCCATCGCGGGTCCAGACGCCGGCGCCCAGGCCGTACAGGGTGTCGTTGGCGATGGCGAGGGCTTCCGCTTCGTCTTTGAACGTGGTGACCGAGACCACCGGCCCAAAGATTTCTTCCTGGAAGATCCGCATCTTGTTGTGGCCAGCGAACATGGTGGGCTTGACGTAGTAGCCGCCTTCGAGGCCCGGCACCACCGCCGCTTCGCCGCCGATCAGGCACTTGGCACCCTCCTGGCGGCCAATATCGAAGTAGGCAAGGATCTTCTCGACCTGCTCCGTCGAGGCCTGGGCACCCAGCATCGTGGACGTATCCAGTGGATCGCCTTGGACAATCGCCGCGACACGCGGGATCACACGCGCCATGAACGGTTCGTAGATCGACTCTTCGATGAGGGCCCGCGACGGACAGGTACAGACCTCGCCCTGGTTGAAGGCAAACAGCACCAACCCCTCGATCGCCTTGTCGAAATAGTCGTCGTCGGCGTCCATGATGTCGGCGAAGAAGATGTTGGGCGACTTGCCGCCGAGCTCAAGCGTGACTGGAATCAGGTTCTGGCTGGCGTACTGCATGATCAGCCGCCCGGTAGACGTCTCGCCGGTAAAGGCGATCTTGGCGATGCGGCTGCTCGACGCCAGCGGCTTGCCAGCCTCAAGACCAAAGCCATTGACAACATTGAGTACACCGGGCGGCAGCAAGTCGGCAATCAGCTCCATCAGCACCAGAATGCTCGTCGGTGTCTGCTCGGCGGGCTTGAGCACTACGCAGTTGCCCGCGGCGAGCGCCGGTGCCACTTTCCACGTCGCCATCAGAATCGGGAAGTTCCACGGGATGATCTGCCCCACCACGCCCAGCGGCTCGTGGAAGTGGTAGGCCACCGTCGTCTCGTCGAGCTCGGCCAGCGACCCCTCCTGGGCGCGAATGCAGCCAGCAAAATAGCGGAAGTGGTCGGCCGACAAAGGAATATCGGCGTTCAGGGTCTCGCGAATCGGCTTGCCGTTGTCGACCGTTTCGGCATAGGCCAGCACCTCAAGGTTGGCCTCGATGCAGTCAGCGATCTTGTTCAAGACCGCAGCCCGCGCCGTGACTGAGGTTCTGCCCCAGGCATCCGCAGCGGCATGGGCGGCATCCAGAGCCAGTTCAATGTCTTCAGCCGATGAGCGCGCCACCTGACAGTACACCTTGCCGCTCGTGGGCGTCACGTTGTCGAAATATTGGCCCTTGACCGGTGCGACCCAGCGGCCCCCGATGAAGTTGTCGTACTTGGCCTTGAATTGCACCTTGGCACCGGCAGTTCCGGGCGCAGCATAAATCATGAAGTGTCTCCGAGTCGAAAAGGCCATGTGGCGGATTGGAAGCGAATCGCTGGCATCTGCCCCCTGCAGACGTCGCGGCACGGTTTAATCCAAGCATGAACCGTGCCAGTCTGTTAGATTGCTGAAACCACAAGAGAATGCCGGGCGGCCACCCCGCCACTGTGAGGGTCACCTGTCCCGACCTGTTGCATCGGCTGGGACACCGTCTGTCACGATTTGACACAGGTATCGATGCCTTCGGCGCCAAGACTTGCCCGGCCTGCAGGCGGCCCATAGGATTCAACGAGACGGTTCAGTGGCCGTCACCCCTGCAAGCCCAGTCGGAGACTCGCATGACCCTTTCGCAAACGGCCATGACGCACGCGCGTCGCTTGCTGCATGAGCACGGCCAGGTGGCGACCGACCTGCTCGACCCGTTTGTGGCGCGGTCGTGGCTGCGCAGCCGCACGGCAGGGCTGGCACCCGACGAACCGAGGCGTGAGGTGCCGCACCTTTCGGCCTTTGAGCTGCAGCAAGCCCTTGAGCTTAGGCGCGAATTGCTGACTCACGCGGCACCAGTCGTCGACTACCTGCGCGCTCAGATGCGCGACACGGGCAGCTCGGTGGTGCTCGCCGATCACCGCGGCTTGCTACTGCGCTCGCTGGGCGATGCGAAATTCTTGAGTCGTGCCGAGCAAGTGGCTCTGGCACCGGGCGCCTCGTGGCACGAGCACGACCGCGGCACCAACGCCATTGGGACCGCGCTGGCCGAGCAAGCGGCGGTGTCGATTCACGGCCGCGAGCACTACGTGGACCGGCATGGCTTCTTGACCTGTACGGCGGCGCCGATCCTCGCCCCCGATGGCCGCGTGGTCGGCGTGCTCGACGTCTCGGGCGAGCAGCATAGCCGCCGTTTGCAGACGCCAGGGCTGGTGCGCGCCGCGGCGCGAATGGTCGAAAACGGGCTGTTTCACGCCCGCCACGGACACCAGCTTGTGCTTCGCTTTCATGTGCTTGTCCAAGCCCTGGGCACAGGCGCCGAGGGGTACCTCGCCATCAGCGACAGTGGCCAAATTGCCGGCGCCAATGCGGCGGCGATCGCGCTGCTCGGCGCAGAGCATGCGGATATTTATGGCAAACATCTCGAGGATTGGCTCGATGTTCGGCTCGCCAGACTCCATGCGTGGGGGCGCGAGCAGCCCCCGGGGGCGCACACCGTCGAGGTGCGCGGCGGTGCTTTGGTGCAGCTGCGCGTCGATCGCCCCGCGCCGGTGGCCGTTGCCGTGCCGAGTCGACCGACACGTTTGCCCGCCCGCGATGCATTGGCCGAGCTCGACACCGGTGACCCGCGCTTGGCCGAAGCGGTCGAGCGGGCGCGGCGGGTGGCGAACAAACCGATTGCGTTGCTGATTCAAGGCGAAACGGGCGTGGGTAAAGAGCTGTTTGCGCGGGCGGCGCACGACTCGGGGCCGCGGCGGCGCCACCCGTTCGTCGCCCTGAACTGCGCGGCACTGCCGGAGTCACTCATCGAGGCGGAGCTGTTTGGCTATGCGGCCGGCGCCTTTACCGGTGCGCGCAAGGCCGGCTCGCTGGGGCACATTCGCCAAGCCGATGGCGGCACGCTGTTTCTCGACGAAATTGGCGACATGCCGCTGGGCTTGCAGGCTCGGTTGCTGCGGGTTCTGCAAGAGAGGCAGGTGACGCCACTAGGTGGTGCGCGCCCGATTGCCGTTGAATTTTCGCTGATTTGCGCGACACATCGCCAGCTGAAGCAGCAAGTGGCCGCCGGACTGTTTCGCGCTGACCTGTACTACCGTATCCAGGGCCTGCCGTTGACGCTGCCGCCGCTGCGCGAGCGCACCGATCTGGCGGCGCTCATCGTGCGGATTCTGGCTGAAGCGTCGCCCACGCGGGTGGTCATTGTGGACCCCGCAGTGACCACGGCGCTCGCCGGGTATGGCTGGCCCGGCAATGTCCGCGAGCTGGCGGGGGCGCTGCACACCGCGTGCGCCCTGCTCGACGACGACGAATTTGTCATCGGCTGGCAGCATCTGCCCGACGAATTGCGCAGTGATCTGTCGATCATACGGCCTATTGCACTGTTGGACACCGTGCCTTTGCGCGGGGATGCGCCTAGCAATTTGCGCAGCTTGTCCGACAGCGCCATTCGCCGGGTCGTGGTCACCGTGCAAGGCAACATGAGTGAAGCGGCTCGCAGGCTGGGCATCAGTCGCAACACCTTGTACCGCCGCTTGAAAGGCCTCGAGACCGGCGATCCTCCGGCCTAATCTGTCGGGCGCAGCCACGAGGTAGAGCGGCTGAGCGAACGCTTGTCGCGAGCTTCCCCGGGCCGTCGGGTCGCCGCAAGCGTCGCAACGATCAGGCTAGCCCCGCCCGGGATCTGCCGTCGTCGGCAGCGCGTACCCGTCTTCGCGGAACGCCTTCACGCACGCATCCACCGCGTCAGGCCAGTACGCAGTGCCACGCCCCCTCAGGATCTCCGTGAGGGCGGCGTCAATGCCCAGGGCCGCACGATACGGCCGGTGGGACGCCATGGCCTCAACCACGTCGGCGATCGCCAGGACGCACGATTCCCGCATGATGTCGGCGTCCTTCAGGCCGTCCGGGTACCCCGTTCCGTCCAGCCGCTCGTGGTGTTGCCGGACGATGGTCGCCACCGGCCACGGGAACTCGGCCAGCCGCAGGATCTCCCAGGCCGACATCGGGTGCTCCTGGATCAGCAAGAACTCGAGCTTCGACAGACGCGTCGACTTGCTCAGGATCTCTGCCGGGACCTGCAGCTTCCCAAGGTCATGCATCATCCCGGCAATCCGGAGTCCCTCGCGCGCCTCGCGCGGCAGCGACAGGCGGTCCCAGATCTCACAGGCAAGGTCAGTGACACGCCGCTGGTGCCCGGCCGTGTAGGGGTCACGTTTCTCCATGGCCATCGACAGGCACAGAATGGTGCTCTCCATCGTAGTCGCCAGTCTTGCCAACGCGTCCTTCAACTCGGCCGTGCGTTCCGCGACCAGCAGCTGCAGCTCCTCTCGATGTCTGCGGTTCTCTTCGTGCAGCGTCTCGAGCTGCTGCCGCATCTTCTTCTCGTTCCCAGCCTTCTCCACGACCCGGCACATCGGGCCCTTCTTCAACGGCTTGGACAGGTAGTCGAACGCGCCCAGACGCAGTGCGTCGGTAGCGGTCTCGATGGTCGGTTCGCCCGTGATCAGGATGAACTGTGTGAGCGGCGCGCGGGAGCGCACGAACTCCAGGAGCCGGATCCCGTCGTCGCCCGGCATGACGATGTCCGACAGGATCACGTCGAAATCACTGCCCGCGACCTTCTCGGACGCCTCGGCAACAGTCCCCGCCGTCTCGACCTCGTGACCCGCCTCTCGCAGAAACACCGCCGACGTCTTGCGGATCCCTTCTTCGTCGTCCACCACCAGGACCCTCGCCATCGAGCCACCTCCTCCTCAACGCGACGATGCATCCCCGGGGTTCTGCACTGACCAGCCGTTGTTGACCCGCAGGTCCACGTGAAACCGCGTTCCCTTGCCCAGCTCGGTTTCGAACCAGAGCTCCCCGTGGTGTTCCTTCACGATGCCGTAGCTGATCGAGAGCCCCAGACCGGTGCCCTTGTCTCGCGCCTTCGTGGTGAAGAAGGGGTCGAACGCCTTGCCGGCGACGTCGGCCGGAATCCCGTTTCCGTGGTCCTCCACGGTCAGCCGTATCCAGCGGATCCCGTCCTTTTCGAAAGCGAACGCCTCGATCCGGATCTCCTTGTCGCTGGCACCCTTCGGATAGCGTTCGTTCAGGGCATCCCGCGCGTTCGTAAGCAGGTTCATCAGGACCTGCTGGATCTGCTGGGACCGGCACTTGACCATCGGCAGATCCTGCGCGAGGGAGCACTGCAGGTTGATCTGGTCCCTCCTCAGAACGGCTCGCATCAGCGACAGGGTCCGCTCCACGATGTCTTCAATCCGCGCAGGACTGTGGGTCTCCTTGTCCTGGCGCGCAAAGCTCAGCAGGTTGCGCACGATGACCGCGATCCGGTCGCTTTCCTTCACGATGTTCTCGGCGCAGTCCTTGATCAGCGAAGCGTCAGCCGGGTCGCCCAGAAGCATCTCGCCGTAGTTCATGATCACGCTCAGCGGGTTGTTGATCTCGTGTGCCACCCCGCTCGCCAGCGTTCCGATCGACTCCAGCTTCTGCTGCTGGCGCGCGGCGGCCTCGAACCGCAGGCGCTCGGTGACGTCCTGGATCAATCCGACGAGAAAGCGCTTGCCGGCAGGATCGATGTAGAGGGTCTTGTGCGCGACGATCGTGCGCACCTCGCCGGTCGAGACGTTGCTCACGGATTCTTCGTTCACATCCTCGACGCCGGTCTCGAGGACCTTGGCGTCCACTTTCCGAAAGACTGCGGTCTGTTCCGCGGGGAACAGGTCGTCGCCATCCTCGCCAACAAGACTTTCTCTCGGGCAGCCGACGATCGCGCACAGCGCGTCGTTGACGAGGACGAAACGGCGTTGATCGTCCTTGACGAAGAGCGGGTTGGGGATGGCGTCGATGATCCGGTCGAGGAAGCTTTTCGCTGCATTCGCAGCCGCTTCGGCCTGCTTGCGCTCGGTGATGTCGATACCGATGCCGACAAGAAACGGCCGGCTGTCGATCAAGACTCGACAGCCGGTCATCACGAGCCATCGGAATGCTGGCCCACCACGCAGCAGAACCCGACCCTCGACCGTCTCCACCGCACCGTTCGCCAATACGTTCGAGATCCTCGATTGGACCAACTCGCGGTCGTCCGGGTGAATGGTGTCCAGTGCGTTGGTGCTACCTACCATGTCGTCTGGCTTGCCGACGATCTCGTCGCGCTGATAGGCATTCCAGCGCACGTATAGACCGGTTTCATCGAGCATGTAGAAGGTGCCGGGGATACTATCGATGATGGTCTTGCTGAGGGCTTGCTCCTGTTTCAATCCTTCTTCCACCTGCCAGCGCGCCGCCTCGGACTGCTTCTGCTCGGTGATGTCGCGCCACAGGCAATGGAGCAAGGTCCTGCCCTGGTAGTTGATCGGAGTCAGCGACACTTCGACGGGAAAGTCTTCGCCACTGGCCCGGCGATGCATCCACTCGAAGCGGTGATAGCCGTTCAGGAGGGCCTTCTGCATCATGTCATCGGCTTTCTCGAGCGAGCCTCTTCCATCCGGCTGGGTCGGCGGGGACAGCTGCGAAGGATGGGTCATCAGGAACTCGTCCCGGTTGGCATAACCCAGCATTCGGACAGTGGCTTCGTTGCACTCGGCGAACCTGTCGCCGTCGATCAGAAGAATCGCGTCATGGGAGGCGAGCAGGATGCTCATGAAGCGCTGCTCGCTCGCCTTCAGCGACTCCTCGGACAACCTGCGCGCCGTGATGTCGCGGATGTTGCACTGCAGCAGGCTCCGGTTCTCGATGGGGCAGACGTTGCTCAGGAACTCGATGTCGAGGTGCCGCCCGTCGCGGGTCTCGAGCGAGGGGCTTACGCCAGGAGCGTGCCCGCTTTCCCGCAATTCCGTGAAGGAAGAACTGGAGTCGAATACATTCTTGAATGTCTGTATTTCCCAAAGGGACTTCCCCAGAAAATACTCGCGCGGGTAGCCTGACAGTTCCATCAGGAACGGATTGACGTCAACGACCTTGCCGGTATCGGCATCGACAATCAGGATGCCGTCTCTGGCGGCGTCGAACAGGCCACGGTACCGCTTCTCGGACTCTGCCTGGGCAATCTCGAACCGCTTCCGCACGACGGCCTCGGTCAGACCTTCCACGAAGAGCGTCGCCTCGGACAAGTCGAGTTCGTCGTACGGTTCCGGTTTGTTGGCCATCCCAGCGAACAGCAAGACCACTCCCTCCCGGACGGACGGAACGCCCATGAACCGCCTGAGGCCCACGTGACCCGCCGGGGTCCCCTTCTTCAGGGGATTTGCCTGTTCGAAATCGTTGACGGTGATCGGCTGATGGCGCCGGATCGCCTCGGCCCAGAGCCCCCCGGTCGCCACCGTGAACTCGACGGACCGACCATCGACCGCGCACTCCTGCATCGCCCGGTTCGAATACAGGTTCGCCATCAGGGTGGTCTCGGACGGATCCACCGTGCCGAGGAACGCCAATTCCGACCCCGTGATCTCGACGAGGCGCTCGACCGCCGAAGTCAGGAGCTCCTTCTCGGAAGCATCCGGCCGTTGCAGAAGCTCAACCATCGCGTGGATCCGCTTCAGGTTCCTTCGCGAGGCTGCCTCCTCCCGCTTTCGCGCGGTGATGTCTCGCTCGGTAGAGGCCAGGCCGATGGGCTTTCCGTCATTGTCGACCAATTTGGTGACGGTCAGCCAGACGTCGAGGACGCGCCCGTCCCTGGTCACACGCTGGGTCTCGAACGACGTGACGTCTTCGCCCGCTACGAGCCGGCGGATAAAGGCCTTCTGCTCGGCGACCTTGCCCGGGGCCGTCAGCAGATCGATGTTCTTTTCGAGCGCCTCGGCCTCGCCGTAGCCGTACATCAGCTCCGCGCCACGGTTCCAGGCGAGGATCCCGCCCTCGAAGTTCTGGATGGTGATGGCGTCGTTCGAGTCCCTGACCACGGTCGCCATCCGCCGGAGGTCGGTCTCTGCCTTCCGGAGAACCTGACGTTCCCGTCCTTCGGCGAGGGCGCGCAGCACGGCGGGGCCAAGCCGGCTCAGTCTTTGCTTGAGCACGTAGTCGGTCGCACCCCGCACCATGGTGTCGATCGCCGCCTCCTCGCCCATGGCACCGGAAACCATGATGAACGGGACGTCCGGCCGCTTCTCTCGGGCGAAGACCAGGGCTGCCAGACCGTCGTAGCCGGGCAGATCGTAATCAGACAGGATCAGATCGAAATGTGACCCCGCCAACGCGCGCTCGAATTCCACGCCATCGCTCACGACCTCCAGGTCGCAGTCGATCCCGGCCCGTTGCAGGGCGTCCTGCACCTGCTCCGCGTCGCGCGGGCTGTCTTCGAGATGAAGGATTCTCGTCATGCTGTCCTCCCCTGCCGCAAGGGCGTGTGGGGCGGCGGCTGCTCGTTCAAGACGGCCCAAAAGGTTCCCAGCACCTTCATCGCCTCGACGAATTTCTCGAACACCACCGGTTTGACGATGTAGGCGTTGGTCCCCAACTTGTAGCTCTCGATCACTTCGCTCTCTTCGCGCGAGGAAGTCAGCACCACGACCGGGAGCATCCGCAACGACGGGGTGTTCCTGATCGCCCGCAGCGTCTCGAGGCCGTCCATCCTGGGCATCTTCAAGTCCAGCAGCACCACCACCGGATTGCCCGCCGTCCGGTTGGCGAACGCCCCCGTCCGATTCAGGTATTCGAGCGCCTCGACGCCGTCGCGAACGACAACCACGGCGTTTGCCAGGTTGTGGATGGCCAGCGCATCCAGCGCCAGTTCCGTGTCGCGCGGGCTGTCGTCCACCAGCAGGATGTGTCTCAGGTCGCTACTCATGATGGTTCACCCTCCCGATGGTCTTTCCCGCCGGCGCCAGCCGGTTTCAAGGTGAAGTAGAAGGTCGCGCCCTGGTCCAGGACCCCCTCTGCCCACGTGCGCCCGCCGTGCCGGGCGATGATGCGCCGCACATTGGCCAGGCCAATGCCGGTGCCCTCAAACTGGTCGGCCCGGTGCAGCCGCTGAAACACGCCGAAAAGCTTGTGGGCGAACCGGGGGTCGAACCCGACACCGTTGTCGCGGACGAAGAGGATGACGCGACCGTCCCCAGTGCCCGCGGTGCCGATCTCGATTCGGGCCGGGTCGCGTGGGAGCGTGAACTTCACGGCGTTGCCGAGCAGGTTGTCCAGGACCAGCTTGAGCATCGATGAATCGGCCTGGACCGCGGGCAACGGGTGGAGGGTCCAGACGATGTTCCGCGTGCGGAGGACCGGCTCCAGATCACGCAGCGCGTGCTGCACCAGCAGGTCCAGATTCGCCGTCGTCTCGACCAGTTCCGCGCGCCCCATGCGGGAAAATGCCAGAAGGTCGTCGATCAGCATGCCCATCTCGCGGCCGACGTCGCCAATGGTCTTCATGTAGCGTCGGCCCTTCTCCGAGAGCTGGCTTTCTGAGTCGCGCGCGAGCATGTCCACGTAGCCCTGCACGTGCCGCAACGGCGCCCGCAGGTCGTGAGAGACGGAATAGCTGAACGCCTCGAGCTCCTTGTTGGCGACCTCGAGTTCTGCGGTGGCCCGATTTCGCGCGGTGATGTCGCGTTCGGTAGAGGCCAGACCGATCGGCTTTCCGCCGTGGTCGACCAGCTTGGTGACGGTCATCCAGACGTCCAAGACGCGCCCGTCCTTCGTCACGCGCCGGGTCTCGAACGACGTAACCTCTTCTCCCGCCACCAGTCGGCGAACGAAGTCCTTGTGCTCGGCGACCTTGTCCGAGGTGGTCAGACGGTCGATGCTCGTCCCCACCGCCTCAGCCTCGCTGTAGCCATACATTCGCGCCGCGCCTCGGTTCCACGCGAGGACCTCGCCGTTGAAGTCCTGAATCGTGATCGCGTCGTTCGAGTCCCTGACCACCGTCGCCATGCGCCGAAGGACGGCTTCTTCGCGGGTGAGCGCCGTCGTCAAGCGGCCTTCGTGCGCCATGCGCAATTGGTCGTCCGCCGCGTTCAGTCGCCCGGCCGCCCAGTAGAGCAGGCCCGAAAAGAAGCCCATCATCAGGATCATCATGAGGGCCGTGCCGAGCGGGGCGCCGAAGAGGTTGATCCGCTCGCCATAGATCCGCAGCCACCCGAGCACCACAGGAATCGCGAGAACGAAAGGCCCAATGCGTCGGACCAGCCACCCGCCCGGGCTGTCGCGGGTGAACACGAGCAGCAGCCCTTCGGCCGGGTGCAGCAGCAGAACCCCGACGCTCAAGAGGACGAACAGAACCGCCGCGTGGATCGCCATCTGCGTGTAGAAGCCGAAAGTGCTGTGCGCGTCTGCGCCGTAAAGATACCCAAGAAGCGCCAGTAGCCCCACCGCGCCCGCCAGCAGGGCCGCCCTCTGCACGCGCAGGATGGCGCGGCGGTCGGCCGCGAAGAGCAGCGCGCAGCCCAAGAGAAGCATGTTGAAGGCAACCGTAGCGGCCATGCGTCCGGGCGCAACAGTCCCCACGCCTCCGGCCGTTTCCAGAAAGAGCCACTGGTCAATCCCGAGGTCCATGCCAAAGAGGTATTGGCAGACGGTGAGGAGCCCGATCAGGGCGGTGGCGACGGCGCACGCGTGGGCCGCCCACCGCGCCGGCGCAGACGAAGCGAAGCGGGCCGTCAGGGCCAGCGACGCCCCCGCGAAGATGAAGGCCACTGCCGCGTTGGGCTTCATCGCCATGAAGGATGGCAGAACGCTCTTCAGCGCCGCGATGTCGAGTTGCCAGCCGACCAGCACCGAGCTGCCGGCAATGATCGTGATCACACCGATAACAAGCGCCGTCGTCCGGGGGGGGGCGCGGTCTTGCTTCAGGTCCGTCGATTTGTGGCTGGCCTCATTTCCCATCGCGCACCGCCCATGGCGCCTTCTGGCCGGGACTTGCCCTCGAAAGCTGACTGCCGACGCGCTGAATCTACGACAATGCAACAATACGCTTCTCCAATAATTGACGATACTCATTTCTCGACGGAGCAATGGCTTTGTCGACGGCCGTCACCGTGAACTTTCCGACACGGACGAGCTTGCCGAATACCAGGATCTTGACGTCGTGGTCTCCGGCAGGAACCTCGGCTCGGTGACACCCTATCGATCGATGGTTGTGGTCCAGACAGATCAATACCTTACGTGGACTGCAGGCGGGCGGCCGGCGTGGCCGAACCACCCACCATTGAAAAGGGTGGGCTATCAGTCGAGAAGCCCGCTCTCGCGGGCTGCCTGGCCGCAGAGCCCACGAAGGGGGGCTTCCCGTGTGATAGCCGAGGTTCCTGTCCGACAGAAGCCTGAAGGGAGCGTCCGCGTCGGGTCCCGTCGATGGCCGCGCGCTTCCGGTGCTGGCCTGCCACCCCGGTTCCCGAGCGCGCAGCCAAGGCTCAAGAGGGCCGTCCCGCAGGGTACCACGCCACCTCCTGCCACCCGGATTCGGCAACATCACCCCCGCCATCGTTGTCGGCATCCCGAGTTCCGCGAATGCGCCTCGACATCCCTGCGGCGGGGATTATCCTGCCCGCGTGACGCTCTGCACCACCTCCCCCTCTGCCACGAGGACCCGCATGTCCAGGCCGCTGCTGCTTCGTCGTCTGGCCTTCTCCACCGTGACCGCTGCCTGCTTGCTGGCGTGCGCCTGTGCCGCGGAGGAGGACCCGGTGAAGTGCCAGTTGGCCAAGGACGACCCGCGCGTGGAGGCGGTCGAGACCCTCTGCGACGGCGTCGACAACGACTGCGATGGCCAGATCGACGTGCTGATGCCAGTGGCCGCCAACCGCTGCGCCAGCTCGGCCAAGGGAAATTGCGGGCAGGGCTGGGCAACTTGTGAAGGACTGACGCGGACTTGCATGACGCCCCCGGTGGTCGCCGAAGCCGTCGACGGTGAGGACAACGACTGCGATGGCGAGACCGACGAGGCCTCACCGTCAGAAGCTCGGCCCATCCGCGTGCGGGTTCTGGTGCCGGGATACCTGTGGGTGGAAGACCCGCTGGCGGTCAACGGCGTGGTGGAGGCCCTGCAACAGGCGGGCTTGCCCTGGAGCGCCCCCGACGTCACCGCGCTCGACCACGAATTCGATTGGAACGACGCGTTCTATGAGCTCGACAAGTTCTCGGTCGTGATCGTGCCCAACTACGTGCTGGGCAATCGGTTCGTCCCCGGTGTCATCGGCAGCGACGGGCTGCGCACGCCCGGACAGCTGGAGAAGCTGGCGGCATGGGTGCAGAAGGGCGGCGTGCTGGTGTGGACCAAGCCCATCGGCCCCGAGGCGAATGCGGCGCCCGAGGATGCCGCGCCCGACGTGGCCATGCTGGCGCTTGCAGGCATCACAGCCACGCACCAACACATGAATTCGACGCGGGTGACCATCCAGGCGACGGCTCCGGCGATGCTGCAGTGGGACAGCATGGAGGAGCGCGAGATCGTCCAGACCGACAAGCCCGACACCGAGCCCACCGAAGTCTTCACCTACACGCTGGACCCCGCCAGTGGCGCGCAGGGGTTCGGCACCGCGTATGCGGGAGACCAGGAGCTGGGCCAGGCCCTGATCCGCCGACCGTTTGGCAAGGGCGCCGTCTACACGCTGGGGATGAACCCGCTGGATTGGCTCAAGCCCCGCTGCTACATCAACTGCTACGAACCGGGGCGGGACATCATGGTCACGCTGCTGCGGGCCGTGGCACGTGAGGCGGGGGCAGGGCACACGGTCGTCAAGCACACCGCCCCTGGCGTCGAGGACGGCGTCGCCATCATCAGCCACGACGTCGACGCCCCCGACGCGCACAACAACGGCCCAGCTTGGGGAGAGGCGGGGGCCATCCAGATGGTGCGCATGGAGAAGGGCCGCGGCGTTCTGGGCACCTACTTCATGACCACCGACTACGTCATCGGTTACTACAACCCCGACACGGTCAAGGGCATGTGCGCGCTGGGTATGTGCGCCAACGGCGCCCACTCGGTCCAGCACTTGGACTTGTCGAAGCTGCCGTTGGGCAAGTGCACGGTGACCAAGGCGACCTACGACCCGAAGAAGCCCACCATTTGCGGAGAGTTGGGGGTGAATCTCGACATCCTCGCGGCGATTCTGCCCAAGGATCAGCCGATGCGTGCGTGGCGGTCGCCCTACCTGTCGATTCACCCGAATCTCTACGAGACGCTGGCCAGCCGGGGCATCGTCTACGACTCCAGTTGGGCGGTGGGCGAGCTGCGGTCGAACTATCCCGTCTCAGTCGCGAGGTCGCCGTATCTGCAGGAGTTCTTCAAGGGACAACCGCTGTACACGATGCCCATCGTGCAGGAGGACGGCATGGTGATGGGCGACGAGACGGCCCGCTCCGAGCTGCAACGAAAGTACCAGCCGCTGTTCCTGTCACGCTGGAAGTACGCGATGTTGCAAAACAAGATGAACGGCGCCTGGAGCACGTTGCTGGTCCACCCCTCCTACGGTAGGGGCGTCGGGCCGGAGAACATGAAGATCAAGATCAATTCCGTGGCGGCCTTCATCGATTCAGCAAAGGCGAACAGCGTGCGGATCGAGCGCATTTCTGACGCTGGCGACTTCTGGCGGGGACGCGACGAGATCCGTCTGACCGCAGGCTGGGACCCCGCGACGGGCTACGCCGGAACGATTCAGGTGGGGGCACACGACGCGCCCCGGTTCAGTCTGGAATTCACCGACCGCATCGGCACCTTCACCTGCGTCGGTGCCGGGTTGGTCACGGTGGCCGGCCGCCGCGTGGTGTTCCAGGACCCGCTGCCGGCGAATGCCAAGTTTGCGTTTACCGCCAAGCTGTAGCGGGCCGGATACGCTCCTAACCACGCTCGCCGCAACAACTTCCGATCAGTCACCGCGCGGTGACTGATCGCCGGTGGCGGGTCAGTTCTTGCAGCTCGTGAAGTAGCTGCCGTTCCAATTCCCGGCCTTGCACAGGTTGCTCTGGCTGCAGTCGGTCGACTCGGCGCAGTCGGAGTCGCTGCCGATGCGGCAGGTGCCTTGGATCGCGGAGCAGACGCCGTGGGTCTTGCACTGGCTGGCATACGAGCAGTCCGAGTTGGAGCCCGCCACGCACTTGCCGTTCTTGGGCGTGCAGTTGCCGAGGGTCGAGCACTCTGTGGCACCCGCGCAGTCGTTGGCCGACCACGCGACGCACGCCCCGAACCGCGCGGAGCACAGGCCCTTGTCGGTGCAGCCGGTCGTGACCTGGCAGTCCACGTCGTCGACGGCGATGCACACGCCGAACTTGGCGCCGCACAGGCCCTGCTGCATGCAGACGTCGGACTTCAGGCAGTCGTTGTCCAACAGCGCCACGCACTTGCCGAATTTGGCCGAACACAGGCCGCTCTGCTTGCAGCTGGTGCTGGTGCCGCAGTCGGTGTCGTCGGCGACCACGCACTTGCCCGCCATTGCAGAGCAGGCGCCGCTGCTCTTGCACGTCGCCGTGGTCGCGCACTCTGCATCGCTGACGGCCGAACACTTGCCGCCGGAGTAGCTGCACAGGCCCTTGCCGGTGCAGTCGGGCGTCATCTTGCACTCGGCTGAGCTGCCCGCGACGCACGCGCCGTTCTTGGCGGTGCAGAAGCCCGACTGCTGGCAGCCGACCGTGGCCTTGCAGTCCGTCTCGCTGGCCGCGCACTTGCCGGCGATCCACGAGCAGTAGCCGTACTGGCCGCACTCTGGCGTCAGCTTGCAGTCGGACGTGCCGCCCACGACGCAGCGGCCGTCCTGGTAGGTGCACTGTCCCGACTGCCAGCACGCGCTTGCCATCTTGCAGTGGGCGCTCGTCGCCGGGGCACACACGCCGCCGACCGCCGCGCAACGGCCCTGGAAGGTGCAGGCCTCCGTGCTCTTGCAGTCGGTGTCGGTCGCGGCCAAGCACACGCCATCCTTGAAAGTGCACAGGCCGTTCTTCAGGCAGTCCTTGGCCGCCACGCAGTCCGCGCTGGAGCCCCAGGTGCACAGACCGTCCTTGGCCGTGCACTTGCCCAAGGTCAGGCACTGTTCCGACGACTTGCAGTCGAAGCTGGACGAGGCGAAGCACTTGCCGTCGAGCATCGCGCACAGGCCTTTCTGCTGGCACGCGGGCGATCCCTTGCAGTTGGCGTCTGAGCCGGCGATGCACTTGCCGTTCAAGGCCGTGCAGTAGCCCTGCTGTTGGCACTCGGGCGACAGGGAGCAGTCGGTGTCGGACCCCGGCGCGCACTTGCCCCCCAGTGCGGCGCACTTGCCTTGGACGATGCAGACTTGCGACGCCTTGCAGTCGGGGTCGAACGCCGCGATGCAGGTGCCCCCCGCGAAGGTGCACAAGCCGTTCTGCTTGCAGCCCGTACCGACCTTGCAGTCGGAGTCCTTGCCCACCGTGCAGACGCCGTTCTTGGCCGTGCAGGCGCCGCTGTCCTTGCACGTCTGGGTCTTGGCGCAGTCCAGGTCGCTGGTCGCGACGCAGGTGCCTCCCAGGAAGGTGCAACGGCCGTTGGTGGTGCACAGGGAGGTTACCTTGCAGTCCGCATCGCTGCCGACCGCGCAGGTGCCGTCTTTGGGCGTGCACTGGCCGTTCAGGGCGCAACCGGTGCTTTGCTGGCAGTCGCCGGGCAGGGCGGCCACGCAATTCTGGCCGTCCAGCGAGCACTTGCCCGAGGCATAGCAGGCCTGCGAGAGCTTGCAGTCCGCCTCGGAAGTCGCCACGCAGGCGCCGTCGGCGTATCCGCACAGGCCCTGCTGCCAGCATCCGGGCGCCGCGATGCACTCGGTTTCGCTGGCGGCCACGCACTTGCCGCCCTGCGCGGTGCACTGGCCGTTCTGGATGCACCCGAGCGATGGCGCGCAGTGTTCCTCGGTCGACAGCGCGCGGCACTGGCCGTACTGCCAGCCGCAAAGGCCGCTTTGGGCACAGGCGTTGGATTGCTGGCAGTCGGCGGCCGAACCCACCGCGCAAGCACCTGACTTTGCCGTGCATTTACCCTGCTGCACACACGTCGCGGTGTTCTGGCAGTCCTGGTCGGCGGCGGCAGCGCAGACGCCCGCGACGGCCGTGCACAGGCCGCTGGACGCGCATGCGGCGGTCTTGGCGCAGTCCTCGCTCTTGGTCGCCACGCACACGCCAGCTTGCGCGGTGCAGCGTCCACTGGACAGGCAAGCCGCCGACTGGACGCAGCTTTCGTCCTTCAGTGCCCGGCAGGTGTCCGTCGAGGCCGTGCACAGACCCTGGGACGCGCACTGCGTCGAGGCCTTGCAGCCGGCGTCGGTTCCCGCCACGCAGATCCCCAGCTTGGACGAGCACAGGCCGTACGCCGTGCAGTCTGACGAGAACGCGCAGTCCGCGTCCGATGCCGCCACGCACTGGCCGTCCTTGGCCGTGCAGCGTCCTTGCACCTGACACAACCACGAGCCCGCACAGCCGCTGGACCCCTTGGCGACGCAAGCGCCGCTGACGGCCGCGCACAGGCCGTAGCTGCTGCACGCCTGCGAGGTCGCACAGTCGAGATCGCTGGCGGCCTGACAGATGCCGGCGGCCAGAGAACAGGCGCCCAACTTCTTGCACAAGTTCGACGACTTGCAGTCTGCCGTGGTGGCGGCGATGCACATGCCGGCCTTGGCCGTACAGGCGCCCTGAGCGGCGCAGGCCGGGGCGCCCTTGCAGTCCGGGTCGCCAAGCGCGACGCACTTGCCCCCTTGCGCCCAGCACTGGCCGTACTGCAGGCACAGCGTCGAGGCCGAGCAGTCGGCGTGGCTGGCTGCAACGCACTTGTCGTCGACCTCAGCGCACAGGCCCTCATGCAAGCAGCCCAGCGAGGTCGGGCAGTCGACCGCGGGGGCGACGGGCGTCACCTCTACCGGCACATCGGCGGCGCCGTCGACCGCATCGGCGTCTTCCCCGGTCGTGTCGGGCACGTCGTCCGCGGCGTCCTCGACGTCGGCGGCATCGTCGTCGGCGTCGTGCGTGTCGGTGCCGCCGAACTGCCACGTCCCGGTGTCGGTGTAGGCCGACGTGGCGGGTGAGGCCTCGCACGCTGCCAGAGCGAGCGACGCGGCGAGAACGATCCACTGTATCCGCAGATTGCCGGGAACGGGCATGGGGGAGCCTCCATCGGAGGGTCGCGAGCATACAACCATGTTGCGGGTGAAGGTAGGGCGGTCGAACCGGTCCAAGCGAACGCCGCTTGACGGACCGGGCAGGGCGCGATACATCGTCAAGCGTCGATGCAACGATGCTTGCGGAGCCGCCATGATTCGAGAGACCGAACGAACGCTGAAGGCTCTGGCCGACCGTACCCGCCTGCGCATCCTGGCGATGGTGACGACGGGGCCCGTGTGCGTGTGCCAGCTGGTCGAGGTGCTGGGGTTGTCCCAGTCGACCATCAGCAAGCACCTGTCCATTCTGGCCGCTGCCGGTCTGGTGGTCGACGAGCGACGCGGCCGCTTCACCCTGTACCGCATCGACGTGGCCCGCGTCCACGACCAGCCGCTGGACGTGCTGCGCTTTTTGGCCGTTCTGGGCACGCGCGATCCCGATGTTCGTGCCGATCTGGAGCGCCTGTCGTCCCCGACGGTGCGGGCACTGGTGCGTGACGTGCCGGCGCTGGTGCCCCCCGCGATCTCGGTCATCGGGGACGAGCTCTCCTGCGGTTGTGGCGCATGAAGCCCACGCGCCGACTCTGGTTGATTCTGGCGGTCGCGGTCGCCTGGGTCGCGCTGTATGGCCAGCTACAGCCGCTGGCAAATACCTTGACGTACAAGGTGTTGGGCCTTTCACCCGACACGCATTTGGGGCAGGCCGTCGCGTTCTTCGTCTTCGAAGCGCCCAAGGTCCTGCTGCTGCTGGTCGCCGTTGTGTTCGCCGTTGGCATCGTGCGGTCGTACTTCACGCCAGAGCGCACGCGGCAGGTTCTGGCGGGCAAGCGCGAGTCGGTGGGCAACGTGCTGGCGGCGCTGCTGGGGACCGTGACGCCGTTCTGCTCGTGCTCGGCGGTGCCGCTGTTCATCGGCTTCGTGACGGCTGGCGTGCCGCTGGGGGTGACGTTCTCGTTTCTGGTCGCCGCACCGATGATCAACGAGGTCGCGCTGGTGCTGCTGTTCGGCCTGTTCGGCTGGAAGGTTGCCTTGCTGTACGCGGGGTTGGGGCTTGCGGTGGCGATGGTGTCGGGGTGGGTGCTGGGGCGTCTGAAGCTCGAACGTTATGTCGAGGCGTGGGTGGGGCAGGTGCCAGTGCCAGCGGTCCAGGTGCCGGGAGAGCGGTTGCCGTCGGGGCTGGACGTGCGCCTGCGCGCGGGCACCGACGCTGTGGGCGACGTGGTGGGAAAGGTGTGGCCGTATGTGATGTTCGGCATCGGCGTCGGCGCGGGCATCCACGGCTACGTACCGCAGGACTTTCTGGCGTCGCTGATGGGCAAGGACGCGTGGTGGTCGGTGCCGGTGGCGGTGCTGCTGGGCATCCCGATGTACTCGAATGCTGCGGGCATCGTGCCGATCGTACAGGCGCTGCTGGGCAAGGGCGCCGCGCTGGGGACGGCGCTGGCCTTCATGATGGCCGTGATCGGTCTGTCGCTGCCCGAGGTGATCCTGTTGCGCAAGGTGCTGCGGCCGCCGCTGATCGCCGCATTTGTCGGCGTTGTCGGCGCTGGAATCCTGATGGTTGGATGGGTGTTCAACCTCGTTTTGTGATGTGAGGCATGACATGAAGATCGTTGTTTACGGCCCCGGGTGTGCCAACTGCAAGGTGGCCGAGAAGGTCGTCCGCGATGCCGTCGCCAAGGCTGGCGTCGAGGCGGAGATCAGCAAGGTCGAGGACTACGTCGCGATGGCCGCCGCGGGCATTCTGGGCACACCGGCCGTCAGCGTGGACGGTGTGGTGCGGGTAGCCGGCCGCGTGCCCCGCCCAGAGGAAGTGTCGGCATGGTTGGTGCGTTGACTTTGAACTCAACTGTTTTGAGGAGTAGTTCCATGGACATTCGCAAGATCCTGACCTGGTCTTTGGGCGCGTTCGTGCTGGCTGGGCTGGCCGTTTTTGCCGTGCAGGAGTACCGCCTGGCCAATGCCGTCCCGGCCGACCCCGTAGCCATCGCAGCTGCCGACCCCGGCGTGACGGCGACCCCTGCTCCCGCCGCGGCTGGACCCGGCGCGGCGACCGCCCCCAAGCCCGCAGAGGAAAAGCGCTTGCTGGTCATGTACCTGCACGGTGCCGCCCGGTGTCGCACTTGCCTGCGCATCGAGTCCCTGACCCACCAGGCGTTGGAGCAGGGGACGCCCGGCGAGCTGGAAGCCGGCGAGATCGAGTGGAGCTCGGTCGACACCGACGAGCCCAAGAACGCGCATTTGCTGCAGAAGTACCAGCTGCACACCAAGTCCGTGGTGGTGTCTGAGCGGCTGGGCGACCGCGAGCTTCGCTGGAAGAACCTGGACCGCGTTTGGGACCTGGTCGGCGACGACGCGGCCTTCAAGGGTTACATCCAGACCGAGGTGCGCGCCTGGATGCCGGGGGCCAAGTGACCAGCGACCTGACCTTGACTTCGGCGGTGGCCGCGGCGGCGTGGTTGGGGCTCCTGACCTCGATCAGCCCCTGTCCGCTGGCCACCAACCTGGCCGCGGTGTCGTTCATCGGACGGCAGGGCGGCGGTCGCAAGGCCTTGATGTCCGGCCTGATCTACACGCTGGGCCGGGCGCTGGCGTATACCGTCGTCGCAGCGGTGCTGGTGGCAGGCGTGCTGTCGGTGCCGGGCGTGGCGCAGTTTCTCGACCGCGTCATGAACCGGCTGCTGGGCCCCTTGCTGGTGGTCACGGGCATGTTCCTGCTGGGCCTGATCAACGTGCCGTGGAAGTCGACCTTGGGCAGTGACGAGCTGCGCCACAAGGCAGCGGGCGCGGGGGCGTGGGGGGCGGCACTGCTGGGCGCGCTGTTTGCGCTGTCGTTCTGCCCGGTTTCTGCGGCGCTGTTCTTCGGCAGCCTGTTGCCGCTGGCCGTCCAGCACGAGTCGGGGCTGCTGCTGCCGCTGGTCTATGGTCTGGGAACCGCGGCGCCGGTGCTGGTCGTGTCGGTGCTGTTGGCGTGGGGCAGCGACAAGCTGGGCAAGGCCATGGGGCGCATCGCGGCGTTTGACAAGGTCGCGCGCACGGCTACGGGTGTGGTGTTTGTGCTGGTCGGCGGCTATTACGCGTTGCAGTACCTGTTCTTGGCCTAGCTGGCTGCGAATGTCCGGGGCCCTCACTGCACGTATCCCTCAAAACGAGATCTTGACGGATACGCATCCAATGGACAGCATGGAGATCAGCAGCTTGCCCGCCAACCAGCTGGCACCAGGATCACCGTGGCCCCGCTCTACACCCTGCACCCACAGCCTTTCACGGTCCTCTGCGGCGACATCAGCAACCACGCCGCGGCCCAGGCCGAAGTCCTGATCGGCACGCCGGGCTCCCTGCGGCAGCGCGCCAAGCCCAGCGGCGCCGCGTACTACGTGCGCCAGTACTACGACGGCGATGGCAAGCAGCGTGACCAATACGTCGGTGGTCCGGTAGGCGATGCGCGCGCCGATGCGCTTGCCGAGTTGCTCAAGGACCGCATCGACGAGACCCACCGCACCATCGCCGACATCCGCATCCTGCGCCGCCAAGGCTTCCAGGTGACTGACGCAAAGACCTATTCCACCGTCGCCAGCCTTCACAACCACGGCATCTTCCGCGCCGGCGGCGTGCTGGTCGGCTCGCACGCCTTTGGCATTTTGCTCAACGCCATGGGCGCGCGCGCAGCCGGGTACGCGACCGAGGACGTCGACCTCGCCCGCCGAGAGGAACTTGCGTTTCCGACCATGCCACGACGCAGCTTGTTGGAAGTCCTTTCCGATTCAGGCATTGCGTTTACCGAAGTGCCGCAACTGGAAAGGGGGCAGCCGTCGACGTCTTTCAAGCAGCCCGGACGTTCCAGATTCCACGTGGACCTGCTGGTGCCGTCGCCGGACGAGACGTTCCCCATCATCGAAGTGCCAGAGCTGCAAGCACATGCGATGGGGCTGCCCTACCTGCGCTACCTGCTTGCGGATTCGCAGACGGCGCCGCTGCTGGCGCGCGAAGGCTGCTGTCTGGTGCGCGTGCCTCTGCCTGAACGGTTTGCCGTCCATAAGCTGATGGTGTCGCAGCTGCGGGTCGGGCGGAGCGCCAAGAGCCAGAAGGATGTGGGGCAGGCCTGCACGCTGCTGGCTGTGCTGGCCGAGCTGTTCCCAGGTGCCATCGAGGCAGCGGTGGCCGCAGTGCCAGCAAAGGCGCGTCGCTACCTGACCCGGGCTCTGCCACTTGCCGAGCCGCTGTTGGCAACGACGCATCCACGTGCGTGGGAGGCGCTGGGCGATGCAGCAGCCAGATGGCGGCAAGCCGGCTGACCCTCACCACTCACCACGCGTGCGCCTCCACCAGCCCGATCTGCACCTGCACCGTCTGGTCCTTGAGGCCGAAATGGCCGTACGGCGCGGCGTGGTAGACCACCTCAGTCGACTGGTCGGGCAGGCGGCCGGTGATGGAGCCCCAGACCAGGCCGCCGCCTCCGATGACCTCGTCGACGGTGGACCAGACGGCCGCCCGGAAGGCGCCCTCGGTGCCGGGATGGTCGAGCAGGTCTTCGAGGAATTGCGAGCGGCCAAGCACGGTTGCGCCCATCAGCGTGCCGGGGTACAGGCCCACCTCTTTGCCGCAGGTGGGCAGCTGCGCCGCCGCGTAGCAGCTCGTCAGGCCCAGGTTGGCGCCGGCGATGGCCACGAAGGCGTCGATCCGGTCGGTCAAGGGCGGGCCGACGTCGTAGTCGCCGACCAGCGGGTCGTGCGCCGTGCCGCCCAAGATCGCCTTGCGGGCCAGGGTCACGCCCATCGAGTGGGCGACCACGTCGACGTGCGCCGCGCCGGTGTAGGCCAGCACGGCGTCCAGGAACCGGCGCACCTGCATCACATTCGCCTGGGTGTGCGCCTGCTGCGACGCCAGCATCGCGTCGGCTGGGCCCCAGGTGGTGCCATACAGCTCGGCCGGCCCGTAGCCGTGGGCCAGGAATCCCTGGGTCGAGGCGGTCCAGCCTGTCTGGCCGACCTGGGTGCCGAGCGCCAGATCCGCGTTGCCATGCACGAACACCACCGGCTCGTGGCCCAAGGCGTCGCCGGGCTGGCTGCGACCGCCGAAGCTGCCGCCAGGCCCCAAGTCGTCGCGGGCGAGCTGCGTCGGGTCGAAGCCGTGGGCCGTCAGCCAGGCGCGGAAGTCGGGGGACAGCCCCACGGCCAAAGCGGGGGCCGTGTCGGGGGCGGAGTCCGTGTCGAGAGTGGAGTCGGTGTCGGTGATGGAATCGGGGGCCGTATCCGGGACGGGGTCGGCATCGGCGTCCGTGTAGCTGTCCGTGTCGTTGTCCGGCAGGGGGACCGCGTTGACGTCCAGGGCCGTGTCCGCGACCGGGCCGGTGTCGGGCCCCTCGGCGGTGTCCGCGCCGCCGCAGGCAGGGGCACAGGCGAGCCAGACGCCCAAGAACAGCCAGCGGCGGAAAATGCGGATTGTGGACACGCGTGACCTCCCCTCGCCCCCCCGAACCTGCGCCGACAGCCGCCGCCCGCGCCCCGCGACTTCGGCCGTCGGACGGTACTAGACCTCCGCCACCTTGTCGCCCGCGCCCCAACGGCGAGCAAACAGCGCGTAAACCGTCGGCA
>JBMOIG010000073.1:0-23662 GCA_049317445.1 Myxococcota bacterium | reverse complement strand
ACCAGGATGCGAATCACCTCGTCGTCACCGGCGTGCCCCTTGGCGACCACTTCCAAGTGCGCTGCCTGCAGCACCGGGTCCAGCGCCGCGACGCCCTTCAGGCCGGTCTGCCGGGCGAGCAGGGCCTTCGAGGCGACGGCAACCTTTAGAAATGCGCCCAGATTCGGACGGTTACGGCCAACAAGGGCCGCCATGATCTTGTCCTGCTGCGAGTGTTCCGTGTCGGACAGCGACTCGATCAGCACCGCGAACGCCTGTGCGTCCGGGATCGTATCCAAGGTTGGCAGCACGTCGTAGGGGTTCAGCACGGGCAACGCCAGCGCGTCCTTGATCACCTGCTTCCACTTGGGGTTGCCGATGGCATAGAACGCCTCCGCCACGCCCTTGCGCACCACCCACTGCGGGTCCTGGGTGCCGTCCTCCAGCTGCTTGACCAAATCCTTGTTCGACCGGTCGAACACCAAGCCACGGTAGGCCATGCCGCGCGCCGTGAAGTCGGCGGCTTTGATGCCAGCGCGCAGGATGTACTGGGCGTTGGTGCGGGGGGTCAGCTTGCCCTGCGGGGCGGCCGTAGCGACCGACGCCAACAGCAGCGTCGCGGCGACGAGCGTCACGGTGGAGCGAATATGAGCAGAAATCATGTGCTTCCTCGTCTGGAGGGGGGCGAAACCCGGGTGTGACCGCTCGCAGGCGGGAACCCATGGAACGCGCGGGATGATCGGGGGCGGCGGGGGGAGTGTCAACCTCGCGCACGCACCGACAACCCTTGCAGATCCGCGTCCAAGTTCGGCCGCGCGGCGGCGACGCTGCGGGCAAGCGCCAGCTGGTTTCTGGCACGAATCAGGTTGTGCTCTCCACGACCGGGCGCCTTCTGCGGGTCCCAGCCGAAGTACCGCTCGTTCAGGGCGTCGGCGGCAAAGCGGGCCGACAGCTCAAGGCAGATGCGCTCCAGGCCGCCCGAGAGTGACCGAACCTCTGCCGGCGTGATCCAGTCTTGCGTCGTGTCCAGATAGCCTTCGACTGCGGCGACGAACAAGTCCGCGTCCAGCCTCGGCTGCGGGTCGTCCTCTGTCGTCGGGTTCGCCCAGGACCGCAGCGCGTCGCCCAGCTCCACATCCAGCGTGCCGTGCGCCATCGTGTCCAGGTCCAGAATGCCGACCGCCTCGCCCATGCTGTCGAACAGCAGGTTGCTGGCCTTCAGGTCGCCGTGCACCAACCGCGTCGGCAGCGTCGGCAAGCCGCCGTGCTGGGCCCATCGCTCCAGCAATTCGTTCGCCACCGTAGCCACTTGCGTTGCAAGCCGGTGGTCCGTATGGGAGGACAGGGCCTCCCGCAAGACAGCCATGTGCCGAGGGGTGTCGTGCGCTCCCGGTCGGGTGAAGGCGAAGGTGTGAACCTCGTCGCGCAACGCCCCATGGAACTGCCCGACCAATCTACCGGCCGACCGCGCTTGCGACGTGGCGGTCAGGCGATGCAGTGTCTCGCCGGGAATTCGGGTAAGAATCCGCCAGACTCCCGACACTTCTGGCTGGTCGGACGACACCGAGACCCAAGGCCGCCCGTCCCTAGCCAGAACGATGTCGGGGACCGGCACGCCTGCACGACGCAACCTCGGAACGATCGCGGCAATGTCGAGGTTGACCTCGGCCGCGAAGATCGGGTGCAACCGCTGAAGAACGTAGGCTTCTCCCAACGAGAACGTGTCATTGATCAGGCCGCCGGACAGACGTGCCACCGCAAGGCTCTCTGCCGGACGGTGGGGCGCACCGATCGGGTCGGACAGTGCCGGATAACCGTTCAAAATCACACCGAACTTGGACATCTGCTTCCTTGCGCGTTGGGGCCAGCGCGAACGTACAGCAGGGTCCATTGAACCGCAGGGGCGGAGCCGACGCAAAAACGGCCGCCTTCCGCGCGAGCAACATCTTGCAACGGTGCAGGGGCTTGCCTATGGTAGCGACCATGCTTCAGCCGCAAAGTCACGCAAGTTCGCTGTCCAGACAAAGACGGCGGCTGCCGGTGATGCTGTCTGCACTCGTCCTGTTGCTTGCCCCCATCGCGTCGGCCGAGCCTCGGATCGATTCCGACCGTCTGACAAAGGCAGAGGCACTGGCGACCGAGGCCAAAGCCTTCTTCCAAGCCGGACTGTTCGACAAGGCGTCGTCCAAGTTCATGGAGGCCTACGCGCTCTCCCAACGACCGTCGTTGATGTACAACGCCGCGCGCTCGTACGAGGAAGGCGGCAACCTGCGCGAGGCGCTTGCGCTGCTGAAGGCCTATCGAAGCCTGCCCGCCGTGGACGATGCCGGTCGCGCCGATGCCGACTCGCGGATCGCCCGCATCGAGGCCAAGCTTGCCGGAACCTCTGCGGATCCCACCAAGGCTCCGCCGCCAGCGCCGCGGACCGACATGGACTCGCGCGTCGCCGATCGGCAGGGAGAGAAGCCGCCACCTGAGGCCGCGCCGCCAGCGGCTGAAGGCCCCGCACAGCCGACGACTTCCCCACCTCCTCTGCCGGTACCCACGCCGATGCCGCCCCCGCTTGCCGGCATCGACAAGTCTTTGGATCAACGGGAACTTCCGTGGTGGCAGGTGGGAGGCGGCGCCGCTCTGATCGCGACCAGTTTGGTCGGTTACGGCGTCGCCCTATCGTCCGCCGACGACGCGAGGGCCATCGACGTCCGCACGCCTCAGGACAAGACCCGGTACCTCGACTTGGCGTCGCGGGCAACGACCCTGCGCAACCTCTCAGTCGCTGCTGCCGTGGCTGGCGTGGCCGTTTGGGGCTGGGGCGCATGGGAATGGCTCGCCGCCCCGCCTGCAACGACCAGCGGACCTGTGGCGGGCTGGCCTCGCCTCGTCACGGACGGACAATCTCTGACTCTGGTCGGACAGTTCTGGTGAAGGAATTGAACCCCCACATGGCATCCACAGGGCGAAACAGAACGACGCAGATGCTTTGGCTCCGGCTGCTGTCGGTGTCGTTGGCGCTGCTGCCGATGTCCGGATGTCTGGGAGACCTGGCCACCGAGGCAGAATTAGACAAGCGAATCGAAGCTTTGGACGTCTCCGACGGCGTACTTGCGGATGCTGCAACGGAGACGACCGATGCGCAGGGAGACGTCACGCCCGCCGACGCCGACCTGCCAGACGCCGCCACGACCGACGCCGACCTGCCAGACGTCGCTACGACCGACACAACCCCCGACGCCTGCCCGGGCGCGGTTGGATGCGAGTGTGCAGCAGACAGCGAGTGCCAGTCCGGCGCGTGCATCCCCACGCCTCAGGGCGTCCAGTGTGCGGCCACCTGCGACGGCACGTGTGAAGCCGGTGCAACCTGCAAGTCCATCCCCTTGAAAGCCGGCGGAACAACGACGATTTGCGTGCCGAACTGGCTGACCCTGTGCGACCCCTGCGACACCTCCGAAGACTGCCGTCACTCAGGCGACCCGGCTGCCGCCTGCATCGGCCCCACCGCGCTGGGTTCGTACTGTGGCGCTTCGTGCACCGTGACGGAGGATTGCCCGACCGGCTATGCGTGCGAAGAGGCCCAGACGGTCGAGGGCGGGACAACGAAGCAGTGCCGACGCTTGCCGTCGGGTGCCGACCCGCAAGGTGAGCCGGGCGCCTGCCCTTGCTCCAAGCTCGCGTCGCAGCTGCAGCGCTCGACCGGTTGCGCGCGCGGCGCTGGAGCCGAGTTGGGCCCCGATGCGGGTGCTTGCAAGGGAAGACGGGCCTGCGGACTCTCGGGCCTTGGGACTTGTGACGCTCCGCAGCCACAGGCTGAGGTCTGTGACGGCAATGACAACGACTGCGACAACTTCGTCGACGAAAAGACCTGCGATGACGCCGATCCTTGCACGGCCGACGCGTGCAGCATCCCCGAAGGCTGCACGCACACCGCGTTGTCGGCGGGTGTGTGCGACGACGGCAACCCTTGCACCCTCAACGACAAGTGCCAGAACGGCAAGTGCGCTCCGGGTGGGGCCAAACCGTGTCCGACAGGTCCGTGTTCGCTGGCCCAGTGCGACCCCCTCACCGGGGCGTGTTCCATGACGGACCGCGACGACGGCACACAGTGCAACCCGGGCGACGCGTGCATTCAGGCGGCCGTCTGCACCAGCGGAAAGTGCAAGGGGAACGTGGTGACGTGCAGTGACGGCCTGCCATGTACCTCGGACTGGTGCGACCCGGTTGTGGGATGTCTGGCCCAGCCCGGCGCCGGTCAGTGCAGCGACGGCAACGCGTGCACAGGGCCCGACAAGTGCTCGGAAGGCAAGTGCTCCGGACTACCTCTGGTGTGCGACGATGGCCAGCAGTGCACCGCCGACAGCTGCAATCCGGCGACGGGCTGTGTGTACGCGCTGATCGTCGGTGCGTGCGACGACGGCAATTCCTGCACCAGCGGCGACTCCTGCAAGTCCGGCACCTGTGCGCCCGGAGTCAACAGCTGCCAGTGCCAGGTCACCGCGGATTGCGCCACGCTCGAGGACGGCGACCTGTGCAACGGCACCCTGTTCTGCGACGCGAACAAGAAGTGCGCGAATCTGCCCGGGTCGGTGAAGACGTGCGCGCCGGTCCTCAACCCGTGCGTGACGAACAAGTGCGTGCCCGCAACAGGCAAGTGTCTGGCGGCGCCATACGCGGATGGGACTGCGTGCGACGCGGACAGCAGCGCCTGTACGGTGAACGACGCTTGCGTGAAGGGAGTTTGCACCGCCGGAACCGCCAAGGGATGCGACGACGGCAACGCCTGCACCGCCGATTCGTGCGACCCGCAGAACGGTTGCGTGAACCTCCCGGTCAACGGCGCGTGCACCGACGGAAACGCTTGCACCACCGGAGACCAGTGCCAGGGCGGTAAATGCGTGACCTCAGGCGCTGTCAGCTGCACCGCCAAGCCTTGCTACACCGCCAGCTGCAAAGTCGGCACCGGCACATGCGACTACGTGCAGGCCGACGTCGCGTGCGAGGACGGCAAGGTGTGCACCGGTCCCGACAAATGCCAAGGAGGCCAATGCCTTGCGGGTCCGATGTCCTGTGTGGCCGCCAGCAAGTGCGCGACTGCGAGCTGCGGGTCGATTGGAGAGTGCGCGCAGATCAAGCTCGACTGCGACGACGGCAACCCCTGCACCAAGGACGACTGCGAACCCTCGACCGGTTGTCTGCACCCCCCAGTGACCGACGCAACGCCGTGCGGCCTGGGCCAATTCTGTTGGACGGGCAAGTGCGTGTCCCCGTGGGCCAAAGCGATCGCGCTGGGCGGCGATAGCGGCTGCGCGCTGCGGGTCGACGGGTCGGTGGCGTGCTGGGGCGGCAACGGCAAGGGACAGCTCGGCAACGGCAGCAACCAACCGTCCAATGCGCCGGTCGCGATCCCGGCGCCGTTCACCGCCACGTCGCTGCGCGGGGGTGACACCCACATGAGCGCGCTGACGAGCGGCGGAACCGGTGCTGCGAGCTGGGGCTCCAACAAGTACGGGCAGTTGGGCATCGGCACGCTGAAAGATGTCAACAAACCTACCGCCGTCGCGCTCTCGCTGGGCGGTGGCGTCGCCTTCCTGAGTCTCGCTGCCGGAGAGCGGCACACCTGCGCCGTCGTCAGCCAAGGCAAGGTCGCGTGCTGGGGCGACAACTCCATGGGGCAGCTGGGCACCGCGACCGGCGACCCCGTCACCGCCCCAACCCTGACGATGGTCTTGGACACCAAGCTGATCCACGCCGGCTCGTTTCACTCCTGCGCGGTTGTGTTGGGAGCAAGCGAGATTCAAGGGCATCTGGTGTGCTGGGGCAGCAACTCCAAGGGACAACTCGGCTTTGCGACCGCAGACGACTGGGGCGGCCCGAAGTCGGTGCCCGGCTCTCTGGGGGCCAGCGACGTCGCGGGCGGGCTCGAGCACACCTGCGGCCTGATCGGCACCGTCAACCGCGCCGTTGTCTGCTTTGGCGGCAACTCCCGCGGGCAGCTTGGCGTTGGAGGTGCCGGTGGCGTCGGAGCCCCCATGGTGGCTGTGCAGGGCTTGGCGTTGCCCGAGAAGCTGACGGCAGGCGACGAGCACAGCTGCGCAGTGGTCGCGATGGGCAAGGTGATGTGCTGGGGGCGCAATTCAGAGGGCGAGCTGGGCAACGGCGGAAGTGCGGACTCTCACACGCCAGTGCAGGTCTCGAACCTATCGGGCGCGATCGCCATCTCGGCAGGTGCTCGACACACATGCGCCCTGCGGCTCGACGGGTCGGTCTGGTGCTGGGGCGACAACAGCTCAGGCCAGCTAGGGGCGGGCATCACCAGCAACGCCGAGTACGTACCAGTTCCGGTCTTCGGCTCCGCCCCCAAGTGACGCGGCCGGGCGTCACGGCGAAGTACTGACGCCAGCGCCTTGCCCCGAATCTCGTGATGACCGCAGCATCAAGTCGAACGCGACCGCGCGGTGATCGTGTCGTGCTTCCAGTGCTCGTCTTCGGTGTCGGGATAGTCCGACGAGTAGTGCAGGCCGCGGGACTCTTGCCGCGCAATCGCGCTTTCGACGATGAGGGTGGCGACGGCGGTGATGTTGCGCAGCTCGACAAGGTCCGGTGTCAGCAGAAAACGCCAGTAATCCTCGCCCACTTCCTGCGAGATCATCTGCAATCGCCGTCTGGCCCGCAGCAGCCGTCGGTTGGTCCGCACGATGCCGACGTAGTTCCACATCAGCCGGCGGATCTCCTCCCAGCTCTGCGTCACCACGACCGCTTCGTCCGCGTTGCCTGCGCTGCCGGTGTCCCAGTCGGGTACCCGCAGCACCTCGGAACGTCCTGATTCAGCAACGGTCTTCACCGCCACCTTGGCCGCCCGCTCGGCAAACACGGCCGCCTCGAGCAGCGAGTTCGACGCGAGCCGGTTGGCGCCGTGCAGTCCCGTGCACGACACCTCGCCAATCGCCAGCAGGCCCGCCAGGCTGGTCTTGCCGTCGAGGTCGACGTTGACGCCACCGCATTGGTAATGCGCCGCGGGCACGACAGGAATCGGCTCGGTGCGCAGGTCGATGCCCAGCGACAGACAGCGGGCGTGGATCGTCGGAAAGCGCTCGACCAGAAACTCGGCCGGCAGGTGCGTCATGTCCAGGTAGACCGACTCCTCACCGCTGTGCTTCATCTCGTCGTCGATGGCGCGGGTCACGATGTCGCGCGGGGCCAAGTCGCGCAGGGGGTGATAGCGCGTCATGAAGGCGTCGCCGCGCCGGTTGCGCAGGATGCCGCCTTCCCCACGCAACGCCTCAGAGATCAGGAAGTTCTTGGCCTTGGGGTGGAACAGGCAGGTGGGGTGGAACTGGAAGAACTCCATGTTCGCAATCCGGGCGCCGGCCCGCCACGCCATCGCCACGCCGTCGCCCGTCGCCACATCGGGATTCGACGTGTACAGGTACACCTTGCCGGACCCGCCGGTCGCCAGACACACGACGCGGGCGGCCATCGCGTGCACTTGCGTCGTCTTCAGGTCCAGCACGTACACGCCCAGCACTCGGTCGCCCTTGCCACCGGGCACGCCGCTGCCGGTCCCCTTGGCCAGCCGGCCTC
The DNA here is from genome assembly GCA_049317445.1 of Myxococcota bacterium. Classification (GTDB taxonomy): domain Bacteria; phylum Myxococcota_A; class UBA9042; order UBA9042; family UBA9042; genus CAJBNH01. Next base: position 16,108 of record JBMOIG010000073.1, on the reverse strand, counting down.
GCGTGATCAAGTCGACGGCCTGGTGGTACTCGTACAGCGCGATGCGGGGATGAGCCCGGGCCTTTTCCAGCAGTGCCCGCTCGATGGCTTCTCCCGTAATGTCGGTATGATGGGCGATGCGCCGGGCCTGATGACCGCCCTCACGCGTCAGCGCCAGGTCGCCCTCGTCGTTGCGGTCGAAGTCCACGCCGCGGTCCACCAGCCGCTGAATCGCCGCTGGACCACCTGCCACGACCATCTCGACCACATCGCGACGGCACAGCCCCGCGCCTGCGACCAGCGTGTCCTGAACGTGCTTGGCGACGCTGTCCTGATCCTCGTCCAGCACTGCAGCGATGCCGCCCTGCGCGTAACGTGTGTTGGTCTCGCTCAACGATTGCTTGGCCAGCACGGCGACGGTGCAGTGCTCGGCGGTTTCGAGGGCAAAGCTGAGGCCGGCAATGCCGCTGCCGACTACGATGACGTCAAAGGTGGGTTCGTGGGGGGTCATGGCCTCGCCTGGGCACGACGGTGGGGGGGAGGAACCGACCGCGCCGCTGTTGGGCGCATGACGTTGGCACAGGTTGACGGTGGGGTAAACCGCAAAGGTGGAACAAGTGGCTAGCCGACCCGCCTGCTGCCATGGGATGCTGCCGTGCATGACGCCGTCACCCGCCAGCGAAGCCGACCTCCTGCTGCGTGCGAGCAGCCTGCAAGGATGTACGGTCGCGGGTCTTGCCGCGCAGCTGGGCCTGCCGCCTCAGGATCCCCGCCGACACAAGGGGCTGGCGGGTCAGGTGCTCGAGCGGCTGCTGGGCGCCTCGGCAGGGTCGCTGGCCGAACCGGACTTTCCGCACCTGGGCATCGAGCTCAAGACGCTGCCCCTGCGTACCAATGGTCGGCCCGCCGAGTCGACCTGGGTCACCACCGTACCGATGCTGAACGACCAGGAGACATGGCAGACGTGCGCCGTCTACCGCAAGCTCGCTCGGGTGCTGTGGATTCCCCTGCTGCCGCACAAGTCCGGTCGGGTGGTCGGCCGCCCGGTGCTGTGGTCGCCCAACGCTCGCCAGCTGGCCCTGCTGCGCGCCGACTGGGAGGACCTGATGGAGTCCGTGGTGCTGGGTCGGCTGGACGAGCTCGACGGACACCGCGGAGAAGTGCTGCAAGTCCGCCCCAAGGCTGCTCATTCTGGCGTGCGCGTCGCTGGGTTGGACGCCGACGGCTTCCGGACGGCTGTGGCGCCGCTGGGCTTCTACCTGCGCGCGTCGTTTACCGCCGCGATCTTGCAACATCTGTCCGCCGCGCCAAGCGCCCGCTGACGTTGCCGGGCCGGGCCCCCTGCCGTATGCTGCAACGCCGCGTCGGCTTCCGGTCGAGCAACGCAACCCACCGTCCCGCCAACGGAACCCGCCGAGTTGCATGTACCCTGCCCCGCCCCGCACACGCCACCTGACCGTCCTGCTGCCCGTGCTGGCGGCCTTGACGGCCTTGGCGGTGCTGCCGCTGTGGGTCGCAGAGTGGCTGCCGCTGCTCGATCTGCCGCCCTATCTGCACGCCGTCACGGTCTGGATGTCGGCGCCGCTGCACGGACCCTACGCGCTCGCCTACGAGTGGCTGACGATCCCGGTGCCGACGTGGCTGTCCCTTGGAGGCGTGCGGCTGCTGTCGGTGTTCGGCGGGGCCGAGACGGGCGCGCGGCTGCTGCTGACGCTGGCGCTGATTTCCGTTCCGCTGGCGGGACTTGCGCTGGTCCGCTCTGCCCGACACAGCGGCTGGGTGGTGGTGGGGATGCTGCCGTGGCTGCTCGGGGCGGACCTTGTGGCCGGTCGGTTGCCTCAGGTCGTGGCCCTGCCGGTTGCGCTGGGCGTGCTGGCGGCCCACCTGTCGTGGCTGCGTCACACGACCCCGCTGCGCGCGGCGATTCTGGCCTGGCTGCTTGCCTTGCTGGCGCTGTCCCACTGGTTGCCGTGGCTGGTGTTCGTGGCGCTGCTGCCGGTGCTGGCCGCGTGGGAGGGAGCGCGCGTCGGCGGCTGGCGCAAGGCGGTGGCATGGCCGCTGCGGGATCTGGTCATCGCCCTGCCGTCGATCGGACTCATGCTGCCGTGGATGGTGAGCGTGCTGCGGCACCCGGCGTCTGGCTCGCTGTACAAGGCCCGACACGCCCTGCCGCTCGAGAACCTGGACCAACTGGCCGACCGGCTGTTCGACCATCTGGCGCCTCGGTCGGAAGTCCTGAATGGTTTTGGCGATCTGCTGCTCGGGCGACCCGGCGACCTGGCGAGCGGTTTGTGGCTGCTGGCGCTGACGCTGTGGGCCCTGGGCGCCGCACGTCAGCCGCGATCCGTCGCAAATCCGGGTCACATCAACGGAACGGCCTATCTGGGGCGCGCACTGGGGCTGTTGTTCGCTGCGTATTTCGGCCTGCCCCGCGATCTGTGGTCGCCGCTGCCGTTGGGCGAAGCGAACGCCGTCCTGATTCCGCTGTTGGGCGTGCTGGCCGTCGCCGCGCTGCCGGTGCGACCCGACGATGCACCGCCCACGGCTCGGGTTCGGGTCTGGATCGGCACCCTGCTGATGGGCACCGTGGCTGTGGTGGTGCCGATGGCCACGCTGCACGCCTTTGCGCTTGCGTCGACCGAGGTTGAACCGATGCGTCAGGCACTTGCCGTCGTGCCCAAGGGCAAGTCGGTGCTGACGCTGCGGACGCAGCCCGACAGCGCGTTCGTGCGCGGCGCACCGTGGAGCGCCGTGGGCGACTATGCCGCCGTGTTGCGCAAGGGCTATGCCCCCGCCACGTTTGCCGGCGACCCGACGCTGCCGGTGCGACCGCGCCCCTCCCGCATCCGCCCCGCGCCGCCACCCGACCAACCGGACAGCTTCACGTGGCAGGACCACGGCCGCTTCTATGACTACGTCGCGGTGCTGCGCGACCCCTCTACCCAGCCGCCGCTGTTCGAGGTCTGGCTGCGCGCGATGACACGTGTCTACCAGCGCGGACCGTGGCAGGTGTACCGCAACGACGACGTCGTGAAGTTCCCGCCGCCGCCCGATCCGCCCCGGCCGCCGCCGCAGGTCCCGCCGCGCGCCCTGCAAGCCCCGCAGACGGCCCCCGCGCTGGCGCCCTTGCCACCGACGCCCTCGCCGCTGACGCCCAGGCCTCTCCCGCGGCCCGCTGCTCTGCCGGTGGTGGAGCAGGCAGCAGCGCCGATCTTCCCGCGGCTGGACCCGGTGCGCGTGCCGCGCCTCGCTCCGCCCCTGCGGCCGCCACCGCCGCGCGGCCCCTGATCCAAGTGGCGCATCGCCTACGGTCCCGACACTTGACTGCTTTCCGCCGAGTCCTTCCTCGCGACGTTGCCGCCGAAACCTCGCGTGCTACCTTGGGCCGAAGTTCCCCCGCCCCCAACGGAAGCGGGCTCGCCCCTGTCTGGAGGAAGATGTTCGAGCAGCCCCCCACCCGCCCCCTATTCACCGTGTTCGGCATCCCGGTCGGGATCTCGATCTGGCACGTCCTGCTGCTGCTGATGCTGTTCTACCCCTACCTGCAGGAGAGTCTGGCGTTTGGCATCGGCGTGATGGTAGCGGCCAGCTTCTCCGTGTTGATGCATGAGATGGGGCACGCGCTCGTCAGCCTGATGCTACGGCTCGAGCCGGCGATCATGCTGACTGGCTTCGGCGGCTACACGATGCATCAGCCGGCCAAGCGTCCTCGCGATGAGTTCTTCGTCGTTGCGGCGGGTCCGACGATGAACTTCGTGCTTGCCGCGGCCTTCTACATGGTCGGTGCGGCAACCGAGGGCATGGCCGCGGATCTGGCCAGCTACGCGGCGTTGCTCAACGTGGTGTGGGGTGTCTACAACCTGATGCCGATCTTTCCCTTGGACGGCGGCCAGCTGCTAAAGTGGCTGTTGAACCGCTTCATGAAGCCCCTGAAAGCCGACCGCGCCGCGTATTGGACGGGCCTGATTCTGGGAGGCGTGCTCGCGGTGGTTGGCCTGACCAGCGGCAAGTTCTTCGTGACCGTGATCCTGGGCCTCGCCGCCTTTGAGAACTGGCAGATGCTCAAGCGCTTGGACCAAAGCCCCGCGCGCCACCTGGACATGAAGCACAACCGTGTCCGCGAGCTGCTGAACATCGCGCATCAGGCCTATCAGACGGGCGACTTCGACGCAGCGATGCGGGCTGCTCACCAAGCACGGGCGGAACCCTACCTTTCGCATCAGGAATTGGAGCACGTCTGGCAGGTGCTGGCCCTGTCCGCCACCCAGCTGCACGAGTTCGCAGAGGCACTGCGATTCGCCGAACGACTTCCCGCTTCGGCGCCGATGGCGCAGGTTCAGGCCACCTGCCTGCTCAATCTTGCCGACCCAGCGTTGGCCCGTCGCTTCCTGGCCACTCCGCCCGCACGGCTGCTGACGACCGAGAACGCCGAACGTCTGCAGCAGCTGGCGCGCGCGGCCTGACCCTCTCGCCAGACTTTGCCGACGGCGGGTCTACACGCCAGCGCAAATTCCACCAAAGGACGCCAAGTTGCGGATCACGGGTTGCGCCGATCCCGACTCGCATGGACACTTTCGCCCCCGGCACCCCAATCCGGCCCCTTTTCTCGCCCGCCAGTTCCGGGCAAGGATCCCGCATCCCATGATGACCGTTGTGAATTCCCAAGCCACCGCTGCGCAGTCCGCCTCCAACCGCCCCCATCCGGTCGATCTGATCCCGATGGGCGGCATCGTCACGGTACGGGACCGTCTGCTGGACCTGCAGGCCCAGGGCCGCGCGGTGATGCGTCTGGAATCCGGCGACCCGTCTTTCGACATCGCCCCCCACGTGCGTGAGGCCATAGAGAAGGCGCTGCGCGACGGCCACACGCACTACACCGCGGGCGCCGGCATCCCCGGATTGCGCAAGGCGATCTTTGAGAAGCTGCGCACCGTCAACCGCATCGCGATCAAGGACGCCAACCACGTGCTGGTGACCAACGGCGCGATGCACGCGCTGTACATCACGTTTCGCGCCCTGTGCTCAGACGGCGAGGAGGTCATCGTCCCCGACCCGACCTGGACCGAGACGGCCGACAACGTGCGCCTGGCGGGCGGTGTCGCCGTCGGTTGCCGCACCACGGCCCAGACCGGCTACAAGATGACGGCCGCGGCCGTCGAGCCCCTGATCACGCCGCGCACCCGCGCCATCGTGCTGAACACGCCCCACAATCCGACCGGCGCGGTGCTGGACCGCCAGACGTTGACCGGCCTGCTGGAGCTGGCCCACCGCCACAACCTGAAGATCGTCAGCGACGAAGCCTACGAGCACGTGATCTACGACGGTCTCGAGCACGTCAGCATCGGCTCACTGCCGGGTGCCGAGGGCCGCGTGATCAGCATCTACTCGTACTCGAAGTCGTATGCGATGAGCGGACTTCGCGTGGGCTATGTGGCCTGTGACGACGACCTGCTGATGGAGCGGATGGCCAAGCTGACCCGCTGCACGATCAACGGCGTCAATTCTGCGACCCAGTATGGCGCCATCGCCGCGCTGACCGGCCCACAGGACTTCACCGTCGAGATGAACCGCATCTACCAGCATCGGCGCGATCTGCTGCTGAAGGGTCTGGAGCGCCTCAAGTTCTTGAAGCCATTCAAGCCCGACGGCGCTTTCTACGTCTGGGCGGCGATCGACCCTGCGTGGGAAGGCATCGAGGGCAAGCGCGATGGCTGGGCGATGACGCACTGGCTACTCGACACGTTTGGCGTGGGCTCAGCGCCGGGCGAGGTGTTCGGTGCGGCGGGCGCCGGCCATGTCCGGTTCGCGTTCTCGTGTGCGACCGATCACATCGAGCGCGCCGTGGTGGCTTTCGAGCGGATGTAAGCCGCGACTTGTGAGATCGAGGAATTCTCTCTACCTTGAACGTGCTGCGCGCCGCCGACCGGCCAAGTGCAGGCCCCCTTCACCGGTGGAGCCCATCATGCGCCTGCTGCCTCTTCTCTGGATCCTGCTGGCCTGCGCGTTTGCCGCCTGCGGCTCGGCGACCAATGCCGGCGGTGGCACCACGACTGAGGAGCCCGACGTCGTCGCCGTCTTCAACAAGGACGTGCCGGACGCGGACACCAAGACGGACACCAAGACCGACACCGTCACCGACACCAAGACCGATATCGACCCGATCGACGTCTCGATCGTCGATGGCGACGCCCCCGATGCCGCCACCGACACGCCCGACGTCCCCGATCTGGACACCGCCGTCCCCGACGGAACCCCCTCGACCTGCGGCGACAAGTGGTGCGTCGTCGACGACGGCGAGACCTGCGAGACCTGCCCTGAGGACTGCGGCGCGTGCGTGGTCAAGTGCGGCGACGCGAAGTGCAGCGCTCCCGGCGAGGACTGCGCGACCTGCCCCAAGGACTGCGGCATCTGCCCCGTGCCCTGCGGCGACGGCACATGCAAGGACGGCGAGAACTGCTCGTCCTGCCCTGATGACTGTGGCAAGTGCCCGGATCTGTGCGGAGACAAGACCTGCAAGGCGCCCGAGGACTGCAAGACCTGCCCGCAGGACTGCGGCGTCTGCCCGCCCTCGTGCGGCGACAGCAGCTGCAAGTCGCCGGAGGACTGCAAGACCTGCCCGGCGGACTGCGGCGTGTGTCCGGGCATCTGCAACCCGCTGACGTCAGACCTCTGCACCGCCGCGCAGCAGTGCTACTACACGCCCACCATGACCAATCCGACGTGCAGCCCGGTCGGCGCGCTGACCAAGGGGTCTGCCTGCCAATTCCTGAATGACTGCGCCAAGGGGATGCTGTGCGTCAACAGCGTCTGCTCCGCGGTCTGTGACACGTCGGGCAAGACCGCGGGACTGAACTGCTCGCTGCCCGCCAAGTGCGCCGAGCTCTCCAGCGGCGGCAAGCCCTTGGGCTACAACATCGGCGCGTGCCTGGGCGGCGACACCTGCAACGTCCTGACCAGCGTCGGCTGCCCTAGCGGCATGGCGTGCAGCCCCGTCGTCGAGGGCAAGATGTGCGTCCCCGCCGGCACCGGCACCCTGAACGTCGCCTGCCCGAACGGCGACAGCGATTGCACCAAGGCCTACATCTGCATGGAAGACAACGGCCCCAAGTGCAAGGCACGGTGCAACACCACCGGCGCGTTGCCCAAGTGCACAAGCCCGCTGACCTGCGTTGGCATCGTGATGGGCGACGCTCAGGTCCCCGCGCCGGACAATCTGGGCGTGTGCAACTGAGCTTTGCGCCTCTGAATTCTCGCTAGCCGTCAGGAGTTCCATGAAGACCGTGCTCGCCGCCGTCGACTTCAGCGAAGGCTCGTTCGCCGCCCTGCAGTTCGCCGACGAGATGGCGCGGGTCTATGACTCGGACGTCACCGTGCTGCACGTCGTGCCTCGATCGACGCGAGTCCAAGACGGTAGCATCGACCCCAAGGCGGCTGAGCTGTTGATGGACGGTCTGCTCAACGAGGGCAAGTTGGTCACCAACCTGCAAGAGCAGCTGGAGCTGTTTCTGGCCCGCGCCCCCGACCCTCGCCGCCCGCGTCGGGTCATCTTCCGCGCTGGCACGCCCGCCGCCACCATCGTGAAGACAGCCACGGCGTTGGACGCGGTGATGATCGTGATGAGCACCCACGGCCGCCGCGGACTCGAGCGGCTGGTGCTGGGCTCGGTCACGGGCGAGGTCGTCAAGCTCGCCCGCCTGCCCGTTCTGACGCTGCGCCCCGACGTGGTGCCGGTGAAGAAGGTCGGCCGGTAGTACCGCCGAGCCTAGCCCACGTACGGCTGCAGGCGGTCCCGCAGCCCCTCCCACATGCCGCCCAGCACTTGCTCAGACATCGGGTACAACATCGCTTCTTCCTTGGCGTTGTGCTGCTGGATCAGCATCAGCAGCGTGTCGCCTTGGTCCAGAACCTCGCGCGAGTCGCCGCGCACCGCCGCACTCGCCATCTGTCCCAGCACGGCGCGCATCTGGGTGTGCTCCAGACGCATGACGTAGGTGGGTCCGCCGGTCATGCCGGTCGCCTCCTCGAACGCCGGGAACAGCACCTCCTCCTCCATCGCCAAATGCTGCCGCAACGTCTGCTCGAAGGTCCCCCACAGCACAGTCAGGGCGGCCGGATCTCGACGGTCGATGGCCTGCTCGATGGCGCCCCAGGCGTCGTCGCAGCGGTGATGGTCGTCGGCGAAGAAGGCGGCGAGGGTGGCGGGACGGTCGGCAAGGCTCATGGCGGCTCCGGCTGTTGAGAGAGGGCGGCGAGGCCCGTTGTGCGATTTGCGGGTCAATGTTATCATGTGATAACTTTAGAGGCAACCCCGATGACCGATCACCGCTCCACACGAGAACGCCGCGAGCAGATCGTCAAGGTCGCGCTAGAGCTGCTGGCCGACCAGTCCGTGGAGCTGCTCTCGACCCGGGCGATCGCCTTGAGGATGGGATTGTCGCAGCCCGCGATCTTTCGACACTTTCGCACGCGGGACGATCTGCTGCAGGGCGTGGTGGCCCACGCTCGCGAGGGACTTGCTGATTTGGCGGCGCGCGAGCTGGCCGGGCGGGCGGGCGGCCTGCGCGACCTGCGTGCGCTGGTCCGCGCCCTGTTCGACCACGTGCAGCGTCACCCGGGGCTGCCACGCATCCTGTTCCACGATGCATCGGGGGCCGGCCAGCCGCAGCTGCGTGCGATGCTGCACGCTCTTGTCGACATGCAGCGGACACTGATGGCCGAGCTGGTGCGGGCGGGTCAGCGAGAGGGCGAGATCCCCGACACCGTCGCTCCCGAGCACGCTGGGCAGTTGTTCGTCGCGCTGCTGCAGGGAACGCTGCTGCAGTGGCGACTCGCGGGGGCACCCCAAGACCCGAGCCCGGACGGCCTGGCGATTCGCGCGGAGGTACTGATCGCCTTTCTGCAAGGCGTGTTGCGCGCGGGAGAGCCGATGCCGACCGGGCACCCGTCGATGCCGGACTGTCACGCGCCCGTTCCATCGGTTCAGCCGCCGCCGCATGCGGGTCACGCGGGTCACGCGGGCCTTGTGCAGCTCGATGTGCGGCCCATTCTGGCGTCCGGAACCGACCCGCTGCTCGCCATCCTTGCCGCCCTGAAGACGGTCGCATCGGACGGAATGCTGCAAGTGATCGCGCCCTTCCGCCCCGCACCGCTGCTGGTGCTGCTGACGGACCAGGGTTTTCGGTGTGAGGCCCTCTTGCTCGGCCCTGGCATGTGGCAGGTCGAGGTCCTTGGGCCTAAGGCCCCCGAAGTCGCGGACCTGCGGGAGCTGGAGGCGCCAGAGCCCATGGAACAGGTCCTTTTGCGGTCGTCGCGCCTGCTGCCAGGCCAGTCCCTGCTGGCCCGCGTCCCCCGTACGCCGACCCTGCTGTTGCCCCGCTTGGCCGAGCGGGGCTTGGTCGCCACGCCCTGCTTGCAGCCAGACGGCTCAGCGCTGCTGCATGTACGGAGGCCCGGGTGAACCACGCCGGACTCCGACTGGATCAGGCCCCGCCGCTGCACGTTCCGCTCGCCTTCTTCGCGACGGCGCCGCTGTTCCTTGCCGTCGCGGGCTGGCTGCTGCTGACGGACGGGGCAGCCGTGTTCTCAAGCCCCTGGTCGCCAGTGACGCTGGGGCTGACCCACTTGGGAACCCTTGGTTTTCTCAGCATGGTGATGCTGGGGGCGCTGTACCAGATGACTCCGGTGGTGGCAGCCGTGCCGGTGCCTGCGGTGCGCTGGGCCCTTGGGGTGCACGCGCTTGTGACCGTGGGCGCGGCGGGGCTGGCGGCGATGCTGGCGGCGGGACTGGGCGGGGGGTCTGTCTGGCGCAACGGAGCGGCGATCGTGACGCTCGCGACAGGGCTTGCACTGGTTCTGGGGCCGGTGGCCGTGGCGCTGGGCCGGTCGCGGACGCCGGGGGAGACTGTGGCCGGGATGCGTCTGGCGCTGGCCTGCTTGGCGGCGCTGGCGGTCCTGGGCGTGTGGATGGCTTGGGGATACGTGGACTACCGGTTTCCGGGGTCGCGCCGACTGTGGACGCAGGTGCATCTGACGGTGGCCTTGGGCGGCTGGGTTGGAGGCTTGGTCACCGCGGTGTCGTGGCAAGTGGTGCCGATGTTCTATCTCGCGGCCCCGGTCCCGCAGGCATGGCGCCGCGTGGTGCTGGGAGGGGTCGCTATCGGCGTCGTGGCTCCGCTGCTGGTGCTCGCGAGCGCGCACGCGGGGCTGCCGTGGCCAGATCCGCAGCTGTCGGCCGGACTTGCGGCCCTTCCCATTGTGCTGGCGGTCGGCTGGGCCCACCCGCTGCTGCTGCTGAGCAGCCTGCGGGCGCGCAAGCGGCGGCGGTCGGACCCCAGCCTCCTTGCGTGGAAGGCCGCGCTGTTGCACGCATTTCTGCTGCCTCCGCTGGCGGTCGCCGCCCTGCTGTCGACTGCCCCGGCTCCTTCGCTGCTGTTCGGGTGGTTGGCCATCTGGGGCTGGGCGGGACTGGTCGTGCACGGGATGTTGACGCGCATCGTCCCGTTTCTGGTGTGGTTCCATCGGTTCTCTCCGCTGGTTGGCTTGCAGCCCACCCCACCGATGAATCGTTTGTGGCCAGAGCAGCTGCAGCAAGTCGGCCTCAGTCTTCACCTGGCCTCGGTGCTGTCGGGTGTGGTGGCTATCGTGACCGGCTGGGAAGTTGCCGCGAGAGTGACGGGCGGTCTGGTGACGGCGACCGCAGCGGCGTTGGCGGCGGGGCTGTACCGGACTTGGCGGCAGCGCCCCACGCCACCACCCGAGAATTTGGACAATTGACCGAGTTTCCAAGCAGATCGCGGAGTTGACGCGCCGTGTTGCGAGTGGCATCGTGGCCCTTCGGTGTAATCGAGGGCGGCCGATGCAACGTGCAAGGTTTCCTGTAGTTGGCAGCATCGCCTTGGCCGTGGCCGTGGCCATGCTCTTGCTCGCCACTGCGACCGCTTGGGCCAAGTCCGAGTACTTGGGGCTGTGGGTCGTACAACAGGCACCCAACTTGACCGTCAGCTTCCCCGCCGCCGACGAACTGGGCTCTGCCGTGCGGATCGCGCCCGCCGGAGAAGCGAACGTCACCGCCCTGACACGCGCCAGCATCCCCTTCTTCCAGAATGGATTCGAGAAGGTGCGGATGCATGTGCTGTACGAGTTGGACCCGACCAAGGTTCACGCCCGCATCACCATCGACGGCAAGCCCGGTGAGTTGCTGGACGGCACTGGACCGCAAGACCGCGTGCTTGAGCTGACGACAGCCGGCAGCACACTGGGCGTCGAGGTGCAGGCCACAGACGCGACGCCGAGCGGGTGGTCCGTGCAGGTCCAGGGCGTGGGGTTTGACCGCAACGGTTGGACCTTCTGGTACAGCCCCGACTGCGCCGGACTCGCCGGTTGGGCAGAGGCGGATGACCGCTTGCGCTTGGGCGTGGACCCAGACTGGGGCGAGCTTGAGTGGCCGCTGGTCGGCAGCCTGACTGTGACGCGCAAGCCCCAAGGTGGCGTGGACTCGCTGGCCTTTACCTACGCGCAAGAGCTGCCGGGCGCCGGGCTGGTCGTCCGCGCCGGTCTGGACGGCCTGCCGCTGGAACTCTTCGCTTCGGGCGCGCTGGACCCCGCTGCCTACACCTGGCCCGACGCCAAGGGACAGCAAGTGGAATTCACCCTGCACGCTTACGACGCCCTCGCTGCGGACCCGACCTGGCAGGCTGTCGTGGCCGACCTCCGCTCGAACCCGAACGCCAGGCCGCCGTCGCCCGACAGCTTCAGCTGGGAGTTCCAGCTGCCGGGGGATGCCACCCCGACCGGAGCGACCGCCTCGCCCTCGCCGTCGGGAGGCTGCTCAGCCACCGCCACCACGACTGCCCCGAACTCGCTGCTTGCGCTGCTGTTTGCCGCCTGCATCGCCCTTGCGACCGCCCGTAGGCGGCGCCCTGTTTCGTCCGAAGGAGGCTCCCTGTGACGCCTATCCTCCCCACCACACTGGCGGCGGTATGTGCGCTGGCTTGCGCGCTGGCCACCGGCGGACTGCCGGGCACGGCCCATGCCACGGCTCCGGCAGCCAAGTCGGCAAGCAAGCCCGCGACCAGTCTGCGTTTTCACGCTTGGCGCGGCGACGGATTCCGCGTGGACGTGCCCGGCGCCGACCATACGGTTCAAGGCGAGTCGTTCCCCGACGCCCGCCCGCAACAGGCCGTCTACACCGCCGACATCCTGCGCGGCAAGGATGCTGTCGCCCGCTTCGAGTCGTTCGCCAATCCCGGGCGGCTGACGGCGCGGCAGTGGCTGGCCGGCGATCAGGCTTTTCTGGTCATGCCGGGCGCGGTCGTCACGGACCTTCCAGCCAAGGGCAAGCGCACGTCGGTTCGGATTGTCCAGCCCCGCACGCCGCAGTCCCCTGCGCGCGACATGGTGCTGCTTTCAGACGGGATCTGGCTATTGCGACTGACATGTGAGCGCAGCGACGACCCGGACGCACGGGCCGTGCTGGACCGCGCCGCCGCCACCATTCGCCCGGTTGCCAGCGCCCGAACCGTCACCGCGCGGAGGAAGCCATGATCCGCCGGCTGATGCCCCCTCTCCTCGGACTTGTCCTTGCGCTTGGCGCCGCCACCGCTGCCTCCACCGCGCAAGCCGTCGACTCGTGCGGCGGTCAGGCGGACAACTGCCAATGCGGCAAGAGCAACCCCTATCCCTGCTGCGACAACGGCGGCAACTGCACCTGGTGGGCCTGGCACTCTGCCTGCTGCGGCTGGGGCGTGGGTCTGCCGGGGTGGGGTAACGCCAACACCTGGGCAAGCTATGCCAGCCAGAACGGCAACTTCGAGGTCCTGAACTACCCCGTACCGAACTCGATCGCCACCAGCACCAAGGGCGGCTACGGCCACGTCGCGTGGGTGACGGCCGTCAACGGCAGCAAGATCACGGTGACCGAGCAGAACTGCTGCGGCGGCTGCAAGGGCGGCGCGCGGACATGGTCGTATGACGCCAGCTACTTCAACTCGGGCTACGTGATCCGCAAGGGCCAGCTGGGACCCGTGTGCGGCAATGGCAAGTGCGAGAACAACGAGAACTGCTCGAATTGCAGCCAAGACTGCGGGTCGTGCTGCGGCAACGGCGCCTGCGACAACGGCGAAAATTGCGGGTCCTGCTCGAAGGACTGCGGCTCGTGCTGCGGCAACGGCCAGTGTGACAACGGCGAGAACTGCAGCACCTGTGACAAGGACTGCGGCAAGTGCTGCGGCAACGGCGCCTGCGACTACGGCGAGCAGTGCGAGACCTGCCCCACCGACTGCAAGTGCCTGCCCAGCGGCGAATTGAGCCCGACCTGCGCACAGGCGGCAGGGTGGGCGTGGGACCCCGACAATCAGGGCGAAAAGGTGCATCTGGCCGTTCAGGTCGACGGCGCGGAGATGGCGAAGTTCGTCGCGGAAGGCCCCTACCCCAACCACGATGGCCGCGGCTTCGCGTGGCCTGTCCCTGCAGAGCTGAAGGACGGCCAACCCCACGCCGTGACCGCCGTCGTCACCGACACGCAGACGGCCGGCACCACCACGCTGGGGCCCAAGAGCTTCCTGTGCGAGAACAGCGTGGGCCAGCTGGGCATTTGGACGGTCACGCGCACCGACTCAGCCGGCATGAGCGTGCTGCTGCCTGAGGTCGACCCGCCCAACCTCGCCCTGCGCAACGAGCACCCCGCCGGCTATCCGTATCCGATCTCTGGCACCGTCGACACATGCACCCAGCCGGGCGTGCAGCCGTTCGACGCGGTGGAGGCCCTGGCTGAGTGGGATCTGGCCGGTGCGCCCTTCGTCGCCAAGGTGCTGATCGACGGCAAGGAAGCCAAGGCGTGGCAAGGACCTGCAGGCAGCGAGCCGTTCGCGTTTGTCGGCAAGGGTACGCAGATCTGCGTTCGCACCGAGGCCCTGGCGATGGTCGACGCGCCCGCCGCCGCGATGGCCGTGCTGCGGAGCCTGCGGATGCAGCGGGGGCCCTGGTGGTACTCGTACCGCTATGACACCGAAGGCCTCACGTTCAGTCGCCCGGGGGCCGATGAGGTCGTGTTCCTGCCGCGATCTCCCGCGGGTGGCGCCGCACAGGGTTGGGCGCGTGCGTGGCACGACTTTTCGCAGGCGTTCGATGCCGTGTCGTACCAGTTGAACCTGGGGCCAACACCCGTCCAGGGTGGTGTGGCTGAGTTGCTGATCGACGGCAAGCCCTACGTCGCGACAGAGGGCGGCCGTGTCCAAGCCGTGACGCCCGGCAAGCAATTGGCCGTGCAGCTGCGTCTGGAGCAGCCGACGACCCTGGATCCGACGGCCGCCGTCGCGTTCTCGCAAGTGCGGGTGCACCAGAATGACGTGCAGACCGATGGCCCGTGGACGATCGCGAAGAAGAACTCCTGGGGCTTCAGCGGCGGCATCTCTCCCGACGTGGATCCGCTGGCCCGCGGTCTGGACGTGACCCTGCGCCACGATTCCCCCGGCTGGTGGACCACGGGTGCGGTCGAGGCCCTGCTGGAGGTCAAGGGCGCGCCGTTTGAGCGAGTCCGCGGTCAAGTGCGCACGGTGCTGCCGCATCCGTCGCTGCAAGTGCAGGTGATCGCGAATGGAGAGGTCGCCCACACGGTGCAGGGGCAGAGCGATCTACAGGCGTTCGATGTCCCCGCGATCGGCAACTGGCTGGCGGTACGACTGGGCGTGTCGCAGGACCGCGAGATGTCGGAGGCGGCCGAGGCGCAGGTTCGCAACGTCGAGTGGCTGCGTCAGGGTTGGTGGTCTGCGTACAGCCCGCGCGCTGCTGGCTTCCGCGACGACCGTCCGGCACCGGGAGCTGTGCGCTTCGAACACTCGCGGGCCTGGGCGATGTTGGATCACGCGCCCCAGGGCGCTGTCGTGGTGCACCGCGAATTTGTGCAACCCCAGACCGGCGTTCGCTTTACCTACAGCTATGACCTGCCCCAAGGGCTGTACCGGGTGTTCGTGCTGCTGGACGGCAAGCCCGCGCGGCTGCTGGACGATATGGGAGAGGACGAGGTCGAGGTCGAACTGACCGGCGAGTCCTTCACCGACTTGGGGTTGGCGTTCGTCGCCCGCGAAGACGCGCCCATCGTCGCGGAGCATGGCTTTGCCGAGGCCACGCAGATCGCCGTGCAGGGCAAGACGGGCAAGTGGACGCCCTTCAAGGACGCTGCGGTGATCGCACCCATGATGCCGAACGACGCAGGGACGCTGGACATTGCCGACATCGCGTCAGACGCCACGGCAACGGCCGCCCAGCCCAGCGACCCCGGTGGCGGAGGCTGCACGGCCACCCCGCAGTCCACACCGGCGACGGGTGGTCTGCTGCTGTTGGCGCTGCTGGGGCTGTGGGGTCTGGCGCGACGGCGGACCGGCCGGGCGTAGCCGAACACCGACTCAATTCACCGTAATCGTGTCCGGCAGGTCGATCTCCGTCAGCGCACGCGAGACCTTGACCGTCCCTGGCAGGCTGCCCTGCTGGGTGACGCTGAAGGTCGGCCCCTTGGCTTCCGAGGGAAACAGCGCCTCAAAGAACGCCAAGTAGAACCCGACCTTCCACTCGATGCTGGCGTCGGCGACGAACAGCCTCGCCGTCCAATCGTGTTCGCCCGCGCCGACGAACGGCAGCATGTCCCACGCCAGAGCGACCTGAGCCGTGCTGGTGATCTTCGACTTGGCCGTCACGGACTTGCCATCGACCGTCAGGGTGTCGATGCCCACCATGTCGCCGTTCTTCGACGGGATGTCGGCGTGTCCGTACAGCCCGAATCCCGCCCCGGTCGGCGCCGACGAGAACGCCAGCTTGCCGGTCTGCTGCTGATTGAGGTCAATCGACTCGGGCAAGTACTGCCGCCAGTACTGACCAGCGCGCTGCGTATACCACGCGGTCGGTTGCGCCCAGCGCCGGGTCACGGCGACATAGTCCAGCTGCGTCTGCAGGCTGGCCAGCACCTGGGAAGCCGCCGCGAGTGCGTAGTCAAGGCGACGGACCTGCCCCAGATCGTCCAGCGTGCAATAGGACGCGACCGCCAGATCGCCGTTCGACAGCAGAAACACGCGATCTCCCAACGGATTGATGCCACCGGCAAAGGGCTGCGCGGGCACCGGCGGGGGAGCGGAGGGGT
>JBMOIG010000072.1:0-24095 GCA_049317445.1 Myxococcota bacterium | reverse complement strand
CGCCGGACCCGCGAACTGATGGCGGCCTGATCCCCTCTGGCGGAACCTCACCCGACCGCACAACGGCTGACTTGAACCGGTTTGGAGTCAGGGGGCTGCGCAATCCATCACTTCTTCCGAGGTCACCCTACGTCAAAAATGACTCACCCCAGTGATCCCCAATCCACCCGATGCGAAACGCGGGTCGAGCACAGAGGCCGGGGCGGCTGGGCACGCGGTCAGTCCCTCTCAACTACCAAGGCCACCGCCTCGCCGCCGCCGATGCACAGGCTGACCAAGCCCCGCCGAACGTTGCGCTCTGCCATGGTGTGCAGCAGGGTCACGAGAATTCGGGTGCCACTGGCCCCAATTGGGTGACCGAGAGCGACGGCGCCGCCTTTGACGTTGACCTTGGCCGGATCGAGACCCAAACCCTGGGCGCAGGCGATTGACACAACGGAAAATGCCTCGTTGATCTCGAAAAGGTCGATGTCAGCGATCTCCAGCTTCGCCTTGGCCAGCGCGCCCTGCACTGCAAACACCGGTGCCGTGGTAAACCACTCGGGAGCCTGCGCGAACGATGCGTAGGACACGATGCGCGCCAACGGCTTCAGCCCCAGCTCGCGGCCCTTTTCTGCGGACACCAGCACCACAGCTGCGCCGCCGTCGTTGATGGACGAGGCATTGGCGGCCGTGACGGTGCCGTTCCTGTCAAAAGCCGGACGAAGACCTGCGAATTTCTTGGGGTCACCGCGTCCGGGCTCTTCGTCGGTGTCGACCATCACGGGGTCGCCCTTGCGCTGCGGCACGGGCACTGGAGCGATCTCGACCTTGAATGCACCCTCAGCAACGGCCTTCTGCGCCTTGACGTAGCTGTCGGTGGCAAAGGCGTCCTGAGCCTCGCGGGTGATGCCCTTGTCGGCCGCGCAGATTTCGGCCGCGTTGCCCATGTGGAAGTCCTTGTAGACGTCCCACAAACCGTCCTTGATCATCGCGTCGACGACTTGGCCGTGACCCAGCCGATAGCCGTCGCGCGCCTTGTCGAGGTAGTACGGCGCCTGACTCATGTTTTCCATGCCGCCCGCGACGATGATGTCGGCGTCGCCTGCACGGATCTGCGAGGCGGCGAGCATCACGGTCTTCACACCCGAGCCACAGACCTTGTTGACGGTCGTGCAAGGGGTCGACTGCGGGATTCCGGCGAACAAGGCTGCCTGACGAGCGGGGGCCTGGCCCAAGTTGGCCGGCAGGACGCAGCCCATGTAGACCTCTTCGACCGCCTCGGGCTTCACGCCCGCGCGTTCGAGTGCCGCCTTGATCGCGACGGCGCCCAGCCGAGGGGCAGCCACGGACGCGAGCGAACCACCGAAAGAACCGATGGGGGTGCGCGCGGCACCGACGATCCAAACCTCACGCATGGGTCACCTCCAAGAACGTGTGGCATCACGGCCGGTCCGACGTTTGGGGCCGGTCGGTCACACCAGGTCGAAGCACTCGCTGAAGAAATAGTGAATCTCGCGAGCGGCGCTGGCCGGGCTGTCCGAGCCGTGAACCGTGTTGCGGCCCTTGCTCTCGGCATACAGCTTGCGCAGCGTGCCGTCGGCGGCCTGCGCCGGGTCGGTTGCGCCCATCAGCTCGCGGTTGCGCAGCACGGCATTCTCGCCTTCCAGTACGATGAGCACGACGGGCCCGGAGGTCATGAACTCGATGAGCTCGCCGAAGAAGCCGCGGCCCTTGTGCTCAGCGTAAAAACCCTCAGCTTGGCCCTGAGTCAGGCGGACCATGCGAGCGGCGCGAATGCGCAGGCCATTCGACTCGAAGAGGCTGAGCACGTGGCCGATGTGGCCGTTGGCGACGCCGTCGGGCTTGACGATGGAAAGCGTGGACTCGATGGCCATGCGGTGCAATCTCCTGAGTGGTGCGATTGTGGTGAAGAAACTAGGGCTTCCAAATCTTGAGCAGCGTCGACGCGAGGTCACCGGGGGTCGGAGCGACGATGACTCCACAGCGCTCGAACGCTGCGACCTTGCCCTGACCGGTGCCGGTGCCGCCTGAGATGATGGCGCCTGCGTGACCCATGCGGCGTCCCGGAGGAGCCGTGAGTCCGGCGATGAACGCGACGACTGGCTTGGTCATGTTGGCCTTGATCCACTCGGCAGCGAGCTCTTCGGCGCTGCCGCCGATCTCGCCGATGAGGATCACTGCCTTGGTGTCGGGGTCGTTCTGGAAGAGCTCGAGCGCGTCGATGAAGTCGGTGCCCTTGACCGGGTCGCCGCCGATGCCGATGCACGTCGACTGGCCGACACCCAACGACGTCAGCTGGCCCACCGCCTCGTAGGTCAGCGTACCGGACCGCGACACGACGCCGACGGGACCGGCCTTGTGGATGTGGCCGGGCATGATGCCGATTTTGCATTGATCGGGCGTGATGATGCCGGGGCAGTTGGGGCCGATGAGGCGAACCGGCTTGCCCTCGAGGTAGACCTTGGCCTTGACCATGTCGGCCACCGGGATGCCCTCAGTGATCGCGACGATGAGCTGCACGCCGGCGTCGGCCGCTTCCATGATGGCGTCGGCGGCGAACGGCGGCGGGACGTAGATGACGCTGGCATTGGCACCGGTAGCGGCAACGGCCTGCGCGACGGTGTCGAAGATCGGCACCACGTCATCGAACTTGGTGCCGCCCTTGCCGGGCGTGACGCCCGCGACGACGTTGGTGCCGTAGGCGATGGCCTGACGGGTGTGGAACGCGCCGGTCGCGCCGGTGATGCCCTGGACGAGCAGACGAGTGTTCTTGTCGACGAGTACGGCCATGATGGGCCCCCTGTGCTGGACGGGTTCTCTGGGTGGTTCAGGCGACGGTGGCGAGCGACGCTGCGTACTTCCTGGCCGCTTCGACGGCCTTCTGTGCGCCTTCCTTCATGTTCGCGCCGGAGATGATGGGCAGGCCGCTGTCGGCGAGGATCTGACGCCCCAAGTCGACGTTGGTGCCCTCGAGGCGAACGACCAAGGGGCGGTCCAGCCCGACATCGCGCGCAGCCGTCACGATGCCGGTGGCGATCGTGTCGCACTTCATGATGCCGCCGAAGATGTTGACGAAAATCGCGTGGACCCGCGCGTCAGACAGGATGATCTTGAAGGCCGCGGTGACCTTCTCGGCCGTGGCGCTGCCGCCGACGTCCAGGAAGTTCGCGGGCTCGCTGCCGTAGTGTTTCAGGATGTCCATGGTCGCCATGGCCAGACCGGCGCCGTTGACCAGACAGCCGACGTTGCCGTCCAACTGCACGTAATTCAGGTCGAACTTGCTGGCCTCGATCTCGCGCGCGTCTTCTTCGTCCAGGTCGCGCAGGGCGAGGATGTCGGCCTGACGGAAGAGACCGTTGTCGTCGAAGTTGACCTTGCCATCGAGCGCCACGACTGAGTTGTCACCGGTGACGACGAGCGGATTGACCTCGACCAGCGAGCAGTCCTTGTCGATGTAGAGTCGGTAGAGCGACGTCAGCAGCTTGGTGAAGGCGTTGACGGCCTTGCCCTCAAGACCCAGCGCGAACGCGATCTGGCGGCACTGGAAGCCCTGGACGCCAACGCGGGGGTCGATCCAGACCTTGGAGATCTTCTCGGGGGTGTTGTGCGCGACGTCCTCGATGGACATGCCACCCTCAGTCGACGCCATCACGACGATCTCGCCACGATCCCGGTCCAGCAGCATGCCGAGGTAGAGCTCACGGCGGATGTCGACGCCGCTCTCGACGTAAAGGCGCCGCACTTTCTGACCGTCGGGACCGGTCTGGTGGGTCTTCAGCTGCATCCCGAGGATCTGACGCGAGCGCTCTTCGACCTCAGCCAGCGACTTGCAAACCTTGACGCCGCCGCCCAAGCCGCGACCGCCGGCGTGAATCTGCGCCTTGACGACGTAGATGGGCCCAGGGAGCTTGCGGGCAGCGTCCATGGCCTCCGGCAGGGTGAACGCCGGGTAGCCGTCGGGACACGCAACCCCGTACTGGCGAAAGAGTTCCTTGGCTTGGTATTCGTGGATCTTCATGGCTTCTCCGGGCGGGACGACGCGGGGGCTCTGGGGGGAGCAGCGGCGCGCCTCTTACCATGCAGGGGCGTTGGCGCGCAACCTGACACGGGTGCGGAGGGTCCGAGATGAACCGCAGATCACAGGTTCTCGAGCGACTCGATCCCGAGCGCGTACTTCGAGTGGCGCGAGACTCGCCAGGGCATCTGGGTCAGGGCCTCTGCGGCGAGATTCCTGTGTCGCGCCGCGCACTTGACCTCGATCACCAACGCACGAGCGCTGTGTGCGCGAAACCGGAACGACGGTCTGGCTCGACCGACCTGAGGATACAGCTCGATGTCGCGGTCGACGGTCACTCGTAGCAGGCCGTCGCGTGACTCGTAGTAGCTTCGCCGATAGCGGTTGATTAGTGCGGGAAAGGCCTGCGAGTCCAGCAGAAACTGAAAAGGAATGTCGACGTGGCTGCGCAGCTGGTCGTGAAAGGCCATCCACGTCAGCTGGTCCAAGTCCATCGGGTGGTTCACCCGCGCATTCCACTTCCACCCGATGCTGTCGCGCCGGCACTTGATTTCCAGCGTGCCCTTGGCCGGCGCGTGGGTCTCGCCGTACCAGCGATAGCGGGCCTTCTCGCGGCGGCTGACTCCAGCCAAGTTCTCGTAATAGGCATCCAGACCGGGGGTGTCGAGGTAGACGTTGTTGACGACACGATCGGGATAGCTGAGCCGAAACCCGAGGGGGTGCGCGGTGGTCCACGCCATGACATGGGGCATGTCGATCACATCGGCCGTGAACTTGACCTCGTAGCGCGGGTCGTCGATGGGCGGCAACCGCGCCGGGTCGAACGACAGGTCCTTGGGGACGTCGACAGTGGAGGGGCGTTGGCTGCGTCCGTGGTCCATGCCTTGCCTCAGGGTCTTGCGATACCGGCCGACACCAGCTGCTGAACCGACACGGGCGAGCACGTCTGCGCCTTTCCCTGAACGGACACGCGGGCTCCACCCGTGCATAAGTGATCCTGACCGGCGGTCTGGACGGTCACGTCCCGCGCTTCGATCTGTGCGGGGCTTCCCGGGGCTTGCTGGTACGCCAGGAAGCCGACGTGCCGCACGGTGTCGAGCTGCCCGACCATCGCGAGGAGCCGCGCTCCGTCCCGGGCGACCAGACCGTTGCCGACGCGCTGCGCAACTACCCGATTCACCTGCACTCGGCCGCCGGCACCGGCGCGGATCGCTGCCCCGCCAGCGTCCTGAACCTGCAGGTCGGTGACCTGGACCTGTCCGCCCACGACGTCGATGCCGTCGCCGCCGACGCGGTCGACCCGCAAACGCTCGACCGTTCCCTTCAGACTTGCCAGATTCAGTCCGCTGCCGCCGTTTTGGCCCTGAACCGTCGTGTCCTGGATGCGCACAGTGCCGCCCATCGCACGCAACGACGCGAGCGTGCCCCCGACAGCTTCCAGCGTCAGGTTCGACACTTGCGCGTCCCCCCCTACCCACACGACCGCGGCCTGGGGCTGCCAGACGCCGACCGGGCTGCCCGTCGCGTTGCGGACCAGTACGTGCGTCCACCGGTAGCTTCCGCCGTCGAGCACGGCAATGCCGCCCCACGTCTGGGGTTTGCCCTCGACCTCGCGGCCCTCGAACACCACTGGCGCCTCTGGCGTGCCGGCCAGCTCGCACGGGCCACGCACGATCAGCCACGCACCCGCGGCGAACCGCAACCGAGCGCCCGCCTGCGCGGTGAACGACCAGCCATGAGGCAACAGCACGTGCCCCGTCACTTCCCACGTACCTGCAGGCACTTGCACGGTGCCGGTGGCAGTGTCGACCAGCGCAAACGGCAGCGCTTGCTGCGGCGCGACCTTGACAAGCAGCGGGTTGGGCACGGCAGCGACCTCAGGCGGCCGAACGACCTGCACCGAACGCGCATCGATCGCCTGACGCGCGACCCGCGAGACCGGCGGCGGCGACTCGGGCAGCGCGCTGGCTGACAACACGGGCACCAGCGCCGCGACGTCCTGGCGCAGGCGGTTCATGTGGTCGGCGGACCGCAGCTTCTCAGCTTCTTCCTGTAGCGCCCGCTGATACTCCGTGCGGAAGACCTTGGACTCCATCAGCTTCTGCACGAAGAGCCGACCCTCGCCTGCGGGACCGCCGGTCGTCGCCGACAAGCGCGCGTAGGGTTCGAGCTTCAGCGTCAAGGGATGCAGCACCCAGCGCGGTCCCTGCCAGTGCAGGGCCGACTCGAGGCCCCAGAGCTCCGACAGTGCAACGAACCGCGCAGTACGGGGAATGTCCAGCACGACTTCGGGGGCGACGCGGCCGCTGACCAGATCGCGCAGCATCGAGATCGCCAGACCGGCCTGCGCGGCAAGGGGCGTTCCCACCAGGCGTTTTGCTCCGCCCTCGACCTGTGGATCGATCGTGCGCGGGTCCAGCAGCGCGGCGGCATCGGCGTTTGCTCCGGCAGGCAGCGTCGGATCCCAGCCGACCATCACGCCGTCGGGTCGACCGTGGGCCAGCATGCCCTCGACGCCCGGTTGCTCGATCAGTACGGCGTAACCCCAAGATTTTCCGTTGATTTCCAGGTCAACGGCGCGCATTCGCGGCGCTAGCACTCCCGCGCGCTCAAGGGACGCGAAATAGTACGCCTCGTGCTGCAGGCCGGGTCGGCTGGGACTGTCGAGCACGACCCGGCGCATCCCGAACAACGTCCCGTCGCCCTTGACGTTCAGCCGCACGCGACCCAAATCGCCGGGCGCCTTGTCCTCAGGGCCACCTGCCAAGCTGATGGCGACGTCGGTCGACGTGCCGTCCAGACGCACCCGCGCAGTCGTCGGGTCGTTCTCTCCGGAAAGCCGCACGCCGGCCTCGACCCAGCTGGCGCGCCGATCGCGAAGGATCTGCAGATTCTTGAATTTGATGTCGATCACGAGCGGCGTCACTGGGGCCGACGGGGTGACCTCGAACCACTGGGCAAAGGTGCGGGCGTAGGTCTGGATGTCGGCGCCACGCTTGGCGTTCTCAGGCGTGGTCAGCACGGCGACCAGAAACCCGACGCCTCCACCTGCGACAAGCAGAAGCAGCACGCCCAAAGCCACACGCAAAACCCGGCGAAAGGCTGAGCGCTTGGGAACCGCCACGACGGGCTTTCGCAAGGGGACGCGCATCTACAGGCTCGGCATGCGGCCCTGATCAAGCAGGGTCACGCGGACGTTGGGGAAGCGCTTCTCGAGCTCGGCCGTCAGCCCGCTGAGGGCGTCGACCGATGGCACGTCGATGAAGTAGGTCAGCTCGATCCGCTCGCGCTCGGTGTCCATGCGACGCAGGTCGACGGCGCGACAGTGGCGCCCAAGAATCTCGTGAACGGGTTCGATAGCGCCCGACGAGAGCTCGCCCTCACCGGTCGGAATGCCCAGATTCACGTAGAGGTTACGCGTCGCCACCCGACGCGATCGCAGCTGCACCAGCGTCACGATCGCGAGGATCACGAACACGGCCGACACCGTTGCGATGCGGTAGTCAGCGCCCAGCCCCAGACCAATGGTGATGGCCAGAAACATGTAAGCGAGCTCTTCGGGCTCCTTGACCGGGGTGCGGAAGCGTACGATCGACAGCGCGCCCACCAGACCGAGCGACAGGGCCAGCGACGACTTGACGATCGCAATCAGTAGGGCCGTGGTCAACGCGACGAACGGAAAGACCTTGCCGAATGTTTCGCGGCTGGCCAGCGTGGACCCGAAGACCCGGTAGTGCTGGGCAAGCAGGAACGCGAGCGCCCCCGCAATGCACAGGTTGATCAGCAGGTCGATGATGGCGAGTGGCGCCGAGCCGGTGCCGCCAAAGAGGTCTTGTACTGCCGTTTCCATGGGGCTCCATCAGCCGAGGGTGAGGTCGAGGTCGAGGAGGCAGATCGTTTGCGGGAGGCGGCGGTCACCGCAAGGCCCGATGCAAACCGGGGTCCGAGCAGTTGGCGCCAGAATGCAGCCCGGGTCAGAGCGTGCTAGGATAGCGCGTCTTGCCCGCGACCGCCAAAACGACCCAACCCCTCAGCATTGTCCGGACATGGCGCCTCACCCTTCGAAAGATCCACGCGGCATACGCGCCCGACTCCTTCCGCAAGTGAAGGCGTGGGCGTCTGCCGTTGCTCGCCGTGCGCCGGTGCTGTCGGACGCGGTCGTGATCGCCTTGCGTGCCGACGTGCTGGACCGCGCGGCGGCGCTTGCGATGTACTGCATGTTCGCCGCCGTTCCGTCGCTGTTCGTTGCGTTTTCTGTCGTCGGGTTCGTGATGGGAGCCGTGGATGAGGCGACCGGCCTGACCGGCCTGGATCTGGCGATGCGCGGCGCGACGCTGCAGCGGCTGTCGATGTGGCTGCAAGAGGCGTTACCGGGTGTGACATGGAACCCTGGCGACTTTGCTACGGCCTTGGTCGAAGACCGCACGACGAACGGCGTGGTCGGCACCGTGCTGGCGATCTCGTTGGCGTTGGGGGTGTTCGCTCGGCTGGACGCCGGTGTGCGAGCGGTGTTCGGGCGACGGCGCCGGTCAGCCCTGCGCGCTGCCGGATTTGCGACGATGATCGTGTTCGTGATGGCTCTGGCCGCGCTGTTGCTGTCGATCGTCGCGCCGCTGACCGAGTGGGGCATGCGTCTGGCGGCCGCCAGCATGACGACGCTGTCGATGGGCCGAGTGGACGGCATCGCGTTGCTGCTGGGGGCGTCGCAAGTGCTGCCGGTGGCTGGGCTGTTCTTCCTGCAGGTGCGCTGGTCGGTGCGAGACGTCGGCAAGGGTAGGCTGGGCGTCATGGCGCTGGGATTCGGCGCGCTGTGGTTCCTGGGCCAGCGACTGTTCTCGATCTACGTGCGCGACGTCATCCGCATGGACGCGCTGTACGGTGCATTGACGGGCATCGTCGCGCTGATGCTGTGGCTGTTCTACGCCAATCTGGCGTTCATGCTTGCGGTCTCGCTGCTGGCCGCGTGGGACGACCGCGCGAGGCGACTGGCCGGACTGCCGGAGCCTGAGGACCCTGCCCCCCCGGAACAAGCGACTTCCTGAGGCGGCGTCCGGCCCCGCACGTTCCCCATCTGGGTCAAGGACCCTACTCATGCTAGGCTCGCCAACCATGTTCGAACTCGAAAAGACTTTCCGTTTCGAAGCTGCCCACCGCCTGCCGCACGTGCCCGACGGCCACAAGTGCGCGCGGCTGCACGGGCATTCGTTCCGCTGCGTCGTCAAGGTCAAGGGACCGCTCGACCCGAAGTTGGGCTGGGTGATGGACTTCGGTGACCTCAAGGCCGTCGCGGGTCCGATCATCGACGCACTGGATCATCACTACCTGAACGAGATCGAAGGCTTGGACAATCCCACTGCTGAGGTGCTGAGCCGCTGGATCTGGGACCGCCTGGCGCCGCAGCTGCCCGGCCTCACCTCAGTCCGCATCGGCGAGACATGCACCAACGCGTGCGTCTATCGCGGTCCCACCGGCATCTGAACAACGGCACCCTGCCCCGCTTCTTCCCTTCGCGCCCAGGACGGACCGCACCGCATGTCCCCGACTTATCAAGAGCATTTCGGCATTCGCGTGACCAAGGAGTACTTCAACTTCGGGTCCGCCCACTTCCTGATCTTTGCCAACGGCGACCGCGAGGAGCTGCACGGCCACAACTACCGCGCCTCGGTCGAGATCGACGCTGATCTGGACAGCGGCTACCTGGTCGCCGACTTCCTGATCGTCAAGCCGTTGTTCAAGTCCGTCTGCGACGAGTTGGACCACCGGACGATGCTGCCCCTGCGCAACCCGTTTCTGCGCGTGCAGGCGGACGACGTGTCGGTGCGGGCGTGGCACGGCGGCGACGAGTACCTGTTTCCGCGCCGCGACGTGACGCTGCTGGACATCGAGAACACGTCCAGCGAGTTGCTGGCGCGGTTGCTTTGCTCGCGCTTCGTCGCACGGGTCGTTGCGGCACTGCCCGAGCTTCGCCTGAAGCGGGTACTGGTCGAGGTGCAAGAGTCTCCCGGTCAGTCCGCCCACTGCGAGCGGGTCTTCACGCCCGCCGCCCCGCAGGGATAGCCCCGCATGACCATCTTTGCCGCCCCTTTGCCGCCGCACTCCGTTGTTTCGCCTGCGGCCCAGGATGGCGTCGCGTGGAGCGTGGGAGCCTTGGGCGCATCCGCACTTGCGCTCGTCAGCGCGCCCGGTCCGGCGTGGCACGGTTCCGGCACGCTGACCGCCGCCGCCCGCGAGCTGGGCCATGCCGCGCCTGCCTGGCTGTCATGGTCCGCGGTGGCCGAGTTGCTGCCTCTGGGACCGTATGCCGCGCGAGTGACATGGAGCGGCGCTTTGCTGTGTGGACTCGCGCTTTTCCTGACGGTTCGCCTGGTCCGCCACCTGCTCGCTTGGACCGCTCGCCCGGTGCCTTGGCCGGGGTTGTGGGCGCTGTTGGCGGCCGCGGGATGGTTCGTCAGCGGCACCCTATGGCCTGTCGCGACGCACGCCGACGTACACGGCGTCACGCTGGTGGCGGTTATGGCGGCGCTGTTGGCTGCGGTCACGGCCTCGCGCGCGGTCGGTACGGTGCCGAGTCATGCACGCGAAGTCCTGGGGCCGCTTGCCCTTTCCCTGACGACGCTGGCGATGGCGTTCGCCAACGAGCCGATGCGAGCGGCGATCGCGCTGCCGGTGGTGTTGCTGGCGGCGGCTGCGGCCTTGAAGTGGGCCTGGCGACAGGCGAAGACGGTTCTGGTGCTGGAGATCGCCGGAGCAGCGACGTTGGGGCTCGCCTGGTTCGCCTTTCCGCTTCGACACTTGGCGGCGATTCAGGTGCAGGCCGGACGGCCATGGAGCGACGAACTGCTGCGCTGGCCCACCGACGGTTGGGCGCCGATGCTGTCGTTGCTGGTTGCGGTGGGGGTGGCCCTTGCCGCCGCAGCCGTGGACGTGACGACGCACAACCAGCCGCGGCTGCAACGGATCTTCGTAGGTCTGGTGCTGGCGACGGCGTTGGGATTTGGCGGTCAGCGGGTCGTGCGGCTTGTGTCGGACCCCGAGACGAACCTCGCGGACTTGCAGGCCCCGGACCGCGTGCAACAGGCGACCGATGGCGTGCTGTCGCCCGGCGCGCTCTTGTTGGCCAACGATGCGAATCTGCTTGACAATCGACTCGCGTGGCAGGTGGCTGAAGGGCGCCGCCCCGACGTGACCACCGCACCGCTGGGCTTCCATACCGAAGACGGCGACCACGGCCTCGCGTGGCTGACGGGCTTTGCGCGCTTGCATCCGGAGTGGCGCAAGCTGGCGGTGGCGGCGGCGCAGCTGCAGCGATCGCCGATCGGACAGCTATTGGACCGTGTCGAGGATCAGCCCGTGTTCGCTGAACAGGACCCCGGTCTGCGGATCCCGATTCCGTACTTTGGGTTCCATGGCTTTGTGCATCGTTTGCTGTCGGCGGACGAGCGAGGCATCGACTACGACCTCGTCGACTTGCGCGAAAAGCGTACGAAGGCTTGGGACGCCATCGACCGGCGTCTGGGCCCCCGGGAGCTTCTGGACTCGACCACCCGCGCCATGCTGGGAGAGCAGCACGCCCTTCAGGCTGCCCACGCCCTGCGCCGCGGCTGGATGGCGATCGCGCGCGCCGAGCTCGACAGGGCCCGCGACTGGACCCCGGACGACCCGCACCTTGCCCAGCTGGAGAAGCGACTGGGCCTGCTGGACGCCGCGTGGAAGCGCGCGGATACCCAAGCGTTTCACGACACGTGGCAGCGTTGGTCGATGATGGACTACGCGAAGCTGGCGAGTCCGGCGCCCTGACCGTCAGTGGCCGGGCACGCGGATCCGGACGACGCCCCGCGACACTTCGCTGGCCGACTCGGTGTAGATCCGGTCGCGGTCCGAGCCGTCGCCTGCGATCTCGACCTCGAACGGCTTCTCCGAAAATGCGTGCAGCACGGCGGCCGTCGCGGCGTCCGGGGCTCCCGTGGCGGCGCTGTAGCCCCCCACCGTCTCGCCCAACGCCAACAGCGACAGGCGGTACGCGCTCTCAGCCCACTCGCGGCGCGGCACAAACGTCGAGAGTTTCTGGCTGCCACCCTTGGCCGCCAGCGCAGCGATGTCGGCGACGAAGCGGTCGAGCGCAGTAAATTCGGGTAGTTCCAAATCGCCAGCAGGCGATTCGAGCGGCGGCCCCTCCGCCCAGCCCACACCGTCGATGCCCTCGATGTAGTCCGGCGCTTGGGTGTACTCGTATTCCGCCTCGCTCAAGGCGTTGTCCAGAATCAGGAACAGCGGCTGCACCGGCATCGACACCAGCGGACGGCCAAAGTCAGCCAGGGTCTCCAGATCGCAGCGCATCAGGAACGAGGTCACGTCCGTTACCGACAGCCCCGTCCGCCCGAGCTGCAGTCGCTTGGCGCTCAGGTCGCCGATCGCGCGCTGAAGGACGGCTTGCCACTGGTGCAATTCCCCAAGCGTCTGGCCCACTTCCTGAGCTACGCGATAGCGGTCATCGTCCGCGAGATCCAACCCTTCCATGCACGCGCGCGCGCGCTTGGCCCATGCCAGATTGCGGCCGATGCGATCGCGGGCTTCGAGCACGCGAACTTCGGAGTGGCTGCGGACGGCTTCCTCTGCCCCATCGACGATGCGTCGCAGGTTGTGGTGCAGGTGCTTCAGCGCCGGGGTGGCTTCCTGACCGAGATCCCTCGACAATTCGACGTTGACCACGCCCAGCGCCAGATCGCCTTCCTGCGCCTCGATGCCCAGGATGCGGCTGATGACGGCGTACAGCGCCTCGCCCCGATCGGTCAGGCGGTGGGAGCCCTCGATCACCTCGAGCCAGCCGCCCTTGCGCAGCGAGCGCAGCACGACCGCGCGCGCCTCGGGCTGCAACCACGCGAAGTGACTGGCCAACGTGTCCTGATCCCAGCGGGTGCGATCCGAGCTGGCAAACTCGGTCAACACCGCCAAGCGCAGAACGAAGCTCGCCTCGCCCAGGCGCACGAGATCCCGCAGCAGCGTGAAGTACGGCATGCCCGCCTGCGCCGAACGCAGCGCAGGCACGGAATCGGCGTCCACATCGGCAGAAAGCAGGTCGCCCAAGCCCTCGGCAGCCCAGTCGTCCGGGTCGGCGCCGGGGACGAGCGCGGCAGACAGCGCGGGGCCCAGCGCCGTGGCGCGCAGAGGAGAATCGGGGGGTGGCAGGGTGGCGGTCATGAGGGCGCGCGAGATAGCAGAAAGTGGGGCCGGGGGCTAGCGGATTGACCCTGAGTTCCGGCTGGGCGAGCATCCCCCGCACCCGCCAACCCGCCCGGCGCATCCAAAGCTCTGACATGACCCACGATTCGCACCAGAACCGGAAGAACGACCACCTGCGCATCGCGCTGGAGGACGCAGGCGTCCAACGGCCGGGACAGGGCAACGGACTTGAACGCTATCGTTTCGAGCACCTGGCCCTGCCCGAGCTGGACCTGGACCGCGTCGACACCGGCTGCGTGCTGCTGGGCAAGCGCCTGCGCGCGCCGCTGCTGGTGGGGGCGATGACGGGGGGCACCTCTGAAGCGGGGCGCGTGAATCGGGTGCTGGCCGAGGCGGCCGAACGGTGCCAAGTCGGCTTCTGTCTGGGGTCGCAGCGGCCGATGCTCGAGGGACGCGCGGACGTCGCCGAGACCTTCCAGTTGCGCGACATCGCTCCGGATACCCTCATTCTCGGCAACATCGGCGGCATCCAGTTGCGCAACGAACTCGACGGCCGCGGCCTGGAGCAGCTGGCCCAGACGGTGGGCGCCGACGGCATGATGGTCCACCTGAACCCGCTGCAAGAGGCCGTGCAGCCTGAGGGCGATCGGGACTGGATCGGCGTGATCGACGCGGTGGGCGAGGCGGCGGCGCGCTGCTATGTGCCCGTGCTGGTCAAGGAGGTCGGCGCCGGTCTGGGTCCTCACACGTTGCGGCAGCTGGCGGCCACGGGCATCGCGGGCGTGGAAACGGCAGGCGTGGGAGGGACTTCCTGGGCGCGCATCGAAGCCCTGCGCCATGCGACCCGCACTCCGCGCGCCATTGCCGCGCACGTGCTTGCGGACTTCGGCACGCCGACGGCAGAGAGCGTGGTGCTGGCGGCGAGGGCCTTTCCCGGTCGCATCGTGATCGCGTCCGGCGGCCTGCGGGACGGGCTGGAGGTCGCGAAGTGTCTGGCGTTGGGAGCGACCGCGTGCGCGATGGCGTGGCCGTTCCTGGTTGCAGCACAGGGCGGTGTGGACGCTGTCGTCACCGAGATCGAAGGCGTGATCGAGACCTTGCGGATCACGATGTTCCTGGCGGGCGCTCCCGACCTGGCGCGGCTGGCCACGGTGCCGCTACGTGAAGACGCCCCTCCGGTCCTGTGGCACCGCTCTGCCGAGGACGACCCCGCATGATCGGCATGGCAGACGCGCGCCCGCAGACCACTGGGTTCGGGCACGGCAAGATGATTCTGGTCGGCGAGCACCACGTGCTGGTCGGCGCGACGGCGCTGGCCTGCGGTCTGGGCGACCTGCGGACCGACGTCATCCTGCAACGGCTGGGCGCGGCCGACGGCAACCTGCAGATCCAGCTGGAGAATCACGCTGGTCTGGATGAGTCTGCGCTGGCACTCGCGCGCCGGATGCTGCAAGTCGCTTGTGAAGGTGCCGGGTTGCGGGGCGAGCTGCGGGCGTTGGCGCAGTCGACGGTTCCAGTGGGGCGCGGGCTGGGGTCCAGCGCGGCGCTATCGGTGGCGGCGGTGCGAGCGGCGTGGCGGCTTGGCCACGGGACAGATCCACAAGAGACGCAAGGACTTGTGTTGGCTCGCGAGGTCGAGGGCGTGGCGCACGGCCGCTCGTCCGGTCTGGACCCGGCGGCGGCCTGGTCGCCGGGCGCTGTGCTGTTCCGCGAAGGGCTGGTGCAGGGTCGGCCGGAAGTCCAGGGAGCGAACTTGGCCCGCGCACGCTGGGTGTTGCTGGACAGCGGTCCCGGTGCCGCGACGCGACGCGCCATCGAGGTCGCCAATGCCGCCCGCGCAGCGATGGGACCCGAGATGGCACAGGCACTTGCCGACGCCACCACCCGTGCGGCTTTAGATGCGGCCCACGCCCTTTCTGCCGACGACGTGGCCGGCTTGGCCGACGCCCTGCGGCGAGCTGGCGACGCGCTGGTGCCGCTTGGCGTGGTCGATGACCGCATGAAGCACGCACTTGCCGTTGCCCGCGACCACGGCGCGCTGGCCACCAAGCAGACGGGGGCCGGCCTAGGCGGAATGCTGCTCGCGCTGGTGCCCGACGAGACTACCGCGGTCGAATTGTGCCGCGCCATGCAACCCTGGACGACCGCCCGTTTCGTGGTGCCCGTCGTCGCCTGACGCCTGCGCCCAAGGGAGATGCCATGTCCCTGCAAGTCGCCGCCGCTTTCGCGCCAAGCAACATCGCGCTGACCAAGTACTGGGGCAAGCGCGACGCGTCGCTGAACCTGCCGCTCGCCTCGTCGATCTCGATTGCGCTTGCGGAGTTAGGCTCGTTCACTGTCGTGTCGCCAGCGTCGGAACTCGAAGAAGACGTGATGCTGCTGGACGACCAGCCGCTGGACGCCGCCGGCATGGTCAAGGTTCGGCGAGTGCTGAACGCGGTGCGCGAGCTCGCCGGCTCCAGCGTCCACGCGGGACTGCGGTCGGTGAATACGGTGCCCGCCGCCCGAGGTCTGGCTTCCAGCGCGTCGGCCTTTGCCGCGCTCGCCCTGGCCGCCAGCAAGGCCTACGGTCTGGATCTGGGCGAGCCCGCACTCTCGCGTCTGGCCCGCATCGGCTCGGGCTCGGCCAGCCGGTCGATTGCCGGCGGCTTCGTGAAGTGGCAGGTGGGAGAGCGCGCCGACGGTCTGGATTCCTTTGCGCATCAGGTGTTTCCGGCCGAGCACTGGCCGTTGCGGGTGCTGGTGGCACATGTCGGCGGCCGCAAGGGCGTGTCGTCGACGTCGGGGATGGCGGCCAGTGCCACCAGTTCGCCGCTGTTCCAAGCGTGGATTCAGCAGTGCCAGACGGATGTGGTGACTTGCGAGCGGGCGCTGGCCGAACGCGACATGCGCAAGCTGGCAGAAGTGGTCGAGGGCAACGCACTGGCCATGCACGCGACGATGATGGCCAGCCGACCGCCGCTGCTGTACTGGCAGCCGACCACCCTGCGCATCCTTCACGAAGTCAGGCGGTTGCGGATGGACGGTGCGCGGTGCTGCTTCACCATCGACGCAGGCGCGAGTGTGGTCGTGCTGGTCGAGCCCGACGACGCGCGCACCGTGGCGGAGACGCTGGGCGAGATTGAGGGCATCGAGCAGGTGCTGCAGACGAGCATCGGGTCCGGAGCCCGGCTGACGAGGACCCATGCCTGAGCCCACCGCATGGACAGTCCCCGGAAAGCTGATGCTGGCGGGGGAGTACGCGGTGCTGCGTCCGGGTGGGCGCTGTCTGGCGCTCGCCGTGGGTCGACTGGTCGAAGTGACGCTGGGAGCGGCGAGCGACAGGCCGACGGTGACGGTGAGCGCGTTCGGCAAGGACGTCGCCTTTCTGGCGCTGCGACCGCAGACCGAGCCGCTGCCGGGTCTGCCGGGGTTTGCCTCGGCGGTCATCGAGTGGCTCTCCCACCATCAACAGCGCACGCTGCATCATGATCTGCGCCTTCAGGTGAGTGGCGACGTCGACGGGCGCAAGGTGGGTCTGGGGACCAGTGCGGCGGTGACGGTGGCTGTGCTGCGGGCGGTATTGGCCTCAGAGCGGCTCGCCGGCATCGACGGCGTTCCGACCTCGCCGACCACCGTCACAAGTTGGGGCCGCGCGATCCATGCGCAGGGACAGGGGAAACGCGGCAGTGGCTACGACGTCGCTACCATCGCGCATGGTGGCGTGCTGGCGTGGCAACACGAGCCAGCGCAGGCGGTCCATCTGGCGTGGCCGGACGGTCTGCACGGCGCCGCCTTGTTTTCGGGTGTGCCGGCCGCCACGATGTCGGCGCTTGCGCGGGATCCTCTGCCAGACGCGGACTTGGACAACATCGCCGGTGCCGCGACCGCGCTGCTGCAGGTGTGGAGCCACGGCCGGCCAGAGCTGATCCTCGACGCGCTGCGGGCCTGCGAGCGGGCCTTCACCGGCGCCGCCATCCACGTTGCTGACCTGGATCCTGCTCCGCTGCGAGACCTGAGAACCCTCATTCAGTCCACGGGTTGCATCGCCCGCACCTCGGGCGCGGGCGGTGGCGACTGCGTCCTCGCCCTTTCCGACTCGCCGCAAGCCGTTCAACAGGCGGTCGCGGCTTGGACTGCCATCGGCGGCCGCACCGTCGCCCTGTTGCCGCAAGATCTGGCCCCACGGAGCTGCTGATGACCTTCGACGCCCTGCTTGCCCCACACCGCGCCGGTCTCGAGACGCGCGCGCTGGGTCTGCTGTCCCGCGTGCACTCGCTCGGCGCCCCCAGCGACTCCGGCGCTGCGGGCCTGCAGGCGATGATTCGCGATCAACTGGGCTCAGGCGGCAAGCGTTTGCGCGGTCTGCTGCCGGCGGCGCTTGTGGCGGCGGGCGGCGGCCCGGTAGAGGCGGCGCTGGATCTGGGTGCGTGTCTTGAGCTTCTGCATAACGGAACGCTGGTCCACGACGACATCCAGGACAACGACCGATTGCGGCGGGGCAAGCCGACGCTGTGGACGCAAGTGGGCACAGCGCAAGCGATCAACGGCGGCGACGGGCTGCTGGTGGGGCCGCTTGCGGCGCTGCTCGAAGCCCCCTCGATCCCCGAACACCTGCGGGCCCCCCTCACCAGTCTGGCCGCGCGCGCGCTGATGGCGACCGTCCGTGGTCAGGTGGCTGATCTGGATCTGCGGGACGACCCGGCCCCTTCGCGAGCCACGGTCGAGGCAGTAGACATCGGCAAGACGGGGCCGCTGTTCGGCGCGTGCTTGGCCGGGGCCGCCCTGCTGCTGCAGCTGCCCTTCGAGCAGGTCCGGGCGGCGGAGCGTCTGGGTGCCGACGTGGGTCTGGCCTTCCAGATCCGCGACGACCTGCTGGACCTGCTTGGACGCAAGGGCCGCGGCGACGCGGGCGCCGATCTGCGAGAGGGCAAGCCGACTTGGCCGGTGCTATTGGCGTGCGAGGGGGCGGAGCCTGCGGATGTGGCCGGGCTGCAGGGTCTGCTGGCGCGCGCGAGGCAGGGAGAGGCACCCGACGACGCCGAAGTTCGCAAGTGGGTCGAGTGGTTGCAGCTGCGCGGTGCCGAAGCGTCGACCCGTGCAAGGCTGACGTCCGCCTTGAACGAGGGCCGGGCAGCGGTACGGCAGGTGTTCCCGCCTGCGCCCGCGCAAGTCGTGCTGGCCCTGTTGGATCGGTTGGAAACGCTGGACGAATAGGGACTTGCCGCTGCCGCTGCTGTCCCAGGCCAGCTACGTCGGCTCGACCGGCAAGGCGACGACAGCGGTGGAGTCCAGCATGCGTCGAACGCGCACCGGACACACCGGATCGGCCATGCCCTTGAGGAATCGCTCCGCCAGCACCTCGGCGTCGACCCAATCGCGCACGGCAGCGTGCGTCGTGGGCGCCAGCAGCACCTCGCCCGGCCCCGCCACGCCGCACAACCGAGCCGCCAGGTTCACGCCGCGACCGAACACCGTGTAGCTCATGGTGCGTGTCGAACCAACGTAACCCGCGATGACCTGGGCGGTTGCGATGCCCACACCCACGCTGATCTGCTCCTGACCTGCGGCCAGACGCTCTCGATTGAAGGCATGGACCGTCTGCTGGATCTCATAACCCGCTCGTACAGCTCGCAATTCGTCGTGCTCGGTGCCCAGCGGCGCACCCCAAAGGGCCATCACTGCGTCGCCGATGTACTTGTCTAGCGTGCCGTCATGCGCGAACACGACGTTGCTCACGCGCTCGAAGTACTCGTTCATCATTGCGACCATGTCGGGCGGCGGCAGGCGCTCGGTCAGGCTGGTGAAACCGCGGATGTCTGCGAACAGCACCGTGACGCGCTTGACCACGCCACCCTTCTCGATCACCAGATCGCCCGACACGATTCGCTCGACGAGATTGGGCGACAGCATGCGCGACAGGGACGACCGCAGGGCCGCCTCTTCCAGCACCCGCCGCTGCAACAGCACGTTATCGATGGAGATCGACGCCTGCTGAGACACCGCCGCCAGCACCGCCAGGTCCTTCTCCGTGAACAGACCTGACGAGATCAGCGAGTCCACATGCAGGACGCCGATGATGCGGTCGTGGGTCAGCAGCGGCACCGTCATGCTGGACCGGATGCCCTGCATCAGGATCGACTCTGCCTGGTTGAAGCGCGCGTCGAGCATCGCATCGGTGCTCAAGACCGCCTCGCGCCGCCCCACGGCCTGCTTGAGGATCGACCGCGGGACCAAATACCCCTGATCATCGCCAAGGTTGGCACCGGGACGTGTCTTGAGGGCAGCGCGCACCAGCCGGTCCGCCGGGTCGCCCGCCAGCGAGTCGTCGACGAACAGCACGACGGCGCGGTCGACCGGCATCCACTGGAAGATGCGGTTCAGCAGGCGGTCCAGCACGGCCTCGATGTCGGGG
Organism: Myxococcota bacterium; assembly: GCA_049317445.1. Lineage (GTDB taxonomy): Bacteria > Myxococcota_A > UBA9042 > UBA9042 > UBA9042 > CAJBNH01. The sequence goes on along the minus strand of JBMOIG010000072.1, from coordinate 4,503 downwards.
GCCGCGTGCAGGTCGCGTGACAGCGTGTAAGCGAGGCGAAGCTTGTCGTAATCGGCGCGCAGGGTGTGCTCATCGAACACAAGCTCGCTGGGCACGAAGTCGCTCTCGAGGTCGATCTGCACCGTCGCGTGAACGCTGGCAGAACGCTCATCCCACGCCGTCTCGACCACCGGCTCCTCGGGAATCCACCGGGGAACCTCGGCCACGAAGCGCCAGGACGTGCTGCCGATGCGCAGGATGTCGTCGTTGCGAAGGGCGATCTGCCCCTCGACCAGCACTTCGTTGCAGTAGGTGCCGTTGCGGCTGGAGAGGTCGCGCAGTGACCAGGACGACGTTTCCGGGTGCCGCTGAAGCACCGCGTGCTCTTTCGAAACCAGCCGATCGACGATCTGCAGGGTGTTCGTCGGTTGTCGGCCGATCGTCGTCACGTCGGCGAGCACGATCTCCTGCTCGGAGTCTTCGATGTCCACGCGGACCAGCCGGGTCGAACCCATGCGTCGTCTCTCTCTGGGGGAGTGGTGCCCAATCGACCGCCGCCGACAGCAACTGCGGCCAGCGCGGACGCGCGAGCTTACCACCGCCTGCGAACGACCTGTCAATCACGATGGCGCCGACCGAGTTCCTCCGGGGTCTGGACGCCGGGTTGCTCCCAGTTCGTCGCCCCTGCTACCGTCGGCGGATGCCCTCGCTTGCCCGACGCCTCCGTACCCTGCCCTGGCCCGCGCTCGCCACCCTGTGCGTCGCCTGCGCGCTGACGACTTCGCCCGGTCTGGGGGTGCTGGACTACCACGCGTCTTTGTTCCTCGCGCCCGTCGTAGGGCTCGCCGGGGGCTGGGTCGTCCTTGCCGGGACCCGCAAATCCCTGCAGCGACTGGCCTTCGAGCTGGCGACCGTCGTCGTTCTGCCGCTGGTCGCGCTGCTCGTCGCCGGTGTCTGGGTGCCGAACTGCAACCTCGCGCAGGGACTCGCCTTCTACGCGCTGGGCCCGGTCTGCTCGGCGCTGATCGGCGCGGCGTGGGCCGCGGCGTCCCTGCAGGCATGGCCACCCGCCGCAGCTGGGTCATCGCGCGCCGGGCGGGCGACCGCGACGTTTGCCGCGCTGGTGCTGCTGTCGTTGGTGCGGCCGTTGCTGCACTTCTACACCCAGCCGCAGGTGCAGGCGTGGCACGGGCTGGTCGGCTGGCTCGCCGGGGCACTGTACGAGGACGCGGTGGCGGTCGGAACGCCCTACGTCGTCTGGCGAATCGTCGGCTTGGCGACCTGGGGGCCGCTGCTGGTTCTGTTCGTTGCACTGCGGTCAGTCGATGCACCGTACGGCCTGCGACCGGTCGGGACGCTGCTGAGGACGTCGCGGGCGGCCCAAGTCGGCGCGCTATCGGTCGTGCTGGGTTTGCTGGCGGGAGAGTGGCTGGCCGAGCCGATGGGCTGGCGTCTGCCCGCCACCGCCGTCGAGCAGGTGTTGTCGGTCCGTCTGGAGATCCGTATGCCGGGCGCACGGTTGCAGGATCCCGCGGCTGCCGTCGTCCACCTGTCCCCTAAAGACGCCGGCGGTCCCGACGGTTCGGCCCTGCAGCGTGCGCTCGCGGCCGATGTCGCCTTTCGCCATCACCAGCTGCACCAGTGGTTTGGGGTCACGCCGCCGACGGTGCAGGTGTACTTGTACGAGGACGCCGAGCAGAAGCGACGCTGGATGGGCGCCGAGCACGTCGACATGGCCAAGCCGTGGCTTGCGCAAGTGCATCTGACGCTTCCGGAATATGGTGCGTCGGTGCTTGCCCACGAGCTGGCGCACGTGTTTGCCGGCGTGCTGGCCCCTCCCCCCTTCCGGGTTCCCCTGCGGGGCGGGGTGCTGCCGGACGCGCTGCTGATCGAGGGCACCGCCGTTGCCGCCGAGTGGCCGCAGACCGACGGCATGGATCCGCACCGCTCCAGTCGCGCGATGCGGATGCTGGGTTTGGCACCGCCGCTTCGCGAGTTGTTCTCGCCCGTTGGCTTCTTCGGCCAGTCGAGCGCCCGCGCCTACACGCTGGCCGGGTCGTTCCTGCGCTGGCTGCGGGATCGCTATGGGTCGCAGGTGTTTGCGCAGATCTACCGAACGGCCGACCTGACGCAGGCGACCGGCGTTGCGGTGGACCAACTGGTTGCGGAGTGGGAGCGCTTCGTGGATGACGCGGCCGCTCACCCGGTGTCTCCCGACGAGCTGGACAGGGCTCGCGCGCGGTTCGAGCGACCGGGGCTGTTTGGCCAAGCTTGTGCGCTCGAAGTCGGCCGATCCGTCCGTCGCGCAACGGATCTGTGGCGCGACGACGACTTGCAGGGGTCACAGGAAGTGTGGGAACGGCTGCTGAATCGGCTGGGCGACGTCTGCACGCCCGAGCCCGGATTGCAGCTGGGCCTTGCCGCGGCACAAGGGCGGATTGGACGTTTTCCCGAGGGGCTGCGGCTCGCCCAAGCCGTGCTGGACCTGCCCGACGCCGTCACCGCAACCCAAGGCCTGAATCGGCTGGAGCGGGCGGAAGCCCTTGTCGTTCATGGGGATCTCTCGCTGGGCGCGGGCAACCTGCAGCGGGCGCAAGCCGACTGGCACGCGGCGCTGGCGCTTCCGGTGCACCGGGCGGCGCGGCGGGCGCTGGAGGTGAGACTGCTGCTGGTAAGTACACTGCCGGGGCGAGAGGCGATCCGCGACCTGCTGGGAGCCCACGGCCCCTACCGCAAGCCCGGTCCGGTCGTCGATCGGCTGCACGCGGCTCTGCCGGATTCCCCTGTCGCCACCTACCTTTGGGCGCGCTACCACCTGCTGCGGGGCGAGCTGACCCTGGCCCCACGCACGCTGCAGGCCACGCTGCCTGCGCTGCAAGCGTGCTGCACCGAGATCCCCCAAGAGACGGTCCGGCTGGTGGCGCTGGCGGCGGCGCGCGAGGGTCGCTGTGCAGAGCTGGACGTGTGGTTGCGTGCGCAGTCCGCGGTGCTGGACGCGCGCCCTGCGTGGGCCGACGAGCTAAGGCAGCGCTGCGTATTCGCATCGCCTTCAACAACCCGTTGATTTCCGGAACTTCCTAGTCGTAGTCGGGCAGACGATCGAACAGGGGCGCTAGGGCGTGCCCCAGTTCCTCCCCCAACTCTGCCGCGGCCATCGGGAACAGAAACGAGGCCACCGGCATCCCGGGCGGGTCGCCGTGCTGCTCCTGCCAACGACCAAGTGCGTCGTCGTCGCGGAATAGGCCACCGCCCGACGCGTACGCCACCGGCGAGCCCTGACCGTCCCAAGCCGGCAAGAACAGGCCGATCGACTCGGGTCGCCGCTCAAAGATGCCGGAGGCGTCGCAAACCAGCACCAGACGCGTCGTTGCATCGTCGGCGCACACGGCGCGCACCTCGCCCTTGCGGTGCAGCGCGACCGCTGCGGCAAGCGCCGCCAACGGTCCAACCAAGTGCACGGCGTGTTGGGCGTCCAGCACGAAGTCGATCCCGGTCGATCGCGCGGCCAGCAAGGCCCCTACCGAAGTCACCTTGCCGTCCTGCACCGTCACAAGGTCAAGCGCGACCAGCGCGTCGAGATCGCCGTTGACGCGATCAACCGGCTCGCCCAAGGCGTCGGCCGCGGATTCGCGAAGCTTGTCGAGGGGATGCAACCAACCGCGACCCACAAGGCCCGAGGCCAAGTGACTCAGCAGAAAGCGCTGGCTTTCAGTAGTTTGGGCAGCGACGCGGCACCAGTGGCGCACGAGCTCGAGGCCAGGAGGGGCGGCAGTCGGCTCGACCACGGGACACCTCGCCGCGAGCGGCTAGGCCTTGGCGGCAGCGCGCGACAGGCGGGCGATCTTGCGGGAAGCGCGCTTCTTGGGGATGACCCCCTTGGCAGCGCTACCAGCCAGCTGCGCCATGACCTCGGGCAGGACCTTCTGGGCCTCGCCGGCTTCGAGGGCCGTCGCGAACTTGCGAATGATGGTGCGATTCACGGCCTTGCCAGCGCGATTGCGCAGGCGGGCCTTCTCGTTCTGACGGGCGCGCTTGAGGGCGGAAGGATGGTTCGCCACGGGATCCTCTTGGGGAAATCAGTGCTTGCTGTCGACTGTCCGCAGGCTCTCGCGGGCCTGGGGCGCACCCGAAAGGGGCGGCAGACGCGCGTGCGGGGCCGTCGTTTTAGGGCAAACCGGGCTTGGCGTCAAGGTCGAAGCGGGGTGGGACGGGTGCTCCTCGATGTCTGGGGTCCAACAGGGTACGAGCGGGCCTCCGGCCGGCGACCCATCGTTGGGGGAGCAGCGAGTCCACCGGGTTGTGGTCGGCGCCCGCCCACTGCCGGGACGGAAGGCCTGCTGCCTGTGCTGACGCGAGCACCTGATCCACGAGCCAGGATTCCGGACAGGGAAGGGCCGCTGTACCTGATGATTGATCGGGTCTTCCTCGCGTCTGCGACCGACACGTCTGATCGAGGCGTGTGGCCCTAGCGACGGGATCGCGCCTCACCCCGTCGCCTGTCGGCGCCACCCCTCTCCATGCTCG